>JBBISD010000083.1:0-8608 GCA_037441485.1 Burkholderiales bacterium
ATGATCCGCAAGCTGGCCGCCGGCATCTACAGCTACCTGCCGCTGGGCCTGCGCACGATCCGCCGCATCGAGGCCATCGTCCGCGACGAAATGAACCGCGCCGGCGCCCTCGAGCTGCTCATGCCGGTGGTCCAGCCGGCCGAGCTCTGGGTCGAGTCCGGCCGCTGGGAGAAGTACGGCCCGGAACTGCTGCGCCTGAAGGACCGGCACCAGCGCGATTTCGTGCTCCAACCCACCTCCGAAGAGGTGATCACCGACATCGCCCGCCAGGAAATCCGCAGCTACCGCCAGCTGCCGGTGAACTTCTATCACATCCAGACCAAGTTCCGCGACGAGCGGCGCCCGCGCTTCGGGGTGATGCGCGGGCGCGAGTTCACGATGAAGGACGCCTATTCCTTCGACCGCGACGTCGCGGGTGCGCACCGCAGCTACGAGGCCATGTTCGACGCCTACGGCCGCATCTTCACCCGCATGGGCCTGCGCTTTCGCGCCGTGGCCGCCGATACCGGTGCCATCGGCGGCACGCGCTCGCACGAATTCCAGGTGATCGCCGACAGCGGTGAGGACGTCATTGCCTTCGACCCGGCTGGCGACTACGCGGCCAACGTCGAGCTGGCCGAGGCGCTGCCGCTGCTCGCGCAGCGCACGGCGCCTACCGAGGACCTGCGCCGCGTGGCAACACCGGGCGCGACGCGCTGCAGCGTGGTGGCCGGGCAGCTCGGGCTGCCGCTGGCGCAGACCGTCAAGTCGGTGGTGGTCGCGGCCGAGCGCGCCGGCGGAACGCCGCAGATCGTGCTGCTGCTGCTGCGCGGGGACCACGAACTCAACGAGGTCAAGCTCGGCAAGCTCGACGGCTTCGAGGGCGGCTGGCGCTTCGCCAACGAGGCCGAGATCGCCGCGTCCTTCGGCTCGCCGCCCGGCTACCTCGGGCCGGTGTTCGCATCCGGCAGCGGTGCGGGCGTCCGGGTGGTGGCCGACCGCACGGCCGCGCGCATGAGCGATTTTGTCTGCGGCGCCAATGTCGAGGGCTTTCACCTGGCCGGGGTCAACTGGGGGCGCGACCTGCCCGAACCGCAGTCCGTCGTCGACCTGCGCAACGTGGTCGTGGGCGATCCCTCGCCCGACGGGCGCGGCACCCTGGCGATCCAGCGCGGCATCGAGGTCGGCCACGTCTTCTACCTGGGCACGAAGTACTCCGAGGCGCTCAAGGCGACCTACCTGGACGAAGACGGCAGCGCCCGCCTGCTCGAGATGGGTTGCTACGGCATCGGCATCACGCGCCTGCTGGGCGCCGCCATCGAGCAGAACCACGACGGCCGCGGCATCATCTGGCCCGCGCCGATCGCGCCGTTCACCGTCGTCATCTGCCCGGTCAATTACCGCCAGTCGGAGGCGGTGCGCGCCGCCGCCGATGCGCTGCACGCCGGCCTGCAGCAGGCCGGCGTCGACGTGCTGCTCGACGACCGCGGCGAGCGGCCGGGCGCGATGTTCGCCGATGCCGAGCTCATCGGCATCCCGCACCGGATCACGATCGGCGAGCGCGGCCTGAAGGCCGGCCAGTACGAATACGCGCCGCGTGCCACCCTGGAGGTGAGTTCCGTTGATGCCAGCGGCGCCATCGCCTTCCTGCTCGAGCGCATCGCCGCCTGAGCGGGTCGTCGCGGCTGGCGCCCGCCGCTGGCTGCTGGGCGCGCTGGCCGCGCCGCTGCTGCTGCCGCTGTGGCCAGGGCGGGCGCGCGCTGGCGCCCAGCAGTACGAGCCGCTGGCTGACGCCGTGCGCAGCGCGCTGGCCTCGCAGATCGCCGACCGCGCCCCGCCGGTGCGGCGCTTTGCCAGCGATGGCGAGCGTGCCGCCTACGAGCGCTGGCTCGCGGAAATGGAGCGTCGCCTCTTGCCGCGGTTGCCCGAGCGGCGCAACCGCGTCGACCTGCTGCAGTGCCTGGACTACGAATGCACCCGCGCCGGCCTCGATCGCCAGCTGGTGCTGGGCCTGATCCAGGTGGAGAGCAATTTCCGCAAGTACGCGATCTCGGACGCCGGTGCGCGCGGCCTCATGCAGGTGATGCCCTTCTGGACGTCCCTGGTCGGCGACGGCAACGTGCGCCGGCTGTTCGAGATGCGCACCAACCTTCGCTACGGCTGCGTGATCCTGCGCCACTATCTCGACGGCGAGCGCGGCGATCTCTTTCGCGCGCTGGGACGCTACAACGGCAGCGTCGGCCAGGCCGGCTATCCGACCGCGGTTTACGGCGCCTGGAAGGGCTACTGGAACTACGCGGACCGCGCCGGTACCGGCTGAAAGGCGCCCGTCGTTGTGCCGTTGTGCAGTAGCGACGGACTGTCGGCCTTATAGCCATGACTTGATAATGGTCAAATCCTTATGCAGGGCGGCAAACGAGACTGCTCCCCGATCTGGCGCCACGACCGGCGCCAGCGAACCGTTTGGGAGTCGCCCCATGAATACGATTCGTTTCGTGCTCGCCGTGCTGTTGACGGCACTGGCCGCCGTTTGCGGCATCGCCCGGGCCCAGGACACCGGCTGGTCCGTGCGTGTCGGCGCGCTCGACCTGCAGCCCGCCAACAAGTCCGACGGCGGCGGCCCGCTGGCGCTGCCGGCGGACGTCGTGCACGTCAGCAGCAAGGTGTTTCCGGAAATCGACGTGCTCTATGCGTTCACGCCGAACATCATCGGCGAACTGGTGCTCACCTATCCGCAGAAGCACGAAGTGACGCTGGCGGGCACGGATATCGGTTCGTTCAAGCAGCTGCCGCCGTCGCTGGTGGCGCAGTACCATTTCCTGCCGGCGCAGCCGTTCGATCCGTACGTCGGCATCGGCCTGAACTTCACGTGGATAACCTCGGTCCACCTGCTCAACGGTGCAGCCGACCTGCAGAAGACAAGCGTCGGGGGCATCCTGGACGTCGGTTGCGATGTCAACGTCGACCGGCGCTGGTTCGTGAACGCCGACGTCAAGTATGTCAACCCGCTGCAGTCGGACGTTTCGGTAACCGGAGTCGGCAAGGTCACGACGGCCAAGCTCGATCCGTTCCTCTACGGCATCGGGGTCGGCTACCGTTTCTGACCGAGGCGGCGCGCGGCAGCGGCGCCTAGCGCCGCGGGCCGCCGCCGGCCATGGTGCCCAGGGCCCGCATCATCTTGCCGATGCCGCCCTTGCGCATCTGCTTCATCAGCGTGCTCATCTGGTCGAACTGCGCCAGCATCCGGTTCACGTCCTGCACCGGCACCCCGGCGCCGCCGGCGATGCGCCGCTTGCGCGAGGCCTTGAGCAATTCGGGCTTGCGGCGCTCGGCCGGCGTCATCGCATTGAGGATGCCCTCCATGCGCCGCACCTGGCGGTCGGCGTCGCGCGGGTCGACGCGGCCGGCCGCCTGCGTCAGTTGCGCCGGCAGCTTGTCGAGCATGCCGCCGAGCCCGCCCATGCGCCGCATCTGGCCGATCTGCTCGCGGAAGTCGTCCAGGTCGAAGCGCGCGCCCGACTGCATGCGCTGCGCCAGCTTCTCCGCGGCGCCGGCGTCGATCGAGCTCTTGACCTCCTCGACCAGCGCCACGATGTCGCCCATGCCCAGCACGCGCCCCGCCATGCGCTCGGGGTCGAAGGGCTCCAGGCCGGCGAGCTTCTCGCCGGTGCCCGCGAACTTGATGGGCTTGCCGGTGACGTGCGTGACCGACAGCGCCACCCCGCCGCGCGCATCGCCGTCAAGCTTCGTGACGATGATGCCGGTGAGCGGCAGGCGGGCGCCGAAGGCCTGGGCGGTATTGACCGCATCCTGGCCCAGCATGGCGTCCACCACGAAGAGCGTCTCGATCGGGTGCAGCCCGGCATGCAGGCCGGCGATCTCGTCCATCATCGCCTGGTCGATCGCGGTGCGGCCGGCGGTATCGACCAGCACGACGTCCAGCAGGTGGCGCCGCGCATGCGCCAGCGCCGCCTGCGCGATATCCAGCGGGCGGGCGTCCGCCGGCGTCGGGAAGAACTCGATGCCGGCTTGCCCGCAGACCGACGCGAGCTGGGCGATCGCCGCCGGACGGTAGACGTCGGTGGAGACAGCCAGCACCTTCTTGCGGCGCTCGGCGCTCAGCCACCGGCCGAGCTTGCCCGTGGTGGTGGTCTTGCCCGCGCCCTGCAGGCCGGCCAGCAGGATGACCGCCGGCGGCTGCGTCGCCAGCGACAGTTCGCGTTCGGCCGCCGGCAGTCCGGCGCCCATCAGGCGCGCCAGTTCCCGATGCACCACGCCGACCAGGGCCTGCCCCGGGGTCAGGCTGCCCGCCACCTCCTGGCCGAGCGCCTGCCCGCGGATGCGGTCGATGAAGGCGCGTACGACCGGCAGCGCGACGTCGGCCTCGAGCAGGGCCAGGCGGACCTCGCGCAGCATCTCCTGGGTGTTGGCCTCGGTCAGGCGCGCCTGTCCGCGCACCTGCTTGACGATGCGGGCAAATCGGTCGGTCAGCTGGTCGAGCATGGCGGGGTCCTTGATCGCGCATGGTATATAAACGCGCTATGCAAACCGGAGCATTTTACGGCGGGACGCATTTTGCCGTCGCCGCCGCCTACCTGGTCATCGCCTGGCGCTGCTGGCGGGCACTGCGCCAGGGCGGCGGCGCCCAGCCGCCGTCGTTCGTGCGGGTGCTGCTGCCACTGGCCGTCGTGGTGCACGGCGCGCTGCTGGCGCAGGACGTGCTCCAGGGTGGCGGGCTGCGCGTCGGCTTCGCGCAGGCGCTGTCGGCCAGCCTGTGCCTGGCCTGCGGATTGCTCTGGATCGAGGGTTTCTTCGTCGCGCTGGGGGCACTGTACGCGCTCATCACGCCGATGGCGGCGCTCGCCGCCCTGCTGCCGCTGGCGTTCCACGGTATCGCGCTGACCGGTGAGGGCAGCGCCCTGGCGCTGCGGGTCCACCTGGGCGTCTCGGTGCTCGCCTACAGCCTGTTCACGATCGCCGCGCTGCACAGCGTGCTGATGGCCTCGATCGACCGCTACCTGCGCGAACCGGGGCGCGACCCATCGGCCTCGGTGGGCGCGCTGCTGTCGCAGATGCCGTCGCTGCTGGCGCTCGAGTCGCTGCTGTTCCGCCAGCTCACCGCCGGCTTCGTGCTGCTGACCGCCTCGCTGGGCAGCGGCATCATCTTCTCGGAGGAACTGTTCGGCCGCCCCTTGCGCTTCGACCACAAGACGGTCTTCGCTATCCTCGCCTGGACGGTGTTTGCCGGGCTGCTGCTGGGCCGCTATGCCTTCGGCTGGCGCGGCCGCGTGGCCCAGCGCTGGCTGTATTCCGGATTCCTCATGCTGGTGCTGGCCTATGTGGGCAGCCGTTTCGTCCTTGAAGTGGTGCTCGGACGGGGCTGGGTGTGATACGCCTGCTCCTGTGGGGCCTGATCGCCTGGCTGGTGTACCGCGGCCTGCGCTCGCTGGGCGGCGGTGCCGCCGCCCGCCGCGGCGCCGGACCCGCGCACGGCGGGGCCGAAGACATGGTGCGCTGCCTGGCCTGCGACCTGAACGTGCCCAAGTCCGAGGCCGTCGCCGCCGGCGCCGGCCGCTGGGCCTGTTGCGAGGAACACGCCCGCCGTGGCGCCGGACCCGCGTCCCGTGCGTGATCCGGCGTCGGCCGCGGGGCGCGGCGGCCCGGCCGACCTGATCATCGAGCCGGCCTGGGGTACGCTGCACGCCCTGGCGCTGGCCCGGGTTCTCATCACCGCCTTCGTGCTGCTGTCGGCGATGATCTTCGCCGAGCCGCTGTCGCTGCGTGCCGGCCCGGCCGCCGCGGGCGACATCCTCCCAGGCCTCACCGCCTATTTCGGCATTGCCGTTGCCGCGGCGCTCGGCGCGCTGTTCTACCGGCGCCACTTCGTCGGCCAGCTGACGGCGCAGCTGTCCGCCGACCTGGTCATGGCCACGATCCTGGTCGTGCTCGGCGGCGGCATGCGCAGCGAGTTCGTCGTGCTCTACCTGATCCCGATCGCCGGCGCGTCGCTCATGCTGCCGACCAGCGCGGCCTTCTTCACCGCATCGATCGCCGTGATCATCCTGCTCAGCGACGCGGCGCTGCGGGGCCTGCGCGAGGAGCACGCCGACCCCCAACTTTTCCAGGCCGGCCTCTACGGCGCGGCGCTGTTCGGCATCACCGCGCTGCTGCGCCTGCTGTCGGTGCGGCTGAACCGCCAGGAGCGGCTGGCGCACGTGCGCGGCCTGGACCTGCAGAACCAGCTCGAGATCAACCGCCTGGTCATCTCCCAGATGGAGCAGGGCGTGATCGTCGTCGACGCGGCCACCACGGTGCGCGCCAACAACCTGGCGGCGCGCGCGATGCTGGGGATGTCGCGCGGCACCCAGCTGACCGGGCAGCGGCTCAGCGACCCGCCCGCGCTGCGCGCGCTGGGCGAGGCGTTCCGGCGCTGGACCGCCGGGGGCGCGGTCGAGGGCGGCTGGACCGACCTGCAGTTCGCACCGTTCGCCGCCGAGTCCGGCGCCGGCCAGCCGGTGCCGCCGGCCGGCGGCACCGGGGTGCGGCTGCTGCGCGCCCGCTTCGCGCGGCCGCCCTCGCCCCAGTCCGGGGAGTTCGTCATCTTCCTCGAGGACCGCAATGCCCTGGAGGCGCGGGCGCAGCAGCTCAAGCTCGCGGCCATGGGCCGGCTGACGGCGTCGATCGCGCATGAGATCCGCAATCCCCTGGCGGCCATCAGCAATGCCGGACAGCTGCTGGCCGAGGACGCGCGCGATGCGCTGCAAAAGCGCCTGGCCGGTATCGTGCGCGAGAACACGGCCCGGCTCAACCGCCTGGTCGAGGACGTGCTGCGCGTGGCACGGCGCGAACCGCCGCTGAGCGACGAGTTCGACCTGCACACCTTCGTCACCGCCTGGATCGCCGAGTTTGTGCGCGATCGTTCGCTGGCCCCCGCGACGATCTGCGTCAGCGGCCCGGGCCGCAGCGTGGTGAAGTTCGAGCAGAGCCACCTGCGGCAGATCCTGTTCAACCTCGTGGACAACGCGCTGCGCTACTGCTCGGGGCGCCCCGGCAGCGTCGAGGTGCACCTGGAGGCCCCGGCCGAGGACGGCGGCCGGGCGCGGCTCTGGGTGCTGGACGACGGCACCGGCGTGGCGCCGCCCGACCGCGCGGCGATGTTCGAGCCGTTCTATACGACCCATGCGCGCGGCACGGGACTGGGCCTGTTCCTGGCGCGGGAGTTCTGCATCGCCAACCACGCCGAGCTGGCTTACGATGTGCTGCAGCGCGACGGGCGCGAGGTGCCGGGCTTCGTCGTGCAGTTCGCCCGTGGCGCCGGCGAGGAATCGGCGCCGGCGACGTTCCTCGATACCCTTCCGGCCGAGGCGGAATTCTTCCGCCGCAACCTCTCCTGAGTCCCATGGGAACCGCCCGCATGCCAGAAAACGAAGCGGCCGGGCGCAACCGCGTTCCGGCGGTGCTGGTGGTCGACGACGAGGCCGACCTGCGGGAACTGCTGGGCCTGACGATCTCCCGGCTGGGCCTCGAGGTGGATACCGCCGAATCGCTCGGCCAGGCGCGCCAGTTCCTGCAATCGCGCAGCTACCGCCTGTGCCTCACCGACATGCGGCTGCCCGATGGCTCCGGCCTGGATCTGGTGCGTGAGCTCGGCGCGCGCGGCGAGCCGAAAATCGCCGTTATCACGGCCTTCGGCAGTGCCGAAAACGCGGTCGCCGCGCTCAAGGCGGGCGCCTTCGACTACCTGGCCAAGCCGGTCGACCTCGACCAGCTGCGCCTGCTGATCCGCTCGGCGCTGGGCGAGCCGACCGCGACGGCGCCCGGCGCCGGCGCGGTCGATGACGCGATGCTGCGCCTGGTGGGACAGTCGCCCGAGATGCAGCGGCTGCGCGGGCTGATCGCGCGCCTCGGCCAGAGCATGGCGCCGGTGGCGATCGTCGGCGAGTCCGGCAGTGGCAAGGAACTGGTGGCCCGTGCCATCCATGCCGGTTCGGCACGCCGCGCGATGCCCTTCGTCGCCGTCAACTGCGGCGCGATTCCCGAATCGCTGATGGAGGCCGAGTTCTTCGGCTACCGGCGCGGCGCCTTCACCGGCGCCGACCGCGACCGCGACGGCTTCTTCCAGGCGGCCGCCGGCGGCACCCTGCTGCTCGACGAGGTTGCGGAACTGCCGCTGGCGATGCAGGTGAAACTGCTGCGCGCCATCCAGGAGCGGCGCATCCACAAGGTCGGTTCCACCACCGAGGAAACGGTCGACGTGCGCATCCTCAGCGCGACCCACCAGGATCTGGCGCGCATGGTCGAGTCGGGGCGCTTCCGCCAGGACCTTTTCTACCGGCTCAACGTCATCGAGTTGCGGGTGCCCAGCCTGCGCGAGCGCGGCGACGACATCGCCATGATTGCCCAGGAACTGCTGCGGCGGATCACCGAGCGCGCGGCGGTTGCGCCGGCGCGGCTGACCCCGGAGGCCGAGGCCGTCCTGCGCCAGTGGCCGTTTCCGGGAAACGTGCGCGAGCTCGAGAACGTACTGGAGCGCGCGGTCGTCCTGACCGGCGGCGGGGCGATCGGGCCCGATGATCTCGTGCTGGAGACCGCGCGCGCCTTCGCCGCGCCGGCGCCCGGCGCGCCGCCG
>JBBISD010000084.1:0-8588 GCA_037441485.1 Burkholderiales bacterium
CCGGCCCTGGCGGGCGACGCCGCCGGCGCGGCGGGCGGCAACGCCGCCGGTGCCGCGGCCGCCATCCAGCTCGTTGCCCAGCAGCCCGCCGGCAAGGATCGTCCGTGGCCATCCACGTAGCGTTGCACCACCGCACCGATTACCGGTACGACCGTCCGGTCGCGCTTTCCCCCCACCTGGTGCGTCTGCGTCCGGCGCCGCACTCGCGCACGCGCGTGCTGTCGTACTCGCAGACGGTGCTGCCGGCGGAGCATTTCATCAACTGGCAGCAGGACCCGTTCGCCAACTACGTGGCGCGCCTGGCGTTTCCCGGGCGCACGCGGCACCTGCGCATCGACATCGGCCTGGTGGTGGAGATGGCGGTGTTCAATCCGTTCGACTTCTTCCTCGAGCCGGACGCCGAGCACTTTCCCTTTGCCTACGCGCCCGAGCTGCGCCGCGACCTGCAGCCCTACCTCGTGGCCGCGCCACCCACGCCGCTGCTGCAGGCGTTCCTGGCGACGCTGGACCTGTCGCGCCAGCGCAGCGTGGATTTCCTCGTCGGCCTCAACCAGCGGCTGCAGCGCGAGATCCGCTACCTCATCCGCCTGGAGCCCGGCGTCCAGACGCCGGAGCAGACGCTGCAGTCACGGGCCGGATCGTGCCGCGACAGCGGCTGGCTGCTCGTGCAGTGCCTGCGCCGCCTGGGGCTGGCGGCGCGTTTCGTCTCCGGCTATCTCATTCAGCTCAAGCCCGACGTCAAGGCGCTCGACGGCCCGTCCGGCGCCGAGGCCGACTTCACCGACCTGCATGCCTGGTGCGAGGTCTACCTGCCCGGAGCCGGCTGGATCGGCCTGGATCCGACGTCGGGGCTGCTGGCGGGCGAGGGTCACGTTCCACTGGCCTGCACGCCCGAGCCGGGCAGCGCGGCGCCGGTGACGGGCGCGCTCGAGGAGTGCCAGGTCGAGTTCGTGCACGAGATGGGGGTCACGCGCATCTACGAATCGCCGCGCGTCACCTTTCCGTACGCCGATGCGCAGTGGCAGGCCATCGACAGCCTCGGTCACCGGGTTGATGCCGACCTGGCGCAGATGGACGTGCGCCTGACGATGGGGGGCGAGCCGACCTTCGTCGCCACCGATGACCGCGATGCCGCCGAATGGAACACGGCGGCACTGGGCCCGACCAAGCGCGCCTATGCCACCGACCTGCTGCTGCGCCTGCGCGCGAAGTACGGCGACGGCGGCCTGCTGCAGTTCGGCCAGGGCAAGTGGTATCCGGGCGAACCGCTGCCGCGCTGGGCGCTGTCGGTGTACTGGCGGCGCGACCGCCAGCCCGCGTGGCGCGACCCGGCGCGCTTTGCCGACGAGCGCGCCCCGCGCGGCTACGGTGTCGCCGACGCGCAGCGGCTGATGCTGGCGCTGGTCGAGCGCCTGGGGCTCGATGCGCGCCACGCGATCGCCGCGTACGAGGACGTCTGGTACTACCTGTGGCGCGAACGCCGCCTGCCGGTGAACGTCGATGTCCTCGACAGCCGGCTGGACGACGAGATGGAACGCGCGCGCCTGCGGCGCATCTTCGATGCCGGCCTGACCGCCGTGGCGGGCTACGCGCTGCCGTTGCGGCGCACACCCGTCGATCCGGCACTGGCCGGGCCCGGCTGGCAGACCGGTCCATGGTTCTTTCGCGACGAGCGGATGTACCTGGTCCCGGGCGACTCGCCGATGGGCTGGCGGCTGCCGCTGGACGCGCTCCCCTGGGCGACGGCCGCCGACCGCCTGCAGGAGGAACAGCGCGACCCGTTTGCCGAACGCCCCGAACTGCCCGACGCCGCCCGCCTGCAGGGCCAGTACCGGATGCCCGGCAGCGATGCGCCGCCCGCCGGCGGCGCCGCGCCGGCGCCGGCGCCGCCGGAGCGCTTTGCCTCGGTCGCCGACCTGACGCGCACCGCGCTGTGCATCGAGCCGCGCAACGGCAGCCTGTACGTCTTCCTGCCGCCGCTGGCCCTGCTGGAGGATTTCCTGGACCTGCTGGCGGCAATCGAGGCCGTCGTGACCGCGCTGGACATGGTGGTCGTGCTCGAGGGCTACCCGCCGCCGCGTGATGCGCGCCTGGTCAGCCTGTCGGTGACGCCCGATCCGGGCGTCATCGAGGTAAATGTGCATCCCTCGGCCAGCTGGCCGGAGCTGGTCGACCGCACCGAGCACCTGTACGAGGCGGCGCGTTTGTCGCGGCTGTCGGCCGAGAAGTTCATGATCGACGGCCGCCACGCCGGCACCGGGGGCGGCAATCACGTGGTCCTGGGCGGCCCGACGCCGGCCGACAGCCCGCTGCTGCGCCGGCCCGACCTGCTGGCCAGCCTGATCGCCTACTGGCACAACCATCCGGCGCTGTCCTACCTGTTCTCCGGGCTATTCATCGGGCCGACGAGCCAGGCGCCGCGCGTCGACGAGGCGCGCAACGACCAGGTCTACGAACTCGAGATCGCGCTGGCCGAACTGCACCGGCTGGCCCCGGCGGGCGCTGCCGTGCGGCCCTGGCTGGTCGACCGCCTGCTGCGCAACGTGCTGATCGACGTCACCGGAAATACGCACCGCTCCGAGTTCTGCATCGACAAGCTGTATTCGCCGGACGGTCCCACCGGCCGCCTGGGCCTGCTGGAAATGCGCGCGTTCGAAATGCCGCCGCACGCCCGGATGAGCCTGGTCCAGCAATTGCTGCTGCGCGCGCTGGTGGCCCGCTTCTGGCGCACGCCGTACCGCGCCCGGCTGACGCGCTGGAACACCGTGCTGCACGACCGTTTCCTGCTGCCGGCATTCGTCGAAATGGACCTCGCGGACGTGCTCGCGGAACTGGCGGCCGCCGGCTACGCCGTCGATCGGGCGTGGTTCGCGCCGCACTGGGAATTCCGCTTCCCGCTGTTCGGCGAGATCGCCGCTCAGGGTATCGGCCTGGCGCTGCGCGGCGCGCTCGAACCGTGGCACGTGATGGGCGAGGAGGGCAGTTCCGGCGGCACGGTGCGCTATGTCGATTCCTCGCTCGAACGCCTGGAGGTGCGCGTGACCGGCCTCAACGACAACCGTCACGTGGTCGCCGTCAACGGCCGGATGCTGCCGCTGCAACCCACGGGCCGGGCCGGCGAATTCGTGGCCGGGGTGCGCTACCGCGCCTGGCGCCCGCCCTCGGCACTGCATCCGACGATCGGCGTGCACGCGCCGCTGACCTTCGAACTCGTCGATACCTGGATGCACCGCTCGCTGGGCGGCTGCACCTACCACGTCGCGCATCCGGGCGGCCGCAACTACGAGACCTTCCCGGTCAACGCCTTCGAAGCCGAGAGCCGGCGGCTGGCGCGGTTCTTCCGCATGGGCCATATGCCGGGGCGGGTCGACGTACCTGCCGCCGCCGGCGGACCGGAGTTTCCCTTTACGCTCGATCTTCGGCGATGATGGCGTCCTTGCGCAATCCGGCCCGCACCCGTGTCGCAGACCCTATTCCAGTTCGACGATCATTCCGATAGCGCCGCCGCGGCGCGGCGCCTGGCCGTGGCCGCGGGCGCCGGCCATTACGACGAACTGCTCGACGCCGCCGGGGCGCTGCGCCCGGCGTGGCAGACCTTCTTCGGTGCGCTGGGTCCGGCCGGACTGCCCGACCTGCAGCGGCGCGACGAACTGCTCAAGCGCCAGGTGCGCGAACACGGCGTCACCTACAACGTCTACAGCGACGAGCACGGCGCGCCGCGGCGCTGGTCGCTCGACCTGCTGCCTTTCCTGGTCCGGACGCCGGACTGGAAGATCATCGAGGCGGCCGTCGTGCAGCGCGCGGCCGTGCTGTCGGCGATCATGCACGACGTCTATGGTCCGCAGCGGCTGATCCACGAAGGCCTGCTGCCGCCGGCGCTGGTGCACGGCAGCCCGGGCTACCTGCGGCCGCTGGCCGGCGTCACCCCGCCCGGCGGCATCTACCTGCACGTGGTGGCCTTCGACCTGGCCCGCGGGCCCGACGGCCGCTGGTGGGTGCTCGGGCACCGCACGCAGGCCCCCTCGGGCCTAGGCTACGCGCTGGAAAACCGCGTGATCGTCTCGCGGCTGTTCCCCGAAACCTTCTCGGCCATGCGCGTGCAGCGCCTGGCGTCCAGCTACCGCCGGCTGCTCGAGACCCTGGTGCGGCACGCACCACGCGACGGCGGCGAGAAAGGCGGGCCGCCGCGCATCGTGCTGCTCACCCCCGGCCGCTACAACGAGACCTATTTCGAGCAGGCCTACCTGGCGCATTACCTGGGGGTGCCGCTGGTCGAAGGCGAGGACCTGACCGTGCGCGACGACCGGCTGTTCCTCAAGACCCTGCACGGCCTGGAGCGCGTGCATGCGGTGATCCGCCGCCTTGACGACCCCTACTGCGACCCGCTCGAGCTGCGCCCCGACTCCGCGCTGGGCGTGCCCGGACTCATCCAGGCGATCCGCAGCGGCAACGTGCTGATCGCCAACGCACTGGGGACCGCCTTCCTCGAATCGCCGGCCATCCACGGCTTCCTGCCGGCGATTGCCCGGCGCCTGCTCGACCAGGAGCTCGTGCTGCCGCCGCGCGACAGCTGGTGGTGCGGTGAAGCGGCCGCGCGCGAGCGCGCCTTTGCCACGCTGCGCACGGCCCGCGTGCGCGCCACCTATCGCGGGTCGGTGCACGAGCCGGCGCTGGCGCGGGGCACCGGGCTGCTGGCACTGGCCGACGTGCGCGCCGAGATCGAGCGGCGGCCCGACCTGTACACCGTGCAGTCCTACCTGCCGTATTCCAAGGCGCCGTGCTGGAGCCACCACGCGATCGTGCCGCGTTCGGCCGTGCTGCGGGTGTACGCGATCGCCGACGGCAGCGGCGGCTGGCACGCGATGCCTGGCGGCCTGACGCGCCTGGCCGACCGCCAGGACGAAGTGTCGATGCAGCGCGGCGGCAGCAGTGCCGATACCTGGGTCATGACGGGCGAGGAGGTCGATCCGTTCACGATGCTGCACCAGCAGCTGCGGGTGGACGAGGTGGTGTTCCGCCGGCGCATCGTCACCAGCCGCGCCGCCGAAAACCTGTTCTGGCTGGGTCGCTACACCGAGCGCGCCGAGAACGCCGTGCGCGGGGCGCAGCTGCTGCTGGCCGCGCTGCGCAATGCCCATGTGCTGCCGCAGGACGTCCTGGAGGCGCTGGAGCGCTCGGCGCTGGCCCTGGGGCTGGTGCCGCCGGGCGTTCCCGGCCTGGCCCAGGGGCCGCGGGTGTTCGAGCGCACCGTCCTGGCCGGCCTGCGCGACGCGGGCGCCAGCAGCGTGGCCTTCGACCTGGCCGGACTGGCCGGTGCCGCCGCGCAGATCCGCGACCGCCTGGCATTCGAGCACTGGCACCAGATCACGGCCACCGTGGAGCGCTTCACCACGGCGATCGGGCGGCCGCGCGCCGGCGAGGCCGTACGGCCGGCGGCGCGCGCCGCCGCCGGGGCCGTCCGGGCCGAGCACGAGGCCGACCCGGGCCCGTCGGTGGAGGAGGCGCTGGCGGCGATGGGGCAGCTGGTGCCCGGCCTGGGCGCCATCACCGGCGCGCAGACCGATGGCATGACGCGGGACGACGGCTGGCGCCTGCTGACCATCGGCCGGCAGATCGAACGGCTGATCTCGATGAGCGAGGTGCTGCAGGCCTGTTTTGCCTCGGGCAGCGCACTGCACGAGGCCGGCTTCGACCAGGTGCTGGCATTCTTCAACAGCACCATCACCTATCGCTCGCGCTACCAGGGCCAGCGCGAGCTGGCCGCCCTGATCGACCTGCTGGTGCTCGAAGCCACCAATCCGCGCTCGCTCAGCTGTGCGGTCTCGCTCATCGGGCGCGAACTGTCCGACCTGAGCGCCGCCACCGGACAGCGCCTGGAATGGTCGGCGGCAGGACGCTTCGACCGGCCGCGCGAGCTGCTGCTCGAGGAACTGTGCGCGCGCGACGCGCACGGCGGCTTCGGCGCGCTGCTGGCCCTGACGGCCGGCACGATCGCGGCCGCGCGTTCGCTGTCCAATCGCGTCGGATTGCGCTACTTCAGCCACTCCGAGCCGCTGCGCAGCCAGATTGCATGAGCGCCGGCGTCGAATTGCTGGTCGAGCACGATACGGCCTACACGTACTCGAGCCACGTGGCCTTTGCCCAGCACCTGGCCCACCTGACGCCGGTGTCCGGACCCGGCCAGACCGTGCATGCCGTCGAACTCGACATCGACCCGCCGCCGGGCCTGCGCCAGGATGGCACGGACAGTTTCGGCAACGCCCGCACCTATTTCTCCCTGACCGCGGCGCACGAGGCGCTGCAGGTGCGCACCCGCAGCCGCGTGCGCCTGGAGCCGGCGGCGCAGCCCGTGCTGCCCGACGCCAGCCTGCCGTGGGAGCAGGTGCGCGAAGCGCTGCTGTACGTTTCCGGAATGCCGTTCGTGCCGGCGGCGGAATTCAGCTTCCGCTCGCCCTACGTGGGGTGCGACGACGTCCTGCGCGATTACGCCGCCGCGTCGTTCACGCCGGGGTGTCCGGTGCTGGTGGCGGCGGTCGACCTGATGCACCGCATCCACGCCGAATTCCGCTATGCCGCGGGCACCACCGACGTGGCGACACCGATGCTGGAGGCGTTCGCGCGGCGTGCCGGCGTGTGCCAGGACTTCAGCCACGTGATGATCGGCTGCCTGCGTTCGCTCGGACTGGCGGCGCGCTATGTCAGCGGCTATCTGTTCACGCCGCCGGCCGCGCCGCCGGCTGCGGTGGTCGGAGCCGATGCCTCGCACGCCTGGGTCGCGGTGTTCTGCCCGCGCCAGGGCTGGCTCGAGCTCGACCCCACCAACGACGTCATTCCCGCGCAGGGGCACGTGCGCCTGGCCACCGGCCGCGACTACGGCGACGTGGCGCCGCTGCGCGGCGTCGTGCAGGGCGGCGGCGAGCACACCCTGCGCGTCGCCGTGCGCGTGACCCGCGCCGGGCAATAGTATCCTTGCCCTCTCGATGGTCAGGGCGCGGCGCCGTGCCCTGGCCGCTACCCTTCGTTCCGGCAAGACCGATAACACGCGAGGCGGCACCGCGCCGGCGTCAGGCGCGGTGCCCCGGGAGACAGACGATGCAACGCAGATCCTTCCTGGCGCGCGCGGGCCAGGGCCTGGCCGCCGGCTCGGCCATCGCGGCTGCGCCGGCCATCGCGGCACAGCCCGCGGTGCGCTGGCGCCTGGTGTCGAGCTTTCCCAAGAGCCTCGATACCCTTTTCGGCACCGCCGAACTCTTCGCCCGCCAGGTCGGGCTGATGAGCGAGGGCCGCTTCCAGATTTCGGTGCACGCCGCCGGGGAGATCACGCCCGCCTTCGGTGTGGTCGACGCCGTCCAGCAGGGCGCCGTCGAATGCGCGCACACGGCCGCGTACTACTTCTTCGGCAAGGACGAAACCTTCGCGCTGGGCTGCGCCATACCGTTCGGCCTGAATTCGCGCCAGACCACGGCCTGGATGTATCACGGCAACGGCCTGAGGCTGATGCGCGAGTTCTACCGCAACTACAACATCGTCAACTTCCCGGGCGGCAACACCGGCGCCCAGATGGGCGGCTGGTTTCGCAAGGAAATCCGCTCGCTGGCCGACCTGAAGGGCGTGAAGATGCGCATCGGCGGCTTCGGCGGGCGCATCATCGAGCGCATCGGCGGGGTCCCGCAGAACATCCCGGCGGGCGACATCTACGCGGCGCTCGAGAAGGGCACGATCGACGCTGCCGAGTGGGTCGGCCCGTACGACGACCTGAAGCTGGGCTTCAACAAGATCGCGCCGCACTACTACTACCCGTCCTGGTGGGAGGGCGGCGCCCAGCTCGACTTCTACATCAACAGCAAGGCCTGGGAGGCGCTGCCGGCCGAGTACCAGGCGATCGTCGAATCGGCCGCGGCGCACGCGCACGTCGACATGCAGGCCGTGTACGACGTCAAGAACCCGCAGGCGCTCAAGGAGCTCTATGCGGGCGGCACCAAGCTGCACGCCTTCCCCAGGGACCTGATGAACGCCGCTTTCAAGGCCTCGATGGACTACTACGAGGAGCTGTCGGCGCGCAACGCCGCGTGGAAGAAGGTCTACGCCGACTACAACACCTTCCGGCGCGACCAGAACCTCTGGTTCCGGTTTGCCGAAATGGGGTTCGACAGCTTCATGCAGGAGCAGAAGCTCTAGCTGCCGCTGCGCCGGAACAGGTCGTCCAGGTTCTGCTCGGGCTTGTCCGGCGCCGGCGCCGGCGCCTCGATCCTTACCTTGTCCAGGTCGAGCTTCTGCGGCTTGTCCAGGAATAGGGTCACCGAGGCCGGCACGAAGATGACGATCACCACCAGGATCAGCTGCATCGCGACCCAGGGCAGGGCGCCCCAGTAGATGTCGGCCGACAGCACCGGGCGCGGCAGGCGCTTCTCCCTGAACAGCGTGTCGGCGATGCCGCGCAGGTAGAAGAGCGCGAAACCGAACGGCGGATGCATGAAGCTCGTCTGCATGTTCACGCACAGCATCACGCCGAACCACACGAGATTGATGCCCAGCTTGTCGGCCACCGGGGCGATCATCGGGATGATGATGAAGGCGATCTCGAAGAA
>JBBISD010000085.1:0-8217 GCA_037441485.1 Burkholderiales bacterium
TGCTGGCGGCCGCGCTGGCCTGCGGCGCGCTGCTGGGCACGGCTGCCGCCGCCGCGCCGGCCGCGGCGCCGACCGCCGCGCCGGCGGCGACCCAGGCCCCGGCCCTGAGCCTCACCGAGACGGCCCGGCTGCTGGCCGGGGTCGATCCGGGCGACGGCAATCCGGCGGTCGCGCAGATCACCGCCGGGGACGCCTGGCAGCAGCACCGCAAGGCGGCGCGGGCGGGCGCACGCCAGCTGCGCACGCGCCTGGAGAGCATCCACCGCTGGCAGGCGGAGCACATTGCCGATGCCACGCGCGGGCGCCCGCTGCTCTATCCGTTCAGCGGCCCCGACTTCGTCAACGCCTATGCGCTCTTTCCCGAGGCGCCCAGCTACGTCTTCTTCAGCCTTGAGCCGGTGGGCAGCGTGCCGGTACTCGGAGCGCTCGACGCCGAGCGCCAGGCCGGGCTGTACGGCGACCTGCGCGCCGCGCTCAACGACCTCGTGGCGCTGAACTTCTTCATCACGCCGAACATGAAGGAGAACCTGCAGACGGACACGCTGCAGGGCACGGTGCCGGTGCTGCTGGCGATGATGGGCCTGCTCGACCTGGACGTCGACGCGGTCGAACCCTACGATCCCTGGCCCGAGCGCAGCCGCGCCTATGCGGCACCGGCGGGCAAGTCGGCGGCGCGTCCCGCGCTGCCGGCGCAGGGCGTGCGCATCGCCTTCACCAACCCGCGCACGCACCAGCACCAGGAGATCCTCTACCTGGCGCTGGACGTGAGTGACCACGAGCTCCGGTACTACCCTGGATTCCTTGCGTGGATGGCGGGCTTCGCGCAGCCGGCCGTGCTTCTCAAGTCGGCCTCCTACCTGCTGCACGGCGAGCATTTCCGCAAGTTGCGCAAGGCGCTGCTGGCCGACGCGGCGGTCATCGTGCAGGACGACACCGGATTGCCGTACAAGACCGTGGTCGACGGCGGCTTCGCGGTCACCCTGTTCGGCCAATACGAACAGCCGGTGAAGCTCTTCGAAGGCCGCTACCAGGCCGACCTCGATGCGGCCTACGCCAGCGCCGGCGACACCGGCCACCTGCCCTTCCCGTTTGGCTACAACTGGCGCAAGGAGGGCAAGTCCGGACTGCTGCTGGCCGTGCGCCCGCCGGCCGCGAAGGCGCCTTGAGCGGCGGCCTGCCGCCCCGGCAGCCGGTGCAGGCGGGGCGGCGCCGGCTGCTGCACGCCGGCACCGGCGCCCTGCTCGGATGGCATGCCAGCGGCGTGCTGGCCGCCGCGGCCGCCACGGACGACAGCGCGGCGCCGGCCATCGTGCCGCGGCGCCTGCGCACCAGCGATGGCGTGCAGCTGAACCTGCTCGAGTCGACGCCCCCGGCGGAGCCGTCCGCGGGCGGGCCCGCGCCGCCGACCATCGCGCTGCTGCCGGGCTGGTGCATGCCGGCCTCGATCTGGGCCGCGCAGCAGCGCGCCCTGGGCCGGCGCTGGCCGACGCTGGCCATCGATCCGCGCGGCCAGGGCGATTCCGAGGTGCCGGCGGCCGGCTACACGGTCGACCGGCGTGCCGACGACCTGCACGAGGCGCTGGCGGGGCGGCAGAACGTGGTGCTCGTGGCCTGGTCGCTGGGCGTGCTCGAGGCGCTGCAGTACGTGCAGCGCCACGGCAGCGGGCGCCTGCTGGCGCTGGCACTGGTCGACAACTCGATCGGCGAGCCGCCGGCGCCCGTGGCATCGGACTTTCTCGCGCGGCTGCGGCGCGACCGGCGCACAACGGTGGAGCGCTTCGTGCGCGCGATGTTCGCCCACCCGCCGCCACCGGCACAGCTTGCCGCACTGCGCGACGGCGCGTTGCGCATGCCGCTGGACGCCAGCATCGCGCTGCTCTCCTACCCGCTGCCGCGCGAGCACTGGCGCGACATCGTCCACGGCTTCGACCGGCCGCTGGCCTATCTCATCACGCCGCACCTGCGCGAACAGGGGCAGAACCTGGTGCGGGCGCGCCCGGCCAGCCGCGTCGAGGTATTCGAGAACGCCGGCCATGCGCTGTTCGTCGACGAGGCGGAGCGCTTCGACCGGTATCTGACGGACTGGATCGATACGCTGGCTCCGGCCGTTTGACGCGGCGGGGGCGAGGGCCGGCGGCGTCAGTCCGCCTGCTTGCGCAGGAACGCCGGAATGTCCATGTGCCCGGATACCGTGTCGTCCAGCGCCGCGCCGCGCAGCTGGGCGCTCTCGCGGGTGCGCCACACGGTCGGCGTGTCGAGGTCGCCGAAGTCGCCGGTGCCGCGGGCCGCGGTCGCGGCCGCCGGCGGCGCGCCCAGCGGGGCGTTGTCGGTACCGGTGCGCATGATCATCGTCAGCGGCGGCTTCTTGGCCGCCGCGGCGCGCCCCAGGCCGGTGGCCACCACGGTGACGCGCAGCGCGTCGTCCATCGCGTCGTCGCTGACGGTGCCGAAGATCACGGTCGCATCCTCGGCGGCGAAGGCGCGGATGGTGTTCATCACCTCGCGCGTCTCCTTCATCTTGAGCGAGCTGCTGGCCGTGATGTTGACCAGCACGCCGCGCGCGCCGGACAGGTCGACGCCCTCGAGCAGCGGACTGGCGACCGCCTGCTCGGCGGCGATGCGGGCGCGATCGGTGCCCGAGGCGGTGGCGGTGCCCATCATCGCCTTGCCGTGCTCGCTCATCACCGTCTTGACGTCCTCGAAGTCGACGTTGACCAGGCCCGGCGTGTTGATGATCTCGGCGATGCCGGCGCAGGCGTTGTGCAGCACGTCGTCGGCCGCGTGGAAGCAGGCCGACATCTCGGCGTCCTCGCCCATCACCTCCTCGAGCTTGCTGTTGAGGATGACGATCAGCGAGTGCACGCCTTCCTCGAGCTCGGAGAGGCCGGCCTCGGCCAGCTTCATCCGCTTGGGCCCCTCGAAATCGAAGGGCTTGGAGACCACCGCCACGGTCAGGATGCCCAGTTCCTTGGCGATCTGCGCGACGACCGGCGCCGCGCCGGTGCCGGTGCCGCCGCCCATGCCGGCGGTGATGAAGACCATGTGCGCGCCGCGCAGCGCGTCCGCGATGCGCTCGCGCGCCTCCTCGGCCGCCTGGCGGCCGGCCTCCGGCTTGCTGCCCGCGCCCAGCCCGGTCTTGCCCAGCTGGATCACGTTGCGGACGCTGGATCGCGCCAGCGCCTGGTGATCGGTGTTGGCGCAGATGAACTCGACCCCGTCGACGCCGCGGCGGATCATGTGCTCCACCGCGTTGCCGCCCGCGCCGCCGACGCCGATCACCTTGATCACCGTACCGACGGTTTCGGTCTCCAGAATCTCAAATGCCATGATGTCCTCCTGTTTCCGGTTAATCCCGCCAAATCCCTGCGGCACGTGCCGCCCCTGACCCTAGAAATTCCCGACGATCCATTCGCGCATGCGCCGCACCGTTCCCTTGAAGGATCCGCCCTGGGCGACCAGCTTGCGGCCGCGCTGGCGCTGCGCGTAGGCCTCGGCCAGCAGTCCCATCACCGTGGCGTGGCGCGGATTGCGCACCACGTCGGCGAGCGGGCCCGCATAGGCCGGCCAGCCGGTGCGCGCGGGCCGCAGGAACACGTCCTCGGCGAGTTCGGCGATGCCCGGCAGCAGCGAGGTGCCGCCGGTGAGCACGATGCCGCTGGCCAGCTTGTCCTCGAAGCCCGATTCGCGGATCACGCGCTGCGCGATGGTGAAGAGCTCCTCGACCCGCGGCTCGATCACCGCGGCCAGCGCCTGGCGCGACAGCAGCCGGCTGGGCCGGTCGCCGATGCCGGCGATCTCGATGCGCTCGCCGGCATCGGCCAGCACCTCCTTGGCCATGCCGTGCCCGAGCTTGAGTTCCTCGGCTTCGGGGATGGGTGTGCGCAGCGCCATCGCGATGTCGTTGGTGATCTGGTCGCCGGCGATCGGGATGACCGCGGTGTGGCGGATCGCGCCGCCGGTGAACACGGTGATGTCGCTGGTACCGCCGCCGATGTCGATCAGCGCGACGCCCAGCTCGCGCTCGTCGGCCGTCAGCACCGACAGCGACGAGGCCAGCGGCTGCAGGATCAGGTCCTGCACCTCGAGGCCGCACCGGCGCACGCACTTGACCACGTTCTGCGCCGCGCTCACGGCCCCGGTCACGATGTGCACGCGCACCTCCAGCCGCACGCCGCTCATGCCGATGGGCTCGCGGATGTCCTCCTGGCCGTCGACGATGAACTCCTGGGTGAGCACGTGCAGCACCTGCTGGTCGGTCGGGATGTGCACCGCGCGCGCGGTCTCGAGCACCCGCTCGACGTCGGCGGCCGCGACCTCGCGGTCCTTGATGGCCACCATGCCGCTCGAGTTGATGCCGCGGATGTGGCTGCCGGCGATGCCGATGGAGACGTCGGTGATCCGGCAGGCCGCCATCAGCTCGGCCTCCTCGAGCGCGGCGCGGATCGAGCGCACCGTGGCCTCGATGTTCACCACCACGCCCTTGCGCAGCCCCTCGGAGCGCGCCTGGCCCAGGCCGATCACCTGGAAGCCGCCGTCGGGCAGGATCTCGGCGACCGCGGCCACCACCTTGGAGGTGCCGATGTCCAGGCCGACTATCAGTTCCTTGCTTTCGTTCCTCATGGTCTCGTCGCCGCAAAGCCGTTGTTGTAGCGGGCATCGATGTGCATCGGCGGCCCGCTGAGCTGGGCCACCACCCGCGGGTAGTGGGCAACGATGGCCGCCAGCCGCGCCGGCACGCTGCCGGGCGGGTCGTCGCGTCCGAGGTCCAGCACCTGGCCCGACGCGGTGCGCAGGGTCCAGGACGCGCGATCGGAGATCTCGATCGCGCTGATCACCGCCGGCAGCGGTCGCAGCAGCGCGCCCAGCGTGGCCAGCCTGTCGACGGCCTCGGGGGCCAGCGCCGCCGGCCCGGAGAACTCCACCTGCGGGCCGTCGAGCTCGGCCTCGGCCGGGTTGACGTCGAACAGCTGCCCGGTATCCGACACTACGCGGCCGTCGCTCCAGATGCCGATGGCGCGCCGCTCCACCAGGCTCACCACCAGCCGGTCGGGCCAGACGCGGCGCACCGAGGCCGCCGCGACCCAGGGGATCGCCTCGAAGGCCGCGCGCGAGTCGACCAGGCGCATGGTGAAGAAGTTGCCGCGCAGCCGGCCGGCGATGGCCGCGCGCAGCGCGGCGCGGCTGACGTGGCGCAGGTCGCCGCGCACCTCGATGCGATGGAAGTCGAAGCGCGGCCGCTGCGCCAGCCACAGCAGGCCGCCGCCGAGCGCCAGCACCAGCGCCGCGGCCAGCACCAGACGCGTCGACCAGCGCAACGCCAGCAGGCCGCCGTTCATGCGTCCCGCTCCAGCCGCGCGCCGGCCAGGATGCGCAGCACCAGCGCCGTGAAGTCCAGGCCCGCGGCACGCGCCGCCATCGGCACCAGCGAATGCCCGGTCATGCCCGGCGTCGTGTTGATCTCGAGCAGGTACGGCTCGGCGGCACCGTCCGGCCCGCGCAGCATCACGTCGATGCGTCCCCAGCCGCGCGCGCCCACCGACTGGTAGGCACGCACGCACAGCGCGCTGATGCGGCGCGCCAGCGCCTCGTCCAGCGGCGCCGGGCACAGGTACCGGGTGTCGTCGCTGATGTACTTGTTGTGGTAGTCGTAGTTGGCGCCGGGGGCACGGATCTCGACGAGCGGCAGCACCTGCGCCAGCGGACCCTCGCCCAGCACGGCGCAGGTCAGCTCGCGCCCGACGATGCATTCCTCGACGAGCACGTGCGCATCGAATGCGCGCGCGGCGGCGATGGCCGCCTGCAGCGCCGGGCCGTCGTCGGAGCGGACCTTGCTCACGCCGAAAGTGGATCCTTCGCTCGCCGGCTTGACCACCAGCAGGCTGCCGGGGCGCGCCAGCCCGGGCGGCAGGCTTTCGCCTGGCGCCGGGCTGGCCCAGGCCGGCGTCGGCAGGCCGGCGGCGATCCACAGGCGCTTGGTGGTGATCTTGTCCATCGCGATGGCCGAGGCCAGCACGCCGCTGCCGGTGTACGGTATGCGCAGCGTCTCGAGGACGCCCTGGATGGTGCCGTCCTCGCCGTAGCGGCCGTGCAGCACCAGGAAGACGCGATCGAAGCCGGCGGACTCCAGCGCGGCCAGCGGCCGGACGGCCGGATCGAAGGCATGGGCGTCGACCCCGGCCTGGACCAGCGCGGCGAGCACGGCATTGCCCGAGAGCAGCGAGACCTCGCGTTCGGACGAGCGGCCGCCGAACAGCACGCCCACGCGGCCGAAGCCGGCGGCATCCGGGGCGGGTGCCGGGCGGCTCATGGCGTCCCCAGCTTCTGCGCCACGCCGCCGATCGATCCGGCGCCCATGGTGATGACCACGTCGCCCGGCCGGGCGGCATCGAGGATCGCGCGCGGGAGCGCCTCGACGCTCTCGACGAACAGCGGTTCGACCCGGTTGGCCACGCGCAGCGCCCGCGCCAGGCTGCGGCCGTCGGCGGCGACGATCGGCGCCTCGCCGGCCGGATAGACCTCAGTAAGCACCAGCGCGTCGGCGCGCGACAGCACGGCGACGAAGTCCTCGAAGCAGTCGCGCGTGCGGGTGTAGCGGTGCGGCTGGAAGACCAGCACGATGCGCCGCCCCGGGAAGGCGCCGCGCGCCGCGCCCAGCGTCGCCGCCATCTCGACGGGGTGGTGGCCGTAGTCGTCGATAAGGGTGAAGCTGCCGCCGGGCACCGGCACCTCGCCCATGCGCGCGAAGCGGCGGCCGACGCCCTTGAAGCCCTCGAGCGCCTCGAGTACCGCGGCATCGGGCAGGCCCAGTTCCTGCGCCACGCCGATGGCCGCCAGCGCATTGCGCACGTTGTGTTCGCCCGGCAGGTTCAGGCGCACCGCCAGCGCCGGACGCTGCTCGCGTTCCACCGTGAAGCGCATCCCGACGCCGTCGGCGCGCACCGCCACCGCCCGCACCTGGGCATCGGCGGCGAAGCCGTAGCCCAGCACCGGCTTGGACACCAGCGGCAGGATCTCGCGCACGCGCGGGTCGTCCACGCACAGCACCGCGCGGCCGTAGAACGGCAGGCGGGCGATGAACTCGACGAAGGCCTGGCGCAGGCGCGCCAGGTCGTGGCCGTAGGTCTCCATGTGGTCGTTGTCGATGTTGGTGACCACGGCGATCACCGGCGACAGGTGCAGGAAGCTCGCGTCCGACTCGTCGGCCTCGACCACGATGTACTCGCCGGCGCCCAGGCGGGCGTTGACCCCGGCCGAGTTCAGGCGCCCGCCGATGACGAACGTCGGGTCGAGCCCGCCGGCGGCGAGGATGCTGGCAACCAGGCTGGTGGTGGTGGTCTTGCCGTGCGTGCCGGCGATCGCGATGCCTTGCTTGAGGCGCATCAGCTCGGCGAGCATTTCGGCGCGCGGCACCACCGGTATGCGCCGGGTGCGCGCAGCGACCAGTTCCGGATTGTCGCTGCGGATCGCCGAGGAGACCACCAGCGCGTCGGCCTGGGCGATGTTGGCCGCCGCATGGCCGGTGAACACCTGCGCGCCGAGCGATTCCAGACGCTGGGTCGCCGCGCCCGGATGGGCGTCGGAGCCGCTGACGACGTACCCCAGGTTGAGCATGACCTCGGCAATGCCGCTCATGCCCGAGCCGCCGATGCCGACGAAATGCAGATGACGTATCGCGTGCTTCATGCCAGGCTTTCGATCGCGTTGGCGACGCGCAGGGTCGCGTCGGGCCGCGCCAGCGCGCGCGCCTGGACGGCCATCTGCTGCAGGCTGGCGCGCGTCAGGCCGGCGAGCAGCTGCGCCAGCGCCGGCGCGGTGCATTCGGCCTGCGGCAGGTGGACGGCGGCGCCGTGCGCCGCCAGGAATTCGGCATTGGCGCGCTGGTGGTCGGTGGTGGACACCACCAGCGGCACCAGCACCGCGGCCGCTCCGGCCGCGCACAGCTCGGCGACGGTTATCGCCCCGGCACGGCACAGCACGACGTCGGCTGCGGTGTAGCGCGCCGCCATGTCCCCTGCGAACGGCACGACCTGCGCCGCCACGCCGCCGCCGGCGTAGGCCGCCACGGTGGCAGCCTCGTTGCCGGCGCCGCACTGGTGTACGACCCGCGGCCGCTGCGCCGGCTCCATCAGCGCGAGCGCGGCGGGCACCGCCTCGTTGAGCACCCGCGCGCCCAGGCTGCCGCCGACCACGAGCAGCGCCAGCGGCCCGCTGCGCCCG
>JBBISD010000086.1:0-8122 GCA_037441485.1 Burkholderiales bacterium
GGCCGGCTATGGCCTGGCGGCGCGCCTGGATGCGGCGGCTTTCGACCACCAGTCCGCGCTGCTGCGCCGCGCGCGCGCGCTGCCCGCCGGCCCGGCGGCCGGCGAGGATGTCGTGATCGTCGGCATCGACGACGCCAGCCTCGCCGCGTTGCACCTGCCGCTGGCGCTGATCCACGCCAGCCTGGGCGCGGCGCTCGAGGCCCTGGCCAGCGCGCAACCGCGCGCCATCGGCGTGGACATCGCGCTGCCCGACCAGGGGTTCGATGCGCTGCTGCCCGGCGGCGACCGTGCGCTGCTGCGCGGCCTGCAGTCCGCGCGTGCCGCCGCACCGCTGGTGGTGGCGCTGGACGTCGATGCCGGCGGACATCTGCGGATTCCGTACGCGCCGTTCCTGGCGGCCGCCGGTGGCGCGCCGGCGTTTGGCCTGCCGCTGTTCCCGATCGACTGCGATGGTCGCGTCCGGCGCGTCGACCCGGACCCGGGTCGCCTGGTCGAGGGGCGGCCCGCCGCTTGCGACGCCGGCAGTGCACTCTGGCGCGCGGCGCCCCGCCCGCGGGACGCGGAGGTGCCGCTGCCGACCTTCGCCGCCCGGCTTGCGCTGGTGCTGGGCGCTCCGGCGCCGGCGCCCGCGGGCTATATCGACTACACGCGCGGTTCGCGCTTTGCCTACCTGCCGCTGGGCGACGTGGTCGCGTGGTACCGGCAGGGCGATGCGGCGCGGCTGCGCCGCGCCGTCGGCGGGCGCGTGGTGCTGGTCGGATCGGTGCTGCCGTACCTGGATAGCCTGCCATTGCCGTTGGCGCTGCTCGCCGGCGAGGCGCAGCCCGGCGCTGCGCCCGGTGTGGTCGCCAACGCCCAGCTGCTGCGCAACCTGCTGGGCGCCGGGCCGCTGCAGGTGCTGCCGCGCGTGCCGTCCTGGCTGGCGCTGCTGGCAATGGCGGCCCTGGCCCTGCCGGCGCGGCCCGCGCTGCGCATGGCACTGCTGGCGTGCAGCCTGCCGGGCGCGTTCGCCCTGTCGCTCGCGGCCCAGGCCGCCGGCTGGCTCTGGCCTTTGGGCAGCGCCGTGCTCGCAGCGCTGTCGGCCGTCGCGCTGCGAACGGCGCTGGACCTGGCCGCGGCGCGGCGCGAGCGCCGCCGGCTGGCCGAGGCGTTCGGCGGATACCTGAGCGCGCCACTGCTGGGCGCGTTGCTGCGCGGGGCGGCCCCGGCCGGCAGCTCGCGCCGGCCGATCGCACTGCTGTTCGCCGACCTGCGCGGCTTCACCGCCCGCTCGGAAGCCAGCGATCCGGCGCTGGTGCATGAAACGCTCAACCGCTACTACGCCGCGATAACCCCGGCGCTGCACGACCACGGGGGCACCATCGACAATTTTCGCGGCGACGGCATCATGGTCATGTTCGGCGCGCCGGGGCACCTGGCCGATCCCTGCGATGCGGCGCTGGCGGCCGCAGCGGCCCTGCTGGCGCGGACCGCGCACCTGAACGCGCAGGTGCTGGCGCCGCGCGGCATCGATGCGGTGGCGGTGACGATAGGGCTGGCCTATGGCGATGTCGTCTACGGCGAGCTGGGCAGCCGCGACCGCCGCGATTTCACCGCACTGGGCGACGCCGTGAACGTGGCCGCGCGCCTGCAGGGGGTCGCCAAGCGGGTCGACTTTCCGGTGGTGATGACGGCGGTGTTCGCGCGCCACCTGCGTGCGCCGCCGGAGCTGCTGGACCTCGGGCTGCAGCCGATCGACGGGCACACGCCGCTGCCGGTGCTGGGCTGGCGCCCGGGTGGCGGTGCGGCGATTACCGCGTCCGGGTAACCCATCCCGGGCGACGGGGGCTTCCCGCTGCGACGCTTGCGCAATACGCTGGCAACCATCCACCCATCGCGGCAACGCGGCACGAGGAGCCACCGCCGATGAAGCACCGCACCGCATCGCCGGGCGCCCGCGGGCGCCGGCTGGCATTGGCGATCGTCCTGGCCGCTGCGGCGGCCTGCCCCGTTGCGGCGCAGGCGCCGCCCGGGTCGCCGGGCATTGCTGTCGTGACCGACCTGCGCGGCGCGGCCTGGCTGCAGCGCCGGCAGGGTCGCGACACCCTGGCGCCGCTCGATGTGCTGCGCGCCGGCGACACCGTGGCCATCGCTGACGGCGGCGAGGTGGAGATCGCGTTCACTGCCGGCGCCGGCCGCGTGCTGACGCTTGCCGGACCAGGGCGCTTCGAGATGGCGGTTGACACCGTCCGCGTGCGCGGCCGCGGCCGCGTGCAGGCGCGCGACCTGGCCGCCGCATGGCGCGCGCTGCTGGTGCAGCCCGGCGCGGTCGGCCGCGCCAGCATTGCGCTGCGCAGCCTGCGCGCCACCGACGTGCCGCTGCGGGCGCCGCGCGGCACGCTGGACGGCGCCGCTCCCGCGCTGCTGCAGTGGGATCCGCCGTACGGACGCGCCGGCGGCCCGTGGCGCTACGAGGTGCGGATCATCGATGCGTCGGGCAGCCAGGTGTTTGCCGCGCGCACGGCGGCCAATGCGCTGGCACCCGAGCCGTCGATCGCCTGGGAACGCGGCGCCGAATACCTGTGGCGCGTCGATGCCGTGGGCGCGGACGGGCGACGCGCGGCGGGCGTTGCCGCCTTTCGCCTGCTCGACCCCATGCTGGCGGTCCGGCTGGCATCGGTGCGCGAGGAGGTCGCGCAGGCGCGCGGCCCGGCGCGGCGCGCGCTGGCGCGCGCGGAAGAGGTATTGCTGGCACTGGCCTACGAGGACGCGGGGCTGACCGCGGCGGCCTGCGGCCAGTGGGCCCAGGTGGCCCAGGTACGCCCGGAATTTGCGGCGCTGACGACCTGCGAGCGCTAGCGGCGATCGGCACCCGAGCTGCCGGCCAGCAGCCGGCGCTGTATGTAGCGCCAGTGCCCGGCGCTGACCGGCGTGATCGACAGGCGGTTGCCGCGGCGCAGGATCAGCAGGTCGGACAGCGCGTCGTGCTGGCGCAGTTCGCCGATGGGCACCAGGCGCGTCTTGCGCAGCGCGCGCACGTCGACGAGCACCCAGCGCGGCGCCTCGGGCCTGGCAGCGGCGTCGAAGTACGGACTGCGCGGGTCGAACTGGGTCGGGTCGGGGTAGGGTGCGCTGGCCACTTCGGCGATGCCGGCGATGCCCGGTTCCGCGCAGCTGGAGTGGTAGAACAGCACGCCATCGCCGGGCCTTGCCTGGTCGCGCAGGAAGTTGCGCGCCTGGTAATTGCGCACGCCGGTCCACGGGACCGTGGCGCGGGGTGCCGCGAGGGCGTCGTCTATGGAGCACTCGGCCGGCTCCGATTTCATCAGCCAGTAGTGCATGCCCGCTTCCGTGCCAGCGAAAATAAAGAATCCCCGCGCATGCCGCCCGGCCAGTTGCCCTGAACCGTAGGTTCAGGTCGGTCACTGTCCACGCCGCTTAGGTTCAGCAGACGCGTGCCGATCACACCACGACGCGAGTCCAGGGACCTTGCGCACAGCGCATTGGTTCAAGGAACATAAAGGCCTTTGCGCGAACACCGCAGGGACATCGGCATTCTACCCGCGCCGCGCGCCGGCACCGTGCCGCCGGCGGGAGGAAATGCGCGGCTAAAACAGCTTTTCTTGCGGTGCCAGGATTTCGTCGGCCAGCGCGATCAGGTCGCGCAGCCGCCGGCGGGCATCGGCCAGCTCGGTGCCGTCGCCGCCCTTGGAGCCGAACAGCTCCTGCGCGATCTGCAGCGCCGCCATCACCGCGATGCGGTCGGCGCCCAGGATCTTGCCGCCGTCGCGGATCGCCGCCATCTTCTGGTCGACGTAGTGCGCGCAGGCCAGCAGTTCATTGCGCTCTTCGGGGCGGCACGCTACGCGGTACTCGCGGCCCAGGATGCTGAGGGTGATCTGTTCCATGCTGCCGGCGCCGCTGCGCTCAGTGGGTGTCCGGTTCGCGCAGCCCGCGCGGCAGGCGCTCGATGAGCGCGTCGAGCCGCTGCGTCGCCGTGGCGATGCGCTCGTTGAGCGCGGCCAGCTCGGTCTGCGACGTGGCCAGCTGCGTGCGCAACTGGTGGTTTTCGTCGCGCAGCTGCCGCACGTGCGCCACCAGATCGTGCATGCGCGATGTCAGGGCGTCGAGTTGATCCAGCATGCGGGAATGTTAGCACTGCACCGCAGCGCAGCGCGGATGTGCCGGGCGCCGCTGCTACACTGGCCGCGCCTTCGGTTCCGTCCGCCGGGTTATGGCTGCCTGGCGGTCGGTGAAACGGGAAACAGCGGCGCGCGCTGGCGCGCCAAACTGTGCTGCCCCCGCAACGGTAAGAAAGCGCCGTCCGCGCACGCGCGGACGTAGTCCGGATCAATTGCCACTGTGATGCCGCCCGGCATCGCGGGAAGGCGGTCCGGATGCTTTCAGCCCGGAGACCGGCCGGAGGGGTTCGCCGGTGCCGCCTGTGGCGGCGCCGTGCGAGAACGCATGGCGCTCGCCGCGGGGTGACGGTGAAGGGCGGCGGCCGGTTGCGCCCCTTCTTCCCTCCGTTTCCCGTGGCAGCGCTCCCATCCCGGCGGAGGGCCGGAGAAAGCCGCACCATGTCCACGATCTTCCAACCCCGCTCCGGGTGCGTGTTGCCGCACCCGTGCACGCCACGGCCAGCCCGGCGTGCCGGCATCCGCGCCGGGTTTCTGCTGGCGGCCATTGCCGCGCAGGCCGGCGGCATCACCGCGCTGGCCGAGGAATCCGCGCTCGACCCGGTGCAGGTGACCGCCGCGCGCGGTGCGCAGGCGCTGGCCGACACCATTGCCAGCGTCACCGTCCTCACGCGTGCCGACATCGACGCCAGCCAGTCGCGCGACCTGGTCGACCTGCTCGGCCGCCAGCCCGGGATCGAGTTCGCGCGCAACGGGGCGCAGGGCGCGCAGGCCTCGCTTTTCGTGCGCGGCACCAACGCCAACCAGGTCCTGGTGCTGCTCGATGGCGTGCCGCTCAACAGCGCGCTCGATGGCGCCGCCAACCTGGGCGGGGTTGCCACCGACTCGATCGAGCGCATCGAGATCGTGCGCGGCAACCTGTCCAGCCTGTACGGCTCCGAGGCGATCGGCGGCGTGATCCAGGTCTTCACGCGCGCGGGCACGCAGCCCGGTGCCGGTGCCCTGCTCGAGGCGGGCGGCGGCCGCACCCGCGACGCCGCCGCCGACGTCCGCGTGCCGCTCGGCGGCGGCCTGTTCAGCCTGGCCGCCGGCAGCCGCTCGCAGCAGGCGGTATCGGCGATCGATGCCGGCCAGGTGCCGCTGGCCAACCCCGACCTGGATGGCAATCACAATCGTAATGGCGCGCTGCGCTGGTCGCGCAGCGGCGACGGCGGCAGCCTGCGCGCCTGGGCGTGGGGCAACCGCAACGACACCGACTTCGACGACCCGTTCGACCGTGGCGCCGGCATTCCCAGCAACCGGGCGACGCAGGTCGAGCATGCCGCCACCTACGGCTACGGCCTGGCCGGCGAGCGCGTGCTGGGCGCCAGCCGCCTTGACGCCAGCGCCGCACTGACGCGCGACGACTCGGTCAACGTCTCCAACGTGCCGTTCTCCTACGACAATAGCCAGTTCCGCAGCCGCAACCGCCAGTTCAGCGTGCACGACCGCAGCACGCTGGCGCCGGGAATCGATGTCGCGGGCGGGCTGGAGCACCTGGACCAGTACGGCGCGTCCACGTCTTTCGACCCCTCGTTCAACAACGTTCTGACGGCGTTCTCGCGGCGGGTCGACTCCGCGTGGCTCGAGACGACCGGGCGCCGCGGCAGCCAGCAGTGGCAGGCGAGCGTGCGGCGCGACCGCTACAGCGATGCCGGCAGCGCCACCACCGGCCAGCTGGGCTGGGGCTGGTCGTTCGCGCCCGGCTGGAAGCTCACCGCGCAGGCGGCCAGCGCGTTTCGCGCGCCCAGCTTCAACGAGCTCTATTACCCGGTCTACGGCAACGCGGCGCTGCGTCCGGAACATGCGCGCAGCCAGGAGCTGGGCCTGCGCTGGGCGCAGGGCGGCCTGAGCGCCAGCGCGTCGGTCTTTCGCAACCGCACCTCGGACCTCATCGTGGGCCTGGCGCCGACCTACCAGTCGACCAATATCGCGCGCGCCGCGCTCGACGGCAGCGAATGGCAGGCGGCGGCGGTGCTGGGCGCCTGGCACCTGGGTACCAGCCTGAGCCTGGACCGGCCGCGCGATCTCGATACCGGACTCGCGCTGCTGCGGCGTGCCCACGTCAACGCCCGCGCCAGCGCGGCCTACGCGCAGGGTCCGTGGGGCGCCGGCGCCGAGTTCCAGCACAGCGGCGCGCGCGACGATGTCGGCATCCTGTCCGGCGAACGGGTGTCGCTGGCTGCGTACAACCTGGCGCGTTGCACGCTGCAACGCGCCGTCGGTTCCACGGTGCACCTGCATCTGCGCGTCGAGAACCTGTTCAATGCGCACTACCGGCTGGTCGACGGCTACAACCCGCTGCCGCGAACCGTCGTGGCCGGCATGGCCGTCGCCCTCTGAGGCCGCCGCCATGCCGCCAATTCCGCTGGCGCCGCGCACCACCGTGCAGGCCCTGCTCGTGGCCGCCGCGCTGGCGCTGGCCGGCGCACTGCGCTTTGGCAGCGTCGACGTCGGTACCGGCGAACTGCTGCAGGCGCTTGCCGCACTGCTGCACGGCAGCGCGCACGATTCGCTGGCAGGCGACCTGCTGGCGCTGCGCCTGCCCAGGGCCGGCACCGCGATGGCGGTCGGCGGACTGCTGGCGCTTTCCGGCGCCCTGCTGCAGTCGCTGTTGCGCAATCCGCTGGCCGATCCGTACGTGCTGGGCGTGTCGGGCGGCGCATCGTGCGCGGCGCTGCTGGGCATCGCCGCCGGCGCCGGTGCCGCGGCCATCGCGCTGTGCGCCGCCGGCGGCGCGCTGGCCGCGCTGAGCGTGCTCTTCCTGCTGGCGCACCGGGCGCTGTTCGCGCGCGAACCGCTGTTCGATGCCGGACGCGACAGCGCCATCCTGCTGACCGGCGTGATGATCGCCTCGCTGTGCGCCGCGATCCTCAGCCTGGTGCTGTCGCTCGCGCCCGACGGCCGCCTGCGTACGATGGTCTTCTGGCTGCTGGGCGACCTGGGCGGGGCCACCAGCCCGCTGCTGGCCTGGCTGGCGCTGGCCACGTGGCTCGTGCTGTGGCTGCTCGCGCAGCGCGATGCGGCCGCGCTCAACCTCATGCTGGGCGGCGATCTGCAGGCCTATACCCAGGGCGTGCCGACGACGCAGGTGCGGCGCCGGCTCATCGTCATCACGGCCATCGCCACCGGCGTCGCCGTGGCCCTGGCCGGCGCGGTGGGCTTCGTCGGATTCGTCGCGCCCCACCTGGTGCGGCGCGTGGTCGGCTCCGATCCACGCTGGGTGCTGCCGGCCGCGTCGCTGCTCGGCGCCGTGCTGGTACTGCTGGCGGACACCGCTGGCCGCGCGCTGGCCGCGCCGCTGCAACTGCCGGTGGGGGCGCTGATGGCCCTGGTCGGCGTTCCGGTGTTCGTGTGGCAGCTGCAGCGCTGATGAGCACCGCCGCCGCCGCGCATCAATCGGGTGCGCCGCTGCTGGCGTGCCGCGGCCTCGATGTGCACGCCGGGGCACGCTGCCTGGTGCGCGGCCTCGACCTGGAGGTGGCCGCGGGACAACGCTGGGCCCTGGTCGGCCCGAACGGCGCCGGCAAGTCCAGCCTGCTGCTGGTCCTGGCCGGCGCGCGTCGGCCCGATGGCGGCGAACTGACGCTGGCTGGGCGCCCGATCGCGCAGTGGAGTGTGGCGGAGCTAGCGGGCCTTCGGGCGATGGTCGCCGACCGCTGGGTCGACCCGTTCGCAAGCCGCGTCCTCGATACCGTCGCCGCGGCCCGCTACCGCTTGCGGGCCGGCGCCGCGCGCGGCGACCTCGCCGACCGTGCGGCGCTCGAGGTGGCCCGCGACTGCCTGGCAAGCGTCGACGGCGCGGCGCTGGCCGAGCGCGACGTACGCCAGCTCTCGCGCGGCGAGCGCCAGCGCGTGGCGCTGGCCACGGCGCTGGCCCAGGAGACGGCGCTAGTTCTGCTCGACGAGCCGATCTCGCACCAGGACCCGCGCCACCAGGTCCAGGTGCTGCAATCGCTGCGCGA
>JBBISD010000087.1:0-7729 GCA_037441485.1 Burkholderiales bacterium
GCGGCGATGCGGCTCATGATCTCCGAGCCGGTGCCGCCGCCCAGCAGAATGGGCAGCAGGCCAGCCAGAATCACCGCGACGGTCATGGCCTTGGGCCGCACGCGCTGCACCGCGCCTTCGCGGATCGCCGCATCCAGGTCCTGCGGCGCGACAACGTCCGTGCCGCCCGTGCGCCGTTCCAGCGCCTGTTTCAGGTACAGCAGCATCACCACGCCGAACTCGGCCGACACGCCGGCCAGCGCAATGAAGCCGACGCCGGTGGCCACCGACTGGTGATACCCCAGCAGGTACAGGAACCAGATGCCGCCGACCAGGGCGAAGGGCAGCGTCGCCATGATCAGCGCGGCCTCGTCCAGGCGCCGGAACGTCAGGTAGAGCAGCACGAAGATGATCAGCAGCGTGGCCGGCACGGCCAGCGCGAGGCGCGCATTGGCGCGCTCCAGGTATTCAAACTGGCCGGCAAAGCCGATGCTGCTGCCGGGCTCGGCTGCTACCGCGGCGCGCACGGCCACGCGCAGGTCGGCCACCACCGAGGCCAGGTCGCGGCCCGCCACGTCCACGTAGACCCAGCCGGCGGGCCGTGCGTTCTCGCTGCGGATCATCGGCGGCCCGTCGCTGATGCCGATCCGGGCCACCGTGCCCAGCGTCACCTGCTGCCCGCCGGCCGTGAGGATGGGCAGCGCGCGCAGGCCCTCCAGCGAATCGCGGATCTCGCGCGGATAGCGCACGCTGATCGGGTAGCGCGCCCGTCCCTCCACGGTCTCGCCGATGGTCTCGCCGCCAATCGCCGAGGAGACGATCGCCTGCACGTCGGCCACGTTGAGGCCGTAGCGGGCGGCAGCCGGCCGGTCGATGTCGATATCCACGTAGCGCCCGCCGGTGAGCCGCTCGGCCAGCGCCGAGCGTACGCCGGGCACGGTCCGCGCCGCCCGCTCGACGGCCTGCGCCACGCGGTCGATCTGCGCCAGGTCGCTGCCCGCCACCTTGATGCCGATCGGGCTCTTGATGCCGGTGGCGAGCATGTCGATGCGGTTGCGGATCGGCGGCACCCAGACATTGGCCAGTCCGGGCACGCGCACCACGCGATCCAGTTCCTCGCGCAGGCGTTCGGGCGTCATCCCGGGGCGCCACTGCGCGCGCGGCTTGAAGCCGATCGTCGTCTCGAACATCTCCATCGGTGCCGGGTCGGTGGCGCTCTCGGCGCGGCCGGCCTTGCCGAACACGGTGGCGACCTCGGGCACGGTCTTGATCAGCCGGTCGGTCTGCTGCAGCAGTTCGGCGGCCTTGGCGGTGGACAGGCCCGGCAGCGCCGAGGGCATGTACAGCAGGTCGCCCTCGTCCAGCGGCGGCATGAACTCGCCGCCCAGCCGCGTGACCGGCCAGAGCGTGGTCAGCAGCGCCAGCGCGGCCAGCACCAGCGTCGTGCGCGGCCGGCGCAGCACGGCGTCGAGCAGCGGGCGGTAGGCGCGGATCAGCGCCCGGCTCAGCGGATTGCGCGCTTCCGGCCGGATGCGCCCGCGGATCCAGTAGCCCATCAGCACCGGCACCAGGGTCACCGAAATGCCGGCGGCCGCCGCCATCGCGTAGGACTTGGTAAACGCGAGCGGACCGAACAGCCGGCCCTCCTGCGCCTGCAGCGAGAACACCGGAATGAACGACAGCGTGATGATCAGCAGGCTGAAGAACAGCGCCGGACCGACCTCGACCGCGGCCTCGGTCACGACCTGCCAGTGCGCCGCGCCGCGCAGCGCCTGCCCGGGATGCTCCTGCTGCCAGTGCTCGATGCGCTTGTGGGCGTTCTCGATCATGACCACCGCCGCGTCGACCATCGCGCCGATGGCGATCGCGATGCCGCCCAGCGACATGATGTTGGCGTTCACGCCCTGGTAGCGCATGACGATGAACGCGGCCAGCACGCCCAGCGGCAGCGCGATGATGGCCACCAGCGCCGAGCGCAGGTGCCACAGGAACAGCGCGCAGACCACCACGACCACGGCGAACTCCTCCGCGAGCTTGTGGGTTAGGTTGTCGATCGCGCGGTCGATGAGGCGGCTGCGGTCGTAGGCCGGCACGATCTGCACGCCGGAGGGCAGGCTCTTTTCCAGGTCGGCGATGCGCTCCTTCACTGCGGCGATGGTCGCGCGGGCATTCCTGCCGGAGCGCAGTATCACCACGCCGCCGACCGTTTCGCCCGCGCCGTTCCAGTCGGCAACGCCGCGGCGCATCTGCGGCCCCAGCGCGATGGTGGCCACATCGGCCAGGCGCACCGCGACCGCACCGGCCGTGGTCACCAGCGGTATCGCGCGAAAGTCCTGCACGTTGCGCAGGTAGGCCGAGGAGCGCACCATGTATTCGGCCTCGCCCATCTCCAGCACGGAGCCGCCGGCCTCCTGGTTGGCGGCCTGGATGGCCGCGATGACCTGCGCCGGCGTGATGCGGTAGGCCGCCAGGCGCACGGGGTCGAGCACGACCTGGTACTGCCGGACCATGCCGCCGACGGTCGCGACCTCGGCCACGTTGGGCAGGCTCTTGAGCTCGTACTTGAGGAACCAGTCCTGCAGGCTGCGCAATTGCGCCAGGTCGTGCTGGCCGGTGCGGTCGACCAGTGCGTATTCGTAGATCCAGCCCACGCCGGTGGCGTCGGGGCCCAGCGCGGCCTGGGCGCCGGCGGGCAACCGCGCCTGCGCCTGGTTGAGGTATTCGAGCACGCGCGAGCGCGCCCAGTACAGGTCGGTGCCGTCCTCGAACAGGATGTAGACGAACGAGTCGCCGAAGAACGAGTAGCCGCGCACCGTGCGCGCGCCCGGCACCGACAGCATCGTGGTGGCCAGCGGATAGGTAACCTGGTTCTCGACGATCTGCGGCGCCTGGCCCGGATAGCTCGTGCGCACGATGACCTGCACATCGGAAAGGTCAGGCAGCGCGTCCACCGGCGTGGTGCGCACGGCCCACGTGCCCCAGGCGATCGCGACCAGCGTGGCCAGCAGCACCAGCACGCGGTTGGCCACCGACCAGCGGATCAGCCGGGCGATCACGGCGGCCCCGCGTGCTTGCCCAGGGTCTCTATCACGTAGCCCTGGTCGCCCTTGCGAAAGGCGAAATCGACCCGGTCGCCGCGCGCGATCCCGGCGAGCAGTTCGGGCCGCGCGACGCCAAAGCCCATGGTCATCGGGCCCCAGCCGAGCGTCGGCACGGCGCCGTGGGACAGCGTGATGCGCCCGTCCGCGATCGATTCGACCGTGCCCACGGCACGGTGCAGCGCCGCGCCGGGGGGCGCCGCGCCGGGCGGCGGCTCCAGGCGCGCCAGCGCCCCGCGCAGGCCCGCTTCCGAATCGATCAGGAACTGGCCGGACGAGACGACCTGCTGCCCCTCGGACAGGCCGGCGGTGACCATGGCCTTGTCGCCGGACTCGCGGCCGAGCGTCACCTCGACGGGCCGGTAGCGCCCCTGCTCCAGTGCCACGAACACGATCGTGCGCGTTCCGGTGCGCACCACCGCCTCGGCCGGAACGAGCAGCCCGCTGGCGCCGGTGCCGGTGTCGATCCGCAGCCGCGCGACCATGCCCGGCCGCAGCCGCCCGCCGGGATTGGGCAGTTCCACGCGCGCCCGCAGCGTGCGGCTCTCGGCGTCGACCTCGGGCAGGACGGCGATCAGCGTCCCGGCCAGCGCCTGCCCGGGAAAGGCCGTCAGGCTGACCTGCACGCGCTGGCCGGCGGCAACGCGGCCGGCCTGGGCCTCGGGCAGCGCCGCGTCCAGCCAGACGGTCTCCAGGCCGTTGATGCGCGCCAGTGTCGCGCCGGCGGCGATGCTCATGCCGGTGCGCGCGTCCAGCGCCTTGATGAGGCCGCCGATGGGCGCGACAACGGTAAAGACCGGATGGGTCTGCCCGCTGGCCTCGACCGCGGCGATCAGCGGCGGCGGCATGCCCAGCAGGCGCAGCCGTTCGCGCGCCGGCCCGACCAGTGCCGCGTCGCCGACGCGCAGCAGTGCCAGGAACTCGCTCTGGGCGCCGGCCCAGTCGGGCACCAGCAGGTCGACCAGCGGGGCGCCGGCGGCGATGACGTCGCCCGGCGCACGCCCGTACACGCGCTCGACGAAGCCGGCGGCGCGTGCCTGCACGACCGCCACGCTGCGGTCGTTCAGCGCCACGGTGGCCGGCACGTCCAGCGTCGGCGCCAGCGTGCCGCGCTCGACGGCGGCCAGGCGCACTCCCAGGTTCTGTGCCATGCGCGGATCGATGGCCACGCTGGCCACGCCGCCGCTGGCGTCGTCGTCGGCATAGCGCGCCACGAGCGGCATGTCCATGTAGGGCGACTTGCCCGGCTGGTCGAAATGCTGCGCCGGCACCATCGGGTCGTACCAGTAGAGCACGGTGCGTGGCGGCGCCGCGCCCGCGCCCGCGGTTGCGGCCGCCGGCGCGTCGGCGCCCGTGACGCCTTGGTGCGGCAGCCAGTATCCGAGCGCGGCGCCGGCGATGGCGCTCACGACCAGCAGGCCGGCAATTGGGGTGCGCTTCATGGTGCGGTCTCCTGGTAGCCGTAATTGAGCCGGGCGGCGATCGCCGCCCGCTGGCCCTCGAGATCGACGACCCGCAGTCGCAGGTCGAGCAGTTCGCGCCGCGCCGCCAGCAGCGCGCCCAGGTCGGCGCGGCCCCCCTGGTAGCTGGCGGTCTGCACGTCGACTTTCTGGCGCGCCAGCGGCAGCGCCACGGCCTGCGCGCGGTCCAGCTGGCGCGACAGCGCGGCCAGGTCGGCCAGGTCGCCCTCCAGGGCGCTGGCATGCTCGCGCAGCATGGCCTCGCGCTCCGCCGCGAGGCGATCGCGCTCGCGCAGCTTTGCCAATATCCGCGGATCCTGCCGTCCCGCGGCAAAGAACGGCAAATCGTAGGTGACCTGCACCGACACCATGTTGCCGAACAGCGGTGCGCGCCGCTGGAAATCCACCTCGATGCCCCAGTCCGATTGCTTGCCGGAGCGCGCTTCCTGCACCTCGGCGTCGGCGCGGCGCTCGCGGGCATCGACAGTCTGCAGCTCCGGGTGGGTGTCCAAATGGCCCTGGAGCTCGCCGGCATTGACGGCAAGCGGGGGCGGATCGCCCGCCAGCGGCTCGTCGGCGGCCGCTCCGACCAGGCGGCGCAGCTCGGAACGCGCGCGGGCCAGGTCGCGCTGCAGATCGTCGCGCCGGTCGCCCAGCTGCACGGCCTCCTGGCGCGGCAGCACGGCATCGGCGGCCGGCCCGCGACCGCCGGCGACCTGCGCGCGCACCACGGCATCGAGCAGGGCGTTCTCGCGCTCCAGCTCGTCAAACAGCAAGAGCTTGCGTTCGGCGAAGTAGCGGCCCAGCCAGGCCAGCGCGGCGTCGCGGCGCACCTGCAGGCGCGTCAGTTGCCGATCGGACTGGGCGATGCCGACATCCGCCAGCGCGACGGCGGCGCGCGCGCGCCGCTTGTCGCCATTGGGAAATTCCTGCATCAGGCCGATGCGCTGCATCGTCATGGGGTCGTTGTTCAACCCCCAGCGCTGGTCGCCGGATACCGGAACGTTGTCCAGACCGGCGACCAGCCGTGGATCGGGCAGCGCGCTGGCGGCGATGGTGGACGCGTGCGCCGCATCGATCTGCGCATCGCGGGCCGCAAGCAGCGGCGCCTGGCGCTCGGCCAGCGCCAGGCTGGCCGCAAAATCCAGCGGTGCGGCATGTGAACTGCCGGCCAGCGCGGCCAGCAGCGCCGGCACGAGCCAGCGCGACGGACATGGGGACATGGTGCCAACTCCTGGTCTGGGCGGCGCGCAAGGGGCGCGCGCCGGATCCGCCGGGTTTCTCCCGGCGGGCATCGGGACAGCAGGAATCAGCCTTGGCGCGGCGGTCGCCAGCGACCGGCGGGGTCTTGCATGCGCACGGCAACGTCGCCGGCGGCAGCAACACCCTGCGACCCGGCAAGCGGACACGCCGTCGCGAGGCCCGGCACCAGCGGCAGGGCCAGCGCGCAGATCTGGCAGTCATGGCTGCACCCGGGCGGACAGCACGGCGCCGACGGCTTTGCCGGCAAGGCCGCGGCCCGGTCCATCATCGCGCAGGGTCCGGCCATGGCGCCAGCGGCGGCGGATCGAGCGGCCGGCACCACCATGGCCGCATGCCCCGTGCCCACCGGCACGCGCAGTCCGGCCGACGCGCCCAGCGGCAGTGCCAGCGACAGCAGCAGGACGACGGTCAGGCGGAATCGACGCATGCGACGGATTGTAGGAGAAGCCGGCCGCGTCATGGCCGGACGGCGGCGCACCGGCTTGACGCCCCGCAAATTCCCCGCAGGGTAGCGCCGGCGCCGGCCAGGGCGACTGCCCGCTCAGTGCGGCCGGCGCTTGCTATGGTCGGTTTCCATGGCGCGCTTGATGCGCGCCTTCTTGGCTGCTTCCATCTCGTCCATCGCCTTCTTCTTCTGCAGCCCCAGGCCGGACTCGATGAATTCGAACCAGATGAATGCGGCGATGAACGGCACCGACACCCACCACCAGGACAGCGTGGCGAACCAGCCGATCTCGAACCAGCGCAGTAACAGGATCACCAACGCGAACCAGAGCAGCCACATGGGAAAGTGCCTGTGCGGAAATGGACGGGAACCGGCGCATTATCGGCGGCCGGCCATGGCGCCGATGCCACAAAAGGACTTGATCTAACGCACATATTCGCGCTAACCGGGGAGCCGGCCCGCAGTGCACAAGTTACACTCATTTCCGTCATTCAACAGCGTTCCGCCCCGCCGGGGTGCCGGAACCCACATTACGGGAGACCCGAATGAAGAAGCTGCTCGTCGCCGCGCTTGCCGGCCTTGTTTTCAGCGGTAGCGCCATGGCGCAGCTGGAACTGGCCAAGCAGAAGAACTGCCTGGCGTGCCACAACGTCGACAAGAAGGTGCTCGGACCCGCCTACAAGGACGTCGCTGCCAAGTACGCCAGCGATCCGGGCGCGGCGGCCCGCCTGTCCAAGAAGGTGCGCGAGGGCGGCACCGGCGTCTGGGGCAAGGTGCCGATGCCGGCCAATCCCAAGGTCTCCGAGGCCGAGGCCGACTCCCTCGTTAAGTGGATCCTGTCGCTCAAGTAGCCGCAAAGGCCGGCCGGTGGCGGCCATCCGGGCAATGCCCGGGTGCCCGCCAGCGTGCCATTGCCTTTGCGCAACACCCCGCGCCACCCCTCGGAGCCGCCAGGCCCGCAGCGTAGAATCCGCGCTTTTCCGCAATCCGGACATCCATAACCCCGGGGTGGAGAGGGAGAACCATGAATACCTGGAACCGCATTGCCGCCGGCGCGGCGGTCGCGCTCGTCTTGGCCACCCTCGCCGCGTGCGGGCGCAAGGAAGACGCCGGCAAGTCCGGGGCCGCCGACAGCAACGTGATCCGCATCGGCCATGTGGCGCCGCTCAGCGGCGGCGATGCCCATCTGGGCAAGGACAATGAAAACGGCGCGCGCCTGGCCGCCGACGAGATCAATGCGGCCGGCGGCGTGAAGATCGGCGACAAGACCTATCGCGTCGAGATCCTGGGCGAGGACGACAAGGCCGACCCGCGAGAGGGCACGCTGGCCGCGCAGAAGCTGGTCGATGCCGGCGTGGTCGCGGTGGTCGGCCACCTGAACTCGGGCAGCTCGATTCCCGCCTCGAAGATCTACAAGGACGCCGACGTCGCGCAGATCTCGCCGTCGAGCACCGCCATCAAGTACACCGACCAGGGCTTCAAGA
>JBBISD010000088.1:0-7214 GCA_037441485.1 Burkholderiales bacterium
GCCGCCGCGGCCCCCGCCGGCGCCGCCGCGGCGCTGCCGCCGGGACGCGGCGCCGGTCGCTGGCGCAGCCATTCGCTGTAGCCGCCGACGTATTCCGTCCAGCGGCCTGCTCCCTCGGCCACCAGGCTCTGGGTGGCGATGTTGTCCAGGAAACGCCGGTCGTGCGAGACCAGCAGCAGCGTGCCGGCATAGTCGGCCAGCGTGGCCTCGAGCAGTTCCAGGGTCTCCATGTCGAGGTCGTTGGTGGGCTCGTCCAGCACCAGCAGGTTGGCGGGCTGGGCGAACAGTCGCGCCAGCAGCAGGCGATTGCGTTCGCCGCCGGACAGCGTGCGCACCGGCGCCTCGGCGCGGCGCGGTGCGAAGAGGAAGTCGCCCAGGTAGGCCATGACGTGCTTGCGCGTGCCGCCGACCTCGATCCAGTCGGACCCCGGCGAAATCGTCTCGACCAGAGTCCGGTCCGGGTCGAGCGCGGCGCGCTGCTGGTCGAAGAACGCCACGTTCAGGCGCGTGCCGGTGCGCAGCCGGCCGCTGTCGGGCGCGATCTGCCCCAGGATCATGCGGATCAGCGTGGTCTTGCCCGCGCCGTTGGGTCCGATCAGCGCGAGCCGGTCGCCGCGCATCAGCCGCAGCGTCAGCCGGTCGACGATGCAGCGCTCGCCAAAATGCTTGCTGACCTCCTCGAGCTCGGCCACCAGGCGCCCGGAGCGCTCGCCGGCGGCCAGCTGCAGGTTCACGGCGCCCACGCGCTCGCGGCGCGCCTCGCGTTCAATGCGCAATTGTTCCAGGCGGCGCACCCGGCCCTCGTTGCGCGTGCGCCGCGCCTCGACGCCCTTGCGGATCCACACCTCCTCCTGGGCCCAGAACCTGTCGAAGCGGCGCTGCTGCTGCGCCTCGGCCTGCAACGCCAGCTCCTTGCGCGCCTCGTACGCGGCGAAGTCGCCGGGGTAGGAGTGCAGCGCGCCGCGGTCGAGCTCGACGATGCGCGTCGCGACCCGGTCGAGGAAGCGCCGGTCGTGGGTGATGATGATGGCCGCGCGCTGCCCGCGCTGCGTCTCGAACAGCAGGTCCTCGAGCCGCTCGATGCCCTCCAGATCCAGGTGGTTGGTGGGTTCGTCCAGCAGCAGCAGGTCCGGCTGCTGCGACAGCGCCAGCGCCAGCGCGGCGCGCTTGCGCTCGCCGCCGGAACAGCGCTGGGGATCTATGCCGCCGTCCAGGGCGAAGCGCTGCAGGAATTCCTGCAGGCGCACCGCCTGGCGCCATTCGTCGTCGTGGGCCTCGGGCAGGGCCAGCGCGCCGCGCGCCCGCAGGCTCTCGGCCAGCGTGGCCGCCAGCGGCAGGACCGGCTCCTGCTCGACGAAGACCACCCGCAGGCCGTCGCGCCGGCGCACCTCCCCGGCGTCCAGCGCCTGGCGCCCGGCGATCGCGGCCAGCAGCGAGGACTTGCCGCTGCCGTTGCGGCCGATGAAACCGACGCGCTCGCCCTCGACGACGGTCAGCGAGGCCATGTCGAGCAGCGGCGTCATCCCGAAGGCGAGTTCGGCGTCCAGTACGGTGAGCAGGGTCATGGCAGTGCGCCGGCGCTCCGGTCTTCAGTTTCCCGCGGCATTGCCGATATTCCGAGCAGGAGTCCGTGTCCGCGCCATGCTCAAATTCGCCCTCGCTGTCGCCATCGCCTACGAATGGCTGTTCGGATCCAGCATATCGAACCTCGATGCGCTGGTGACCGGCACGCTGCACGCGGCCTGCGCGACGCTGCTCGCCTGGATGGTCCTCGAGACGTGCCGCGTGCTTCTGCTGGCCGCGCTGTCGCTGGACCCCCGGCCGCCCGGCGGCCGGCGCCGCTGAGACGCCGCTACTTCTTCTTCTTTTTCTTCTTCTTCGGCACCGCCAGCATCGTACCGCGGCAGCCCTGGGCGCCGCAGCGGCACTCGTACTGGCGCCGCAGCTTCTTGGTCAGCTTTTCCTCGATGATCAGGCAGTAGTCGTAATTGAGTTCCTCGCCGCGGCGGATGTCGCGCAGCGCCTCGATGTAGACCCGGCCCGAATCGACCTCCTCGGTCTCGCAGTTCGGGTCGCACGAGTGGTTGATCCAGCGTGCGTCGTTGCCGTCCTGGCTGGCGTCGATCACCCGCTTGCCGTCGTCCAGCGAGAACAGGAACGTGTGGTGCGGATCGTCGGGGTCCGACGGTGGCCGGCGGTCGGCCTCCTTCCACGAAATGATCTGGCCCCGGTACTCGATGATGCGCTCGCCCTTGGCGATGGCGCGCGCCGCATACACGCCGCGTCCGTGGATCGGCGAGTTGCGCACGACGATCTTGCGTGCGGCGGGTTTCCTCGGCGCGGCTTTCAGGGCCGTGCCGGCCCGGGCGGCCTTGTCGCCGGCCGCGTTGCGGGGGGCGACGGCCTTGACCGGTGCGCGCGTGCGCGCCGGCGGGGTCTTGGCATTGGTGGGGGTCTTGCGGGTCGTGGCGTTGGTGGACGTGGTGGGCATGGGAGGCAATGGGCGCGGCGCGATTCCGGAAGTTGACAGGGAGCCGGTGCGGCGGCATCCGCCTGCCGCACCGGCCGCCCAAGTATCGCAGATGCCCGTGCCCCGGCCCGGACGGCGGCCCGCGGGCCGCCGCGCCGCGGCCTCACTCCAGCGAGAACAGGCGCTGCAGGGCGCGCAGCGGCGAGGTCTTCATGACCCGCAACAGGTTGTTGTAGCCGTCGCTCCACACGCCGGCGTCCGCCCGCTGGCGCAGCGCCTCGCCGCGGGCGCCGATGCCGCCCTCGGCCAGCGTCTGCGCCCGGCGGGCGATCAGCGCCCACTCGCTGCTGCTGGCGCGCGGCCGGCCCTCGCCGACGTCGTCGTCGATCAGGCGCACGCTCAGGCCCTCGGCGACCGCGATATTGGCCAGCACCGGTTGCAGGTCGAGAAAGCGGTTCGAGATGTGCACCGCCACGATGCCGTCGTCGGCCAGGTGGCGCACGTACAGCGCGATGGCCTCGCGGGTGATCAGGTGCACCGGGATCGAATCGCTGGAGAAGGCGTCGACCGCCAGCACGTCGAAGCGCTGCGGCTGCTGCGCGGCCAGCTCGGACTCGAGCGAGAGCCGGGCGTCGCCCAGCGCGACCTCGACCCGCGCCGGTGTCGCCTGCAGGTAGGTGAAGCGGCTGTTGGCCAGCGCCACGACGTCGCGATCGAGTTCGTAGAAGCGCACGCTGTCGCCGGCCCTGCCGTAGCCGGCCAGCGTTCCCACGCCCAGGCCGATCACCCCGATGCGCACGGCCGCGTGCTGCTGCTGGGCGCGCGCGATGGCCAGTCCGACGCCCGAGGTGGCCGTGTAGTACGAACCCGGCTCGTTGCGGTCGGCGCCGCTCATGGCCTGCTCGCCGTGCAGGATCACGCCGTGCAGCAGGCGGCGCACGCGCACGCCGTCCTCGTCGACCTCGCGCACCCGCAGCGTGCCGTAGAAATTGCGCTGCATGACGATAAGGTCGTGGTCGAGGAAGCGCACGTAGCGCCAGTCCTCCCAGCCGATGGCGGCCAGCGCCAGCAGCGCCAGCACGGCGAGCGCGCCGCTCCAGCGCCGCGTCAGTCCCGGCCGGCGCCACGATGCCAGTGCGGCGGCGAGCGCGACAAAGGCCAGCGCCAGCGGCAGTTCGTACAGCGAGTCGAATACCCGCGGCGCCACCAGGCCGACGAAGCTGCCGCCAAGCGCGCCGCCGATCGAGATCATCAGGTAATAGCGCGTCAGGTCGGCGCTGGCCGGTTTGCGCGCCGCCAGCTCGCCGTGGCAGAAGACGCAGGCGACGAACAGCCCGAGGCAATACAGCGGCACGGCCAGGCTGACGTCAAGCACGCCGTTGGCCAGGTACAGGCCGCCGGCCATCAGCAGCGCGGCCCACAGCGCCGCCGGAATGCCCCAGCGCGGGCTGTACCAGCCGCGTCCGCCGCGTCCCTCGAAGACCACGACGAAGCTGAACAGGTACAGCGCCAGCGGCAGGACCCACAGGAACGGTACGGACGCGACGTTCTGCAGCAGCTGGTTGGTGGTGGCCAGCAGCAGCACCACGCCCAGTGCCGCCAGGCCGAGCCAGATCGACGGACCGGCCGCCAGCGCGCCGCCGGCCGGCGCGCCCGCACCCGCTGCCTCGGCCGACGGTGCGGCCGGCGCCGGCGCGCCGGCACGGCATTGCCAGGCGGCCCACGCGCAGGCCGCCACGAAGAGCGCGTAGCCGGCGCTCCAGCCGATGGCCTGGCCGCGCGACTCCAGCAGCGGCTCGACGACAAACGGAAAGGCCACCAGCCCGATCAGCGAGCCCAGGTTCGAGAGCGCAAACATCCGGTAGACGCTGCGCGCCGCAAAGCGGTGGGCGATCCATGCCTGCAGCAGCGGACCGGTGGACGACAGCAGGAAATAGGGCAGGCCGATGGTCGCCAGCAGCACGAGCAGTATCGCCGGCGCCGCGTCCTGACCGCCGGCCGGCTTGAGACTGGCCGATGGAATGATGGGCAGCACGAGCACGCTGGCCAGCAGCAGCCCGATGTGCAGCCGGGCCTGGCGCTGGGGCGCGAGCCGGCGGGTCACCAGGTGCGCGTACGCATAGCCGGCCAGCAGCGTGGACTGGAAAAACACCATGCAGACCGACCAGACGCCGGCACTGCCGCCGAACCAGGGGAGTATCTGCTTGGCGATGATGGGTTGCACCAGGAAGAGCAGCAGCGCGGACAGTGCGATGGTCGCGGCAAAGAGCGGCATGGGCCTGGGCGCGCGGGCATACCGCGTCACGGCTAGGTAGAAAGGCCGGGATTCTCGCACGCGCATCCGGACAACTGAACGGCGGACACCCGGCTTCTCCGCCCACTGCGCCACGGTGGCTTGCGTACGCTATTGCCATCATTGGTGTCTTGTGCCCGGAGCATGCAATTGTTCGATGTGCCGCCCATAACGCCCGACGACCCCGCCGCTGCCGACGCGGGTCCGGAGCCGATCGCGCTCGATGCGCTGGCGCTGCGCTGGCAGGTGCTGGTCGGCCGCGACCGGCGGCCCTGCGGCGTGCGCCTGGAGATGCGCGAGCGCGGCGACGGCGTACGCCGGCCGCGCAGTGCGCTGCTCGACGGCGTCGTGCGCGGCTTCGCCGCCGACGACGCCATTCCCTTCCCGCACGGGCTGGTGCTGCTGGCGCCGCTGGATGGCGCGGTCGACGGTGCGATGGCGCACTGGTCGGCGCCGCGCAACGTGCTGCTCGAGATTCCCGCCGCGGACCTCGTCGAGGATGCCCGCGTGCGCATCCTGTTCGATTCGCGCCAGAAGGGCGTGCGCCAGGCGCTGCGCGTACACGACGCCCTGCCCAGCCGCGAACGCCTGCAGTTCTTCCAGTACCTGGTCGGTCCGGCCGCGCTGGCACGGCAGGCCGGGATCCCGGTGTACGTGCAGGACGCCGGCAGCCTTGCGCAGGTCGACGCGGCGCTGGCCGCCGGCGCGCACGGCATCGTCGGCTGGCCGCTGGGCGATTCGCTGCACGGCCAGCAACGCGATCTTTCGCCCTCGCAGCGGGCCATCTTCGAGCTGGTCCGGCTGATCCAGGCCGATGCGGAGCTGCGCGCGCTGGAGAAGGTATTCGAGGCCGAGCCGCTGCTGGCCTACATGCTGCTGACGCTGGCCAACAGCGTCGCCTTTCGCCGCGGCGCGCCGACAGCCTCGCTGCGCCACGCCGTGCTGTCGATCGGCTACCAGCGCCTGATCAAGTGGCTGGTGCTGATCCTGGCGATTTCCAGCAAGGAAGGCCGCATCGCGCCGCTTATCTTCACGACGCTGGTGCGCGGCTATTGCATGGAAAACCTGTGCCTGGCGGCGGGACGGCCCGGCGCCGAAGCCGACGAGGCGTTCATTGTCGGCGCCTTCTCGCTGCTCGACGTGATCACCGGCCAGACGCTGCCGTCGCTGCTGGTGGAAGCCGGCCTGCCGGGGACCGTCGTCGACGGACTGCTGACCCGCGACGGACCGTTCGCGCCGTATCTCGAGCTCGTGCTGGCGCTGGAAACGGACGATGCCGCGCGGCAGGATGCCGCCGGTTGCGCCGTGCCGGTCGATCTCGACGGCATCAACCGATCGCTGCTGCGCGCCATCGCTGCCGCTGACGCGATGCTCGCCCTCATCTGAACCGCGGGCGGCCGGTCCCGGGCGTGCCGTGCGCCTGCCGGTAGTGCGCCGGCTCCTGCAGGCAGCGCAGCGACTGCTCGCGCCACAGATCGTCCAGGTTGTCGTGCCAGGGCGGCAGTGCCAGGAGGATCTGCAGGCCGTGGGCGGCGCAGACGCGGTCCAGGCTGGCCAGCATGCCGCCGCCGTCCTCCAGCGCCTGCACGGCATCGGTGGCCACGCCGGCCAGGCGCGCCAGCGCGCGCCGGCTCAGGCCCGCCTGCAGGCGCAATGCATGCAAGTCCGCCGGCGCCGTAGCCGGCACCAGCGCGGCCGCGCCGGCGCAGAGCGCAACGATGCGGGTGTGCTCGCCCGGCCACATCACGTCCTCGGCGCAGGCCGCCGCCACCAGGCGCAGGCGCAGGCTGTGCAGCAAGCGCCGCCAGGTGTCCACGCGTGCCGACCACGGTTGCGCCAGCGCGCGGCGCACGTTCTTGTACTCGACGCCGCTGTCCACGCTGAGCCGATACGCCGGCGGCGGCCGTAGGCGCGCGAGCTGCTCCACCGCCGGGGCAAGCGCAAGCACCGTGGCGGCCCCGCTTGCCCGCGCCGCGCAGTGGCGGGGCAGCGTCGCCGCCACGATCGATGCCGGAGCCAGGTGCTGTGCCATGGGCGCGACGATCGGCGCGACTGCAGCGGCGGTCAATACTGGTGTCGAATATTCACGCTTTGGCGCCCGCAAATGCCAACCGCCCACGCTACCCGCGGCGCAGGCGGTAACGCCGGGGTAGTTGCGGTAAACCGCCGACCTACGCGCGTCTTGACGCGGTCTTGCCCGCCGCCTTGGCGGCCGGCTTGGACGTCGCCGCCTTGGTCGCCTTTGCCGCCGGCTTGGCCGTGGTGGCTTTTGCGGCGGCGCTGGCCGGCGCGCGGGTGACGGTCTTGGCAGCCCGCGCGGATTTTGCCGCCTTGGCCGCCGGCTTCGCGCTGGTCTTGGCGGGCGGCGGGGTGGCGGCCCTGGCGGCGCGCCGGGCCGTGGCCGGGCCCGGCGCGGGTTCCTCGGCGGCCGCGGGCGGCGCCGCGCGGCGC
>JBBISD010000089.1:0-7210 GCA_037441485.1 Burkholderiales bacterium
GATCTCCACCCGCCGGGCCTTGCCGCCGATGCCCGGCGTGGCGATCTGGTAGTCGATGCGCCACCCCACGTTGTTGTCCCGGGCCCGGCCCCGGCTGCTCCACCAGGTGTACTGCTCCGGGCGCGGATCCAGGCGGCGAAAGACGTCGACCCAGGCGGCCGGCCCGAACAGTTCGTCGAGCCAGACGCGCTCCTCGGGCAGGAAGCCCGAGTTCTTCCGGTTGCCGCGCCAGTTCTTCAGGTCGATCTCCTTGTGCGCGATGTTCACATCGCCGCAAAGGATGAGTTCGCGCCCGCTGGCGCGCAGCCGCGCCAGGTGCGGCGCAAAGACATCGAGAAATCGGAACTTGGCTTCCTGTCGCGCCGGAGAGCTCGATCCGGAGGGAAAATACACGCTGATGACGGTAACAGCGGCGAACTCCGCTTCCAGGTACCGCCCTTCGCGGTCGAATTCGGCATTGCCAAAGCCGGCCTTGACCGACCGCGGCGGCTTGCGGGCGAAAAGCGCGGTTCCGCTATAGCCTTTGGCCTCGGCGCAGTGAAAATACGCGTGCCAGCCGGGAGGCTGCAGCAGGGCCGGCGGCAGGTCGGCCTCGTGCGCCTTGACCTCCTGCAGGCAGACGACGTCGGCTTCCACCTTTTCCAGCCAGTGCATCAGGCCCTTGGTGGCAGCCGAACGCAGGCCATTGACATTGCACGTGACGATGCGAAACATGAGCATTCCCAAATCACCGCGGCGGCCGCATTGCGGTACGCTCCCGCCTCGGACGGCCCTGCGCCGGTTTCTCGACTACCCTGCAGCGTGACCCAGCGACCCGAAAAGTTCATCGAATTCGCCCTGTCCTCGGGCGTACTGGCGTTCGGCGACTTCACGACGAAGAGCGGCCGCAAGACGCCATACTTCTTCAACGCCGGGCGCTTCGATCATGGCGCCGCCCTGCTGCAACTGGCGCGATTCTATGCGCAGACCATCCTGGCGAGCCGCGCCGCCGGCACCCTGAAGTTCGACATGCTGTTCGGTCCGGCCTACAAGGGCATCGCGCTGGCCGCCGCCACGGCCATGGCGCTGGCCGAGGCCGGCGTCGACGTGCCGTACTCGTACAACCGCAAGGAAGCCAAGGACCACGGCGAAGGCGGCACGCTGGTGGGGGCGCCGCTGGCCGGGCGCGTGCTGATCATCGACGACGTCATCACCGACGGCGCCGCCAAGCGCGAATCGGTCGCCCTGATCCGCGCCCACGGCGCCGAGCCCGCCGGCGTGGTGATCATGCTCGACCGGCGCGAACGCATCGGCCCAGACGATGACCTGTCGGCCGAATCGGCCGTGCAGGCCTTCGAGCGCAGCACCGGCACGCCCGTGGTCGCCATCGCCGACCTGGACGACCTGCTGCGCTTCCTGCGCTCCGATGCCCCGCTGGCCCAGCTGCTGCGGCCGCAGATTCCCGTCGTCGAAAGATACCGGCAACGCTATGGCGCCTGAATATTCCCGTAACCGCTGCCCGGCAGGGCCGCTGCCGATCCGCCTGGGCGCACCGGCCGTCCTGTGCCTGGCCGGCCTGCTGCTGGCGCCGCCGGCACAGGCGAGCTTCCTCTACGTGTGCCAGTACAAGGGGCACACGATCAGCGGCGGCCAGCCCCCGCCGGAGTGCAAGGAACAGGATATCCGCGAGCTCAATCCGGACGGCACGCTGCACCGGCTCATCCCGGCGCCGCTGACGCGCGAGCAGCGCCGCAAGCGCGAGCAGGAGGAAGAAGAGCACCTGCGCGAGCAGGAGGCCGAACGCGCGCAGGCGCGCAAGGACCGCGCGCTGCTGGAGACCTACGGCAGCGTGAGCGAGATCGAGGCCGCACGCCAGCGTACCGTGGCGGCGCGGCAGGTGCTCGTGGACCGTGCGCAGCAGCGCATCGAGCAGTACGCGCGCGAGCGCAAGAAGCTCGACGACGAGGCCGAGTTCTACGCCAAGCGCGAGATGCCGGCCAAGCTCAAGGAAGCCTTCGCCGCCAATGCCGCGCTGTCGGCGCAGCAGGAAAAGACCAAGACGGACGTGCTGCAGGAGATCCGGGCGCTCAACGAGCGCTACGACGCCGACGCCCAGCGCTACCGCCAGCTCGAGGAGATGGCCGCGCGGGCGGCAGCGGCGCGCGAGCGCGAAGGTGCCGGCACGCCCGATCCGAATTCGCCGCAATAGCCGGGGCGGCCGGCCCTCCGGATACGACGTCCGGCGATGTGCGGGCTAGCGCGAGGTCGGCATGGCGAACTGCGCGCCGGCGCGCTTGCCGTCGCCCCAGCGCTGCATCACCGCCTTGTAGCGCGTATAGAAGCGCACGCCTTCCATGCCGTAGATGTGCGTATCGCCGAACAGGCTGCGCTTCCAGCCGCCGAACGAGAAGTAGGCGGTCGGCACCGGCAGCGGCACGTTGATGCCCACCATGCCGATCTTGCAGCGCCGCGTGAACTCGCGCGCGCTCGCGCCGTCGGCGGTGAACAGCGCCACGCCGTTGCCGAACTCGTGCTCGTTGACCAGCGCCAGCGCCTGATCCAGGTCCGGAACGCGGGCGATCGCCAGCACCGGGCCGAAGATCTCCTCGCGGTAGATGCGCATCGTCGGCCGCACGTGGTCGAACAGGCAGGGGCCCAGGAAGAAGCCCTGCTCGCGGCCGGCCACGCGCAGCTCGCGGCCGTCGACCACCAGGCGGGCGCCCTCGGCAACGCCGGTGTTGACGTAGTCGAGCACCCGCTGGCGGTGCATCGCGGTGACCAGCGGGCCCATCTCGCTGGCCGGATCGGTGCCGTCGCCGACGCGCAGCCGCGCCAGCCGCTGCCGCAGGCGCTCGACCAGTGCATCGGCGACGTCGCCCACGGCGACCGCCACCGAGATCGCCATGCAGCGCTCGCCGGCCGCGCCGTACGCTGCGCCGATGAGCGCGTCCTCGACCTGGCCCAGGTCGGCATCGGGCAGCACGACCAGGTGGTTCTTGGCGCCGCCCAGCGCCTGCACGCGCTTGCCGCGCGCGCAGCCCTGGGTATAGAGGGATTCGGCGATCGGGGTCGAGCCGACGAAGCTCAGCGCCTCGACCTCCGGGGCGGCCAGCAGCGCGTCGACGGCCGTCTTGTCGCCCTGCACGACCTGGAAGACGCCGTCGGGCAGGCCCGCCTGCTTGAGCAGCTCGGCCAGCAGCAGCGCGGCCGAGGGATCGCGCTCCGACGGCTTGAGCACGAAGGTATTGCCGCAGGCCAGCGCCAGCGGGAACATCCACATCGGCACCATGACCGGAAAATTGAACGGCGTGACCCCGGCAACCACCCCCAGCGGCTGGCGCAGCGAGAACTGGTCGATGCCCGTGGCCACCTGGTCCGAGTAGTCGCCCTTGAGCAGGTGTGGAATGCCGGTGGCGAACTCCAGGATCTCGATGCCCCGCTGCACCTCGCCGCGGGCATCGGCCATGACCTTGCCCTGCTCGCGGGTGATGATCGCCGCCAGGTCGTCCAGGCGGGCCTCGGCCAGTTCCTTGAAACGGAACAGGATGCGCGCGCGCCGGATCGGCGGCGTCTCGGCCCACGCCGGCCAGGCCCGGCTGGCCGAGCGCACGGCCGCGGCGACGGTATCGGCCGACGCCAGCGAGACGGTCGCGCCGCCCTTGCCCGTGGCCGGATTGAAGAGCTCCAGGCGCCGCTCCGCAGCGGGCTCGACGACCTTGCCGTCGATCCAGTGTCCGGTATTCATGCTGCCACCTCGTTTCGCGTAACGCCCGGCGCCATCCGCGTCCTAGCGCTTGGCCGGCGCCGGGGCGGGTGTCTTCTTCAGCTTGTGCGGCCGGGTGCGGCCATAGCTGCCGTTGTAGATCTTGCCCCGCCGCGTGCGCTTGTCGCCCTTGCCCATGCCTGTTCTCCCCGACTCGCCGGATGACCAAGCCGTGATTCTATCCGCCCCGGACCGGGTGCCCGGGGCCGGGTCCGCCGCCGGCCCACAACGCGCGGAAAACGCGGAAAACCGCCGGCGGGGCCACTACAATGGGCGCGCGGCCAGGCTGATGCCGGCTTACCCGCACCTGCCGGAGTTCACCAATGGCGCTTTTCATTTTCCGCTCGCGGGCCGCCAGCCAGATCCTGATGCAAACCGAAACCGCCCAGCAACTGCTCGACATCATCGGCAAGCCGCTCGCGGAGCGCGGCGTCATCACCGCCGGCCAGGTCGACGACGCGCTCGGCGCGCTGCTGCAGGCGGTGGAACGCAGCCCGCGCGACGTCCCGCCCGACGACAGCGGCGCGCCCGCGCCCGTGGGACTGCGCCAGCGCGCCTATCCGCTCATCCAGATGCTGCGTGCCGCCCGCCAGCGCCACGTGGACGTGACATGGGGAATCTGATCCCCGACAACCCGCCCCGACTGCCGGGCATCCGCCTCATGGTGGTGGTCGGCCTGGGTGCGATGCTCATGGTGGCAGCGGCCGTGGCCGCCGCCGTGCTCGGCCTGCAGCACGACCAGGTGCTGCGCCAGCGCAACGAAGATGCGCTGGCGATCACCCACCTGGCGTTCGACGCCGAGAGCCTGGCCTCGCGCCTGCGCGCGCTGCAGGAGCTGGGCGAGCAAGGCGCCGCCCGCGCGCCGATGGCCGCGGCCCAGCTGCACGAGGTGTTGCGGGCCATCGACATCGACGCCGCCGAGTGGGACCGGCGCCTGGCCGACGCGGCCGGCCGCGCGCCGCCGGCCGATGCCCAGAACGCGCTGACGACGCTGCGCGCCGCCGTGCAGGCCCTGCGGGGCACCGTGGTGCTGCCCGGCGACCCGGTCGCCGCGCAGGCACCGGCGCCGGAAATGCCAGCCGACGCGCAAGGCGCGGTACCCGTTCGCCAGGCCTCGGACCGCGCCTACCTCGCCGCCGTCGAGGCCGCGCAGGCCACCTTGCTCGCCGCGGTGCGTGCCAGCATCGACCTGCCGGTGTTCCGCGGCTACAACTACGGCCAGCTGTGCTCGGCGGCCGTGGCCGGCGCCAGCGCCGCGGCCCTGCTCCTCGGACTGCTGCTCGGCGCGCTCATCAACCGCGCGCGCCGCGAAAGCCGTGCCACCATCGGCATCATGGGCCAGCTGCTGCGCACCGACCCACTCACCGGCATCGCCAACCGGCGCGGGCTCGACGAGAACCTGCCGGTGGAGATGTCGCGCGCCAAGCGCAGCGGCAAGATCCTCACGGTGGCGATGCTCGACCTGGATTACTTCAAGCGCTACAACAGCCGCCGCGGGCACGCCGGCGGCGACTCGCTGCTGCGCAGCGCCGCCCAGTCCTGGCGCAGGCAGCTGCGGCCCACCGACACGCTGGTGCGCTATGGCGGCGAGGAGTTCACGCTGGTGCTGCCCAGCTGCGATGCCGAGCAGGCCTGCCAGCTGATCGACCGCCTGCGGCCGCTGTTGCCGGACGGACAGACTTTCTCCGCGGGCGTGGCCACCTGGGACACCCGCGAATCGGCCGAGCTGCTGATGCAGCGCGCCGATCAGGCGCTGCTGCTGGCCAAGAAGCAGGGCCGCAACCGCACGATCGTGGCCGGACACGAGGACCAGATACCGCTGGCCCTGAACAGCTAGGCGCCGGTGCGCCCTTACCCCCGGCTGCCCTGCGGCGGGTGCGAGCGCAACCGCGCCCCGGCGCTCTCCCGCAGGGAGAGGAGGAACGGCTCGGCGCGGCATCGCGCACCTCATCCGAGGACCCGACTTTTCGATGAACGCCGGAATCGCCTACGCGCTGGCCGCGTACCTGCTTTGGGGCCTGCTGCCCATCTACCTGCACCTGCTCGGCGCGATCGCCACGCCCGAGATCCTGGCGCATCGGATAGTCTGGTCGCTGGTGACCATGCTGGTGCTGCTGGTCGCGCTGCGGCGCCTGGGCTGGATCCGGGCGTGCTGACCAACCCGCGGCCGCTGGGGCGCTTCGCGCTCACGGCGGCGCTGATCTCGGTCAACTGGGTGCTATACATCTGGTCGATCAACGCCGGCCATACGGTCGACGCCAGCCTGGGCTACTTCATCAACCCGCTGGTCAATGTGCTCGTCGGCGCGCTGCTGTTCCGGGAACGGCTGCGGCTCGGGCAGAAGCTGCCGCTGGTGCTGGCCGCCGCCAGGGTGCGGCGCATACCGTTCTCGCTGACCGGCATCCTGCAATACCTGGCGCCGACGCTGCAATGGCTGACCGGCATCTACCTGTTCCACGAAGCGTTCGACCCGCACAAGGCGGTCGGCTTCGGCCTCATCTGGCTGGCGCCGGTCGTCTATGGCGCCGAGAGCGTCTGGTACGGGTGGCGCCAGCGCGCGCCGGCGTGAACCGTACCGGCTGGCGCTAGCGCGTGCCGGTGCCGGCCGCGGTGCCGGCCGCGGCGCCGGGCATCGGCGCCGGGCGCCGGCCGTGATGGAAGCCGGCGCAGGGATCGGCCCGCTGCTGCACCGGCGTGAGAAAGGCGACGTCGAAGAATTCCGCGCGCCGGGCGGCCATGTCGTCTTCCTCCAGCAGGCCGATGGAGACGACCCGCGCCTGCTGCGCCGCCGGCAGGTGCCGCGGCACGCCGATGTCGCGCCGGGCGTGGCCGTTGCCGGTGAGCAGCACGACGCCCCGGTCGAGGTACGGCGCGATGGCGTGCGCGAGCACCGCGTCGCGCGCGATCTGCGCCAGCGCCATCGCGGGCAGCGCCTCGGCCGGCAACTGGCCGCAATGGCCCTGTTCGATTTCGTATTCCTGCGCCTTTTGCAGGTCGGGCGCGATCGCGTCCAGGCCGAGTGCCGCGCGCTGCGGCGCGTCGAGGATGGCGTCCACGCCCTCAGTGGCAATGCGCATCGCCTGGCCGCGCGACAGGTCGGCCGCGACGATCGGCAGGCGGTATTCGAGGGCCAGCACGACGTACGGCCGATACAAATTCCAGTCCCAGCCCCGGGCGCCGGCCTGCGCGACGATGGCATCGGCACGTGCGCCGATAGCGCCGGGTTCCCCGGCCAGGCGGTCCACCAGTGCCTGCTGCTCGCGGTCGATCTGCTCGAAGGCGATGGCCGGGCGTGCACCGCCGGCCAGCAGCTGGCCCAGCGCCTGCGCGCGCAGCGCATGCTGGGCAGCGTTGTCGTGCACCTCGCCCAGCAGCACCACCGGCTGGCGCGCCATGGCCGCGGCCAGCGCGGCGGCGCTGATCGGCCCCGCCGGCGTGCCGGGCGCCGGACCGCCCGGCGCGGCCGCG
>JBBISD010000090.1:0-7198 GCA_037441485.1 Burkholderiales bacterium
TCCGCGACCGCGGCGCCGGGCGCCGCGCCGACCACGCCGGGCGCGGCCGAACCGGCGGCCGGCCGAAGCGGCGGCCCGAAGAACGCCGCCAAGCCAAAGACGCCGGACGCGTCGCGCTGAGGCGGCGCGGTCGCCTCAGCCGGTGGCGCGCGCGCGCCGCCAGTGCTGCAACGCCGGGCCGATGTCGGTCAGCAACGGTAGCCGGGTCACGCCGGCCGGCGGCCGGCGCTCCAGTATCGGGCAATTGCCGCCGGCCCACAGCGCCACCGTGGGGGGCAGCAGCGCGCGCAGCTCGGCCAGGCCCTGCACGGCGTGGTTGGCATTCATGGCGGCACTGAACGAAAGCGCGACGATGTCGGCACGGCGCGCCTGCGCGGCCCGCTCGATGTCACGCAGCGGGGTCTGCGCGCCCAGCGATATGCAATTGCAGCCTTCGAGCGTGAAGAACGCCTCGGCCATCAACAGGCCCAGGCTGTGCGGTTCATTGGGGAAAGTGGTCAGCAGGACGCGCGGGGCGCCGCTGGCGGGGCGCGGCAGCGCGCCGAGCGCGCCGCGCACGATGCCCTGCACGACCTCGGTGTAGAGGTGTTCCTCGAAGACCTCAAGGCGGCCGCGCGCCCAGGCCTCGCCGATGCGCGTATTGAGCGGCGCGATCACCGTCGCCAGGAACGGCGCCAGCCCGAGGCGCTCCAGGCAGCCGGACAGGTGGTCTTGCAGGGCCTCGACGCGGTGGGTCCGGACCAGCTCGAGCACCGGATCGACGTCGGCGCTGTCGGCCGGATCCGGCGCAGCGCCGCCATTGCGCTGCTGGGCCGCATCGGCCATCTCCAGCAGGCGCTCGGGGGGAAAGCGCAGGATCTTGCCGGGGCGGTAGCCGTGATCGAGCAGGCGCTTGGCAAGGCGCAGCTTTTCGATATCGCCGGTGCTGTAGACCCGCTGTCCGGTCGCATCGCGCTCGGGCGCCGGAAAGCCATAGCGCCGCTCCCACACCCGCAGCGTGTCCTTGGACAAACCGGTGTCGCGTTCAACCGCGGTGATGTTCATGGCGGATCCCGTCGGGTAGGTGGCTCGGTCGCTGCCATGCAGGCGCCACCGGCCGGGACTGGGAAACTGCGGGAAAGAATATCTGATCGGCGCCCCCCGCAGGGAATCTTCGGCACCGTCACCGTACGGCCGGCGCGGCTACGGGGCCGGGCCCGGCGGTGGCGCGAGCTCGCGCAGGCGGTCGATGAGCCAGCGTCCGGCCGGGCGTGGTGGCGACTGCTGGCGGTAGATGGCCGACATCGGCATGACGACGTGGCCGGCCGGGGTGTCCTCGAGCTGCAGCGCCCGCAGGCGGCCGGCCGCAAGGTCGGCCTCGACGAGGTGCAGCGGCATGGATCCCCAGCCAAGGCCGGCCCGCAGGAATCCGTGCTTGGCGCCCAGGTCGGCCAGGCGCCAGGTGCGCGGCGAATACACGCCGAAGTCGTGCCCCGCCGAGAGCGCCGTGCGATCCGTCAGCACGAGCTGGGTATGGCGCTCGAGCGCGCGGCGCGCCAGCGGCGGGACCGCGAGCGCGAGCGGGTGCTGCGGCGCAGCCACCCACACGAGGGGCACGCCGAGCAGGCGTTCGGCGTGGCACTCGGACGGGACGGTGGGCAGGCTACCGGTCACGCCGACGCTGCAGACGCCCTGGAGCACCGGCTGCAACACGGCGCCGAGCGCCTCGACATAGAGCCGCAACGGCGTGTGCGGGAAGGCCGCCTGGAACTGGGTGATCGCCCGCGTGAGGATGGGCAGCGGAAACATCACGTCGACGACGACCGACAGTTCGGCTTCGATGCCTCCGGCGAGCGTGCGCGCATGCGCCTTCAGGGCGTCGATCTCGGCCAGTATCACGCGCGCCTGGGCCAGCACGACGCGTCCGGGCGCGGTCAGCACCGGATAGCGCGCCGAACGGTCGAACAGCGACACCTCCAGCTGGGCCTCGAGGTTGGCGATGGTCTGGCTGACCACCGACTGCGCGCGGCGCAGGCGCCGGCCGGCGGCCGAAAAGCTTCCCTCGTCGGCGACGGCCGCCAGGGTTCGCAGCTGGTCATGGGTGATGCCCTCGAGCATGGTCGATCCCGGTCGCGGCGCCGGTGGCGGGGTGCCGATACGCGCCGTCAATATATCTAAAATTTGGATAATAAATATCGAAATTCACGGGCTTTTGCGCTGCATCCAAGCTTGTTAGTGTCGGATCCGACCCCACCTGCATTGCATTCTCAACGAGGATCCGCCATGGATTGCGCCACCATCGCCGCGCCCGCCGTCCCAGCCCCGGTCATCGAACCCGCGCTGCCGGGCGGCCCGCCGGTGCCGGCGCGGCCGATCGTGGCGCGGACGCGCGGGCGCGCGCACGGACCGATCACGCGCCTGGTGAGCCCGCAGGGCATGGGCGAGCGCATCAAGCCCTTCGTCTTTCTCGACTACTTCGAGGGCGAGCCGGGGCGGCTCAACGGCTTCGGCTGGCATCCGCACTCGGGGATCGCCACCGTGACGGTACCGCTGGCCGGCCGCATCAGCTACGACGATTCGACCGGCGAACAGGGCACGCTGGAGACCGGCGATGTCGAGTGGATGCAGGCCGGCGGCGGCGTCTGGCATACCGGGCGGCCGCTCGGCAGTGCACGGGTCGCCGGCTACCAGCTGTGGCTGGCGCTCGGTCCGGACCGCGAAAGCGCGCCGGCCCGCAGCCGCTACCTGAGGGGCGGGTACGTGCCCAGCGTCGGGCCGGCCCGGGTGATCCTCGGGCGCCTGCATGGCGTGGCGAGCCCGGTGCCGGCACCCGAGGGAATCGACTACCTGCACGTGACGCTCGCCGCCGGCCAGAGCTGGTCCTATGTGCCGGCGCCCGGCCAGACGGTTGCCTGGCTGGCCGTCCAGCAGGGGCGACTGCGCGCCGCCGAAGCGGTCGGCGCCGGGGAACTCGTGGTCTTTGCCGCCACCACCGCGCCAGTGAGCGTCACCGCGGATTCGGACGTGGTCTTCGTCTTCGGATCGGCCGTGCCGCACCCCCACCCGCTGGTGCTCGGCGACTATTCCGTGCACACCAGCGCGCCGGCGCTGGAGCACGGCGAGGCGCAGATCCGGCGCATCGGCGCGCAACTGCAGGTCCGCGGCACTTCCTAATAGAATGGCGGGCTATGAACGCTCCTGAACCCAAACTGCTGCCCGACGTGCAGTCGGACCTCGACCCGCGCGACATCGCCATCGCGCGCGTCGGGGTCAAGGGCCTGCGCCACCCGGTGACCGTCGCCACCGCCGGCGGCCCGGTCGCCAGCGTCGCCAGCATCGACATGTTCGTGACCCTCCCGGGAGACCGCAAGGGTACGCACATGTCGCGCTTCATCGAACTGCTCGACGACGGCGCGCCGCTGTCGGGCGCGGCGCTGCGCAACCTGCTCGCGCGCATGCTGCGTCAGCTCGAGGCGCGCGCCGGGTCCATCGACATCCGCTTTGCGTATTTCATCCGCAAGTCGGCGCCCGTTTCGGGCGTGCAAAGCCTGATGGACTATGAAGTGGCGCTCAGCGGCAGCATCGACGGCGACGCCACCCGCATCCGCCAGAAGGTGGTCGTCCCGGTCACGAGCCTGTGTCCGTGCAGCAAGAAGGTTTCGGCCTATGGCGCCCACAACCAGCGCGCGCACATCACGATCGAGCTCGAACTGGCCGGCGAGATGCGCATCGAGGAGCAGGTGCGCATCGCCGAGGACGCGGCATCGTGCGAACTGTGGGCGGTGCTCAAGCGCGCCGACGAGAAGTACGTCACCGAGCGCGCCTACGACAACCCCAAGTTCGTCGAAGACGCGGTGCGCGACGTGGCGCTGGTGCTGCAGCGCGATCCGCGCGTCGTGGCGTACCGGGTCGAATCGGAGAATTTCGAGTCGATCCACAATCACTCGGCCTACGCCCTGATCGAGCGCGACAAACGCGCCGGCCGCTGACGTGCCCGGTGCGGCGGCGTTCCCGGCGCACGCGCCCCTGCTGGCGACGACCCGCGGGGTTGCCGGGCGGCCGGGCGGCGATCCGCCCGGTGGCGATCCGCTGGCCGGCCGTGACCTGGTCGAGTGCGTGCATCACGGTTCGGTGGCGATCGTCGACCTGCGCGGGCGGCTGCTCGCCGGGGTCGGCGATCCGGCGGGACTGAACTTCGCGCGCTCGGCGCTCAAGCCGCTGCAGGCGCTGCCTTTCGTCGAGGACGGTGGGTTGGGATTTTTCGGCTTCGGCTCGCACGAACTGGCGCTGATGTGCGCCAGCCACAACGGCGAGACCGTACATACCCGGCTGGCCCAGGCCATCCTCGACCGCGCCGGCGCACGCAGTGCCGACCTGCAATGCGGTGTGCATCCGCCGCGCTATTTCGCGGCCACGGCCACCCCCTGCCCCGCGGCGCTGCACCCCACCGCCCTGCACCACAACTGCTCGGGCAAGCACAGCGGCTTCCTGGCCTACTGCCGCCTGCACCGGCACCCCGTTTCGCAATACCTCGACCCGGACGCCCCGCTGCAGGTGCGCGTGCGCAATACCGTGCGCCGCTTCGCCGGCGACGATCCGGTCGTGCCCGGCACCGACGGCTGCAACGCCCCCAATTACGCGCTGCCGCTGCAGCGCCTGGCCCGGATCTACGCGCGCATCGCGGCCGACGACGATGCGGCGCTGCGCGCGGTCTTCTACGCCATGACCCGCCACCCGGACCTGGTCTCGGGCACGGCACGCACCGACCTCGGGCTGATGCAGGCCGGGGCCGGCGACTGGGTGTGCAAGATCGGTGCCGACGGGGTGCAGGCCATCGGCGTGCGCTCGCTCGGCCTGGGCATCGCGATCCGCATTGCCGGCGGCGACACCGCCGCGCTGCACGCGGCCACCGTGGAGGTGCTGCACCAGACCGGGCTGCTCGACCACCCCGAGCGCACGGCGCTGGCGCCGCACTTTCGCCCGGCGATGCATAACGCCCGGGGCATCGAGACGGGCCGCTATCGGCCGCTCTTCACGCTGCCGCGGCTGGCCTGAGCGGCATGTCCGGCCGGCCGTAGCGCGGCGGCTCCTCCGGTAGACTGCAGGCTTCCCTCGTACCGGATAGACCCCCTCCATGCTCGCCGAACAGCGGCAGGCGATTGCGGACCTGATCCGCACGGCGCTTGAGCCCCTGCTTGAACCGGAACACCACCGTGCGCCGGACATCGAATTGCAGCGGCCGAAGGTGGCCGCCCACGGCGACCTGAGCTGCACGGTCGCGCTGCCGCTGGCCCGCCAGCTCGGCCGGCCCGCGCGCGAACTGGCCACGGCGATCGCCGACGCCCTGCGCGGGCTGCCGGCGGCCGGCCGCTGGATCGACAGCATCGAGGTCGCGGGACCCGGCTTCATCAACCTGCGCTTGAGCGCGGCCTTCAAGCAGCAGGTGATCGGCGAAGTCCTGCGCGGCGGCGTTGCGTTCGGCCGCGGCTCCGAAGGCGGCGGGCGCCGGGTGGTGGTCGAGTTCGTCTCGGCCAACCCCACCGGCCCGCTGCACGTGGGCCACGCGCGCCAGGCCGCCCTGGGCGACGCGCTGGCCAACATCCTGGCGGCACGCGGCTGGGCAGTGCAGCGCGAGTTCTACTACAACGATGCCGGCGTGCAGATCGACCAGCTCACGAGCTCGGTGCAGGCGCGCGCGCGCGAGCTGCAGGGCGCGGCCGTCGCGCCCGAGCAGATCACCTACCACGGCGAGTACATCATCGACGTGGCGCGCGATTTCCTGGCGCGCGCCACGGTGCGTGCGCGCGACGGCGCGCAGGTGGCCGCCAGCGGCGATCCGGGCGATGCCGAGGCGGTGCGCCGCTTCGCGGTCGCCAGCCTGCGCCACCAGCAGGACCTGGACCTGGAGGCGATCGGCGTCCGGTTCGACCATTTCTACCTGGAATCGTCGCTGTATCGCGACGGGCGCGTCGAGGCGGCCGTGCGTGCGCTGGTGCAGTCGGGCCTGACCTTCGAATCGGAGGGCGCGCTGTGGCTGCGGACCACCGCGGCGCCGGCCGGCACGCCCGGCGAGCTGCCCGACGACAAGGACCGCGTGGTGCGCAAGTCCGATGGCACCTATACGTACTTCGTGCCGGACGTTGCGTACCACCTGGCCAAGTTCGAACGCGGCTTCGAGCGCGCCATCAACGTCCAGGGCTCCGACCACCACGGTACCGTCGCCCGCGTGCGCGCCGGCCTGCGCATCCTCGGCCAGGCGCTGGGCCGGGAGATCCCGCCCGGCTATCCCGAATACCTGCTGCACAAGATGGTGCGGGTGATGCGCGGCGGCGAGGAAGTGAAGATGTCCAAGCGCGCCGGCACCTCGGTGGCGCTGCGCGACCTGATCGACTGGGTCGGGCGCGACGCCACGCGCTTCTTCCTGGTATCGCGCAAGTTCGACTCCGAATTCACCTTCGATGTCGACCTGGCCCTGTCGCACTCCGAGGACAACCCGGTCTATTACGTGCAGTATGCCCACGCCCGCATCTGCTCGGTGCTGGCCCAGGCGGCTGAACAGACCGGGCAGGCACTCGACGAGCACGCCGCGGCCGCGGTCGACGCCGCGCCGCTGCGGGCACCGCGCGAGCTGTCCCTGATGGCGCGGCTGGCCGAGTACCCCGATGCGCTGCAGCAGGCTGCGGCCGACCTGGCGCCGCACCTGGTGGCCTTCTACCTCAAGGAGCTGGCGGCCGACCTGCACGCGTTCTACAACGCCGAGCGCATCCTGGTCGATGATGCGCCGCTGCGCACGGCGCGGCTGGCGCTGTTGCTGGCCACGCGCCAGGTGCTGCGCAACGGCCTGACGATGATCGGCGTCTCGGCGCCAGAGCGCATGTAGTGCAGAATGCGGGCTGCGCGATGAACCTCTCCGGCAATGACGGCACCACGATGAGCGCCCCGCAGCGTCCCACGATCAGCGTCTACGGCTTCCTGGCCGGACTGGTTACCGGCCTGGCCGTCGCGGTCGCGATCGCGCTGTACCTGACCAACTCGCCGGTGCCGTTCGTCAACAAGGTGCAGCACGCCACCGAGAACGTGACCCCGGAGCCCGGGGACCCGAACCGGCCGCTGTTCTCGCCGCAGATCCCCTCCGGCCTGGGCGCCGATCCCGGCGCCGGCCGCCCGGCCGGTGCCGCCGAAGCGCCGGCCGCGCCGCCGGTGGCCGGGGTGCCGGGCA
>JBBISD010000091.1:0-7131 GCA_037441485.1 Burkholderiales bacterium
GCAAGACGTTTCACGCTTTTTCTCCCTAGAGCGCGCTCGCGCCGGTCTCGCCGGTACGAATGCGAATGACTTCCTGCAGGTCCATCACGAAGATCTTTCCGTCGCCGATCTTGCCGGTCTTCGCCGACTTCTCGATGGCCTCGACCACGGCATCGAGCAGTTCGTCGGCGATGGCGGCATCCAGTCTGGCCTTGGGCAGGAAGTCGACGACATACTCGGCTCCACGATAGAGCTCCGTGTGTCCCTTCTGCCGGCCGAAGCCCTTGACCTCCGTGACGGTCAGTCCCTGCACGCCGATCTTGCCCAGTGCTTCGCGAACTTCATCAACCTTGAAAGGTTTGATAATCGCGGTTACGAGTTTCATGGTTCCCTCCGCCTGACGGCTACAACGTTTTTTGAACGAACACCGTGACTTCGCTCTTGCCGATGTTCTTGCCTTCGAAGTTCGCGTAGCCCGCGGCCTTGGCATCGGTGTCGGTGTAGTAGGCGCCGACGGTCACGTTGCCCAGCAGGGGTGTGAGCTTGCTGGCGTCGTAGCTCGCGCCCAGCTTCCAGTCCTTGTAGCTGAACAGGCTGTCGTTGGACGCGCCGAAGCGGCCATCGGTGCCGGTGTACTTCTGGTCGCCGTAGTGGGCAATCAGCGTCACGCCGCTGTCGCCGACCGGATAGTTGGCCGAGATGTCCAGGTAGTAGGTGCCGCTGCTGTTCTTCACCGCGAAGATGCTGTTGCCGATGCTGTAGGACAGCTTGGCGGTCAGCCACTTCCACCCGACCAGCCCGTAGAGCTCCTGGGTGTCGCCCTTCTGGCCCAGCGCGCGGACCGAACCCGGGTAGTAGTAGTACAGGAAGCCGACGTCGTACGAGAAATCCGACGCGCCGAAGTTGCCGCGCGCGCCGAAGTACCAGTCGTTTTCCAGGCTGGAGCTGGAGTACTGGCCTTCGTCAGTCAGCCAGGAGATGTTCGACGCCCAGGTGCCGACGTAGCCGGATACGGAGCCGAAGTTGTAGGCGTAGTCGAATCCGCCCTGTACGGCCGGCTTTTCGTCGGTCTGCGTCAGTCCACGGAAAATGTACTGGCTGAAGAGGCCGATATTGCCGGTGAACGTATGCGGTGACGGCGGGGCCGCTGGCGCGGCTGCCGTGTCCGCCATCGCAATGCTGGGAACTGCAACCAAGGCGGCCAAGCCCGCCACTGCCAGAGTGCGCTTAAACATGTCGCTCCTTTTGTTTGATAGTCGAAGGGGGAATGCCGAACTTCCCCGGGTATTCAAGCAATTGGCATGCCAGTAGGTAAGTCACTGATTGATTGGCGGTTTATTTCCGACGCTAGCAATACCGGGAAAGTCTGCACCAAATGTATGCACAAACCCAGTCATCGTGCACGAAGGCGGTGCAACTGGAATCTTTCCGGTTTTCTATGGTCAGACGGCGCCGCACGGCGCGCGGGCGTCCGTCGTGGTGATTGCTGCGCTCGGACGGGGCCGTACGCGGAGCCCGGACCTGCCGGCTCCAGAGGGGCGCGCCGCTGCCGTCCGGCGGATGAGGTACCGCCAACGACGCGCGCGGCAATTCTTGCCGATGGGCAAAGAAGCCCCTATCGCGGCGATGCGGGTTGTGGTGCCGGCGCAAATGCGCGTGCCGGCCGCGGGAGTAGCATCGCCGGCGCCCCTGCCGCCGGCGCGCCGGCTGGCGGCGGCGCGCTCGCGCGGCGGCACTCGTGGCGGCCGCGCGCCTCTGACCCTGCGCGGAGCTCCCTGATGCAGCCATTGCCCGCCCGCATGTGTGCCTTTCCGGGCCGTGGCCGGCGCGCGGCACTGAGCCTGCTGCTGGTGCTGCACGCGGCCCCGGCCCCCGCCCAGGTGCCGACGCCGGGTTTGCCGCTGCCGTCCGCGTCCATCGTGCTGGAGGTCGACGCGCGGGACATCGACCACCGCCTCTTTGCCGTCGACGAGCGCATTGCCGTTTCACCGGGTCCGCTGACGCTGCAATACCCGCGCTGGATTCCGGGCACCCACAGCCCGATCGGCAACGTCGCGCGCCTGGCTGGCCTGCAGATGCTGGCGGCGGGGCAGGCGCTTGCCTGGGTCCGCGACCCGGTGGATGTCGAGGCCTTTCACGTGGTCGTCCCCTCGGGCGTCGATACCCTGGAGTTGCGCTTCCAGCACCTGTCGTCGACGCAGGTCGGCGAGGACGAGGACATCGTCCATGACCTGCTGGCGGTCGACTGGCGCGGCCTGGTCCTGTACCCGGCGGGCGCACCGGCGGCAACGCTGCGCGTGGCAGCCACGGCGATCCTGCCCGACGGCTGGGAGGCGGTTGGCGCACTGCGGGCACCGGCACCCGGTTGTGCGCCGCCGGTGCCGCCCGCCGGCGTGCCGAACCGCCTGGACTTTCCACCGCTGTCGCTCGAGCAGCTGGTCGATTCGCCGCTATACGGCGCCGCGCGCGTTCGCCATCGCGTGCTCGACACCGACCCGCAGCATCCGGTGTGCCTGCACGTGCTGGCCAACGAACCCGCGCAGCTGGACGCCAGCGACGAGCAGCTGGCGGCATATGCGCGCCTGGTGCAACAGGCGCGCGTGCTTTTCGGCGCGCGGCACTACGACCACTACGATTTCATCCTGGTGGTCGACGATCACTTCGGCCGCCATGGCGGACTGGAGCATCATCAGTCGAGCGAGAACGGCGTCAAGCGCGGCTACTTCACCGACCCGGACCGGACGCTGTCGGTGCGTTCGCTGCTGGCGCACGAGTTCACGCATTCGTGGAACGGCAAGTTCCGCCGACCGCGCGACCTGTGGACCGCAACCTACAACACGCCGATGCAGGGCAGCCTTCTATGGGTGTACGAGGGGCTGACCACCTACTGGGGCCAGGTGCTCGCCGCGCGCAGCGGCCTGGTGCCCGCGGCGGCCGCGCGCGGCAATTTCGCCGACCTTGCCGCCGGGGCGCTGCAGCGGGCCGGGCGCTCGTGGCGCAACCTGCAGGACACGACCACCGAGCCGGCCATGGCCCGCCCGGTCCGGCGCAAGGACTGGGTCGACTGGCAGCGCGCGGCCGACTATTACGCGGAGGGCAGCCTCCTATGGCTGGCGGTCGACGTGAAGATCCGCGAACTCACGCGCGACCGCCGTTCGCTGGACGACTTTGCCCGCCGCTTCTTCGGGGGCGACGACGGGCGCATGGAGCCGGAGCTCTATGATTTCGACGATATCGTCCGGGCGCTCGACGACATCGCCCACGCCGACTGGGCGGCACTGCTGCGACAGCGACTGGATACGCACGACAACGCCGGGCTGCTCGACGGCCTGGAGCATGGCGGATGGCGCCTGGCATTCGCCGACCAGCCCGGCGAGTTCACCCGTTCGATCGACGAAATGGCCGATACCACCAGCCTGCTCGATTCCCTCGGGGTGGCCATTGCCAAGGACGGCAGCCTGGCGCGCGTCGTCTGGGGCAGCCCGGCCTTTGCCGCCGGCCTGGCGGCCGGCGATGCCGTCGTGGCGGTGAACGGCCGCAGCTACCGCCCGGATCTGCTCAAGGACGCGGTCAAGCGCTCGCGGACCGACACTGCGCCCATCGCGTTCCTGGTCCTGGACGCGGACCTGTATCGGAATGTTGCCGTCGACTACCACGGCGGCCTGCGGTATCCGCAACTCGAACGCATTGCCGGCGAGAAGGACCTGCTGTCCGAGATCCTGGCGCCGCGCTAGCGCCCGGGCACACCTTGTTACGCATCTTGCAAATTGCTCCCTAGATCGGCGTGCGGGCGCCTGCCTAGACTGGCTGCACGTTCGGGACCCCACCGGCGCTGCGCGCCCGGCAGTGGATGACCATGCCCGGCACGCCCGTCAACCCATCAGGGAGTACGACATGAAGACGTTTCATCTGGCTGCGCTGGCGCCCGTGCTGGGATCAGCGCTTCTGCTTGCCGCGTGCGGCGGTGGTGGCGGCGGCAGCGGCATGCCGGCCACGATGCCCATCGGCTCGGTCAACGTCCAGGTGACCGATGGCCCCGGCGACGAGTTCCAGCATGTCTGGGTGACCGTCACGGCGATCGCCTTCCATACCAGCGCGGACCAGGTGTGGAACGCGTCAGACGCAACGTGGATCAGCTTCCCGCTGCCGGCACCTGTGACGGTCGACCTGACCACGCTCAACAACGGCACGCTGGACAACACCCTGTTCGCCGGCCTGAACCTGCCGGTGGGCACGTACCGCCAGATCCGGTTCTTCTTCGACGGCGCCGAGGCGCCGCTCGATGCTGCGGCGCTCGCCACCATGGATTCCAACCATGCCGCCCTCCAGTGGAACGACCAGGTCGAGTATCTCGACGGCACCGCCACGCCCCAGGAGGCGCCGCTCGAGATCGCCTACCCCGCCCAGGGCATCCAGCTGCTGGGCACGTTCAACGTCACGACCGGCGGCACGCTGAACCTGGCGGTGGACTTCGACCTCGAGCACATCATCGTGCCGTTCAATCACGACGGCCTGACCTACTTCACGATGCGGCCCAACCTGCAGTACTTCGACATGTCCCAGGTCGCCGCCATCGGTGGCACGATCGACCCAACGCAGCTGTGCCAGAGCGTCGCGGCGGAACTTGCCCAGTCGCCGGCCTGTGCCTTCAATCTCATCGTCAAGGCCGAACTGCTGCTGCCCGACGGCAGCCGGCATGCGGTCGCGCGCGAAACCATGGTCGATCCGCTCACGGGCAGATTCACCTTGTATCCGCTGGCGACGCACGACGCCAGCGGCAATGCCATCGGCGCCTATGACGTGGTCATCCGCGGCCGCAACCTCGAGACGATGCTGGTCACCGGCGTGCCGGTCGCCGCGGGCACCGCGCCGGGCGGCACCGGCGCGGCGGCCCCGACCGTGGTGCAGGCCGCCGCGATCGCCCCGACGCTCAATACCGGCGAATACACCGCCCAGCTGGCCATCGCGCTGGCGCCGCTCACCAGCGGGTACGCGATCTTCCAGCAGACGCTGCCGGGCGCCGGCGCCGTGCCGTATGAGATCCGCTGGCGCAATACCGATCCCTTCACCGGCCGGTTCCGCAACCCGATCCCGCTGCAGGGCGCCTCGTCGATGCTGCACCTGGCCGGCTACAACGGGGGCGCGGGCCTCGCCTTCACCGGCGTGGCGCCGCAGGAGGGCCAGGGCGCGTTCACGGTGGCGGCCAACGACGCGATCTATTACCGGCTGGGTGCGTCCGGCGCGATGGTGCCGCCGTCGTCGGGCAGCACCCAGACCTTCAGCGTGGCCAATCCGGTGCTGGCCAGCGGGGTGTCGTCGGGAACGGTCAACGTCAACCTGAGCTTCAGCGGCATCAGCGGCGACAACAACTGCGAGCTCGTGCTGGCGCGCTTTGCGACCATCGTCGACACCTACGACTGCGGTCCGCTGCTGGGCACCAACGGCGGCCCCAACGCGGGCGCCTTCACGCTGAGCGGCGTCGGCGCCGGCCTGCCGGGTACTTATTACTACGCCTATGTGCGACTGTGGCAGACCGGCCACGGCGCGCTGACGCGCCGCATCGTGCCGCTGGCCGGCTTCGTCGACCTGCGTACCCAGACGACCCAGACGCTCAACGGCAGCGTGCCGGGCGCCTGAGGCGCGCCATTCCGCAAGGGCCTGCGGGCCCTTGCGGCTATTTGCCGAACGTCGCCGTCTGGCCGGGCTCGAGCACGCTCACCTGGGTGGCGACCCCGGCGCCCAGCGCGGCGCGGAACTGTTCCGGAGTGCCCTTGAGCAGCGGCGTCGTGCCGTAATGCATCGGGATCGCGTAGGCCGGCTTGAGCCATTCGCGAATGGCGAAGGCCGCGTCGGCCGGGTCCATGACGAAGTGGCCGCCGATCGGTATCAGCACGAGGTCGGGGTGATAACGCTCGGCGATCAGCCGCAGGTCGGAAAACAGCGCCGTGTCGCCCATGTGGTAGATGCGCAAGCCGTCTTCCATCTCCAGGATGAAACCGACCGGTTCGCCGCCGACGTGGACCTCGAGCTTGCCGGTCGCGGGGTTCTTCCAGGCCAGTTCCGAGCTGTGCTCGGCATGGACCATCGTGATGTGGATGTCCGGTCCGATCGGCGTCACGGTGCCGCCCTTGTTCATGCGCGGCGCGAGCTCGGGCGGCACGATGCCCAGCGCCGCCAGTGTCGAGGCCAGGCCGGCCGGCGAGACGATGGGGACGTTGTCGCGCCGCGCCAGCGCCGGGGCGTCACCCAGGTGGTCGGCGTGGGCGTGGGTTACCAGGATCAGGTCGGCCGGACCGATGGCGTCAAGATTGCGGTACTGCGCCGGCGTCTTGGGGTTTTCGGTCAGGTAGGGATCGATCATGATGACCTTGCCCCCCGGCGTCGTGATGCGAAACGCCGACTGCCCGAACCACTGCACCCGCGTCTTGGCGGCGGGCGCCGCCGAGACCGCCCCACCCAGCGCGAAGGCCGCCGCGATCCACAGTGCGATCCATCGCAGCATATTGCGCATATCCCACCCTCCCTCTGGATTGCGGCCGGGCCCCGACGGCACGGTCCGGCCTGCCGGAGCCGGCCCTCAGCGCTTGGCCGCGCTGCCCGCCTTGGTGGCCGCCGGACGCGCGCTCGTCTTGACGGCGGACTTTGCCCGTACCTCCGGGGTTTTAGCGCCGGCAGCACCCGCTTTTGCTGCCTTGGCAGCCCGGGCCGGCGCGGCCTTGGCAGCGTTCCTGGCCGCCGGGGCCGTCGCCTTCGCGACCGGCACCGGTACCTGCGCCGCCTCTTCCTTGATCGCCCAGAGCTTGAGCAGTTCGGCCTGGGTCGGCAGCGCGCCCTGCTGGGCGCGCGTACGCCGCGCCGCAACGGAATCGCGAACGATCTTTTCCACGATGTCCAGCGGCAGGCGGTTCAAATCGGAGAACTTGACGTAACTGCGCGCGGTATTGACCCCCGGCAGCGCTTCCTTGTGCTTCACCACCACTTCCTGCTCGGCGACGTACAGCGACATGTGCCGGCGCCCCGACTCCAGCGCGAAAAGCGGCCCGTCCAGCTCGTAAAAAGCCAGCCCGTAGCGCATGCTCTCGCGGACCCCCCGCGCCGAGCGGCGGATCATGCTGCACACCCGTGCCATGGCAACCCGGCGATCCGGCGGCA
>JBBISD010000092.1:0-6869 GCA_037441485.1 Burkholderiales bacterium
TACGTGGCCGAACGAATCAAGTTAATACGTGTCCATATTTATAAAACGGCCTACTTAGGATCAATTGCGCTTGACCCGCTCCTGACGAGCGCGTTCCACGAGGCGGTCCAGGGCGTCGATCGTGCCCTGTGCCGAGCCGGTCAGGCTGTTCGAGGTGAGGTACTTGCCGTCCACCACGAAGGCCGGGACGCCATGCACCTGGTAGGCCTGCGCCACCTCGGGCGCGCCCGCCACCTCCGCCTGGACACCCGGCGAGCGGTAGGCGTCGGCGAAGCGCTGCCGGTCGACGCCCTGGCGCGCCACCCAGTCGAACAGGACCTGATCGTCGGAGAAATCGAGTTGCTCGAGCTGGATCGCGTCGAACACGCCATAGCCGATGCGTTCGGCCTCACCCAGCATGGCCAGCGCGAAGTAGATGCGCGCCGGGACGTCCCAACTGGCGCGGAAGATGACGGGCTGATAGCGGAACGCGACGTCGGCGGCCTTGTTCTCAACCCAGCTCTTCACCCGCGGCGAGAGCGCGAAGCAATGCGGGCAAGCGTAAGAGAAAAACTCGGTGACCTCGATCTTGTCGCCGGTCGCAACGGGCTGGGATGGGTCCAAACGCAGGAAGTCGGCCGCCGCCGTCTCGCCCCCCGTCCCGGCACAGCCGCAGCACACACCGATCCAGACGAGCACCAGCCAAAACAGCCATCCGCGCCGCGGCTTCATGTATTCCGCTTCTAGCCCCGTCCGACGAGGCGACCTGACTTCAGGCCGCCTCGCTCGGTGATGCAAGCGCTATGTCTTGACCTGCCTCTATTGGGTGCATTCGCCGGCGGGTGGCATCTTGCCGGCCTTGATCGCGGCCTCGCAATCGGCCTTGACCATGGCGCGCGTCTTGGCGGACAGGACCGTCGCGGGCTTCTGCTCGGCGCATTCGCCGGCAGGGGGCATCGTGCCGGCCTTGATCGCGGCCGTGCAATCGGCCTTGACCATGGCGCGCGTCTTGGCGGACAGGACGGTCGCGGGCTTCTGCTCGCATTCGCCGGCAGGGGGCGTTTTGCCGGCCTTGATCGCGGCGGCACAGTCGGCCTTGACCTCGTCGCGCGTCTTTGTCTGCGCCATCGCGGCCTGAATGCCGAACAGGCTGACGACGATTGCGGAAAGAACCAGCGTCTTGCTTTTCATCACTATCTCCTCGTACTGGGTGAATCGGTCATTGCACTCATTCAAATCACATCCCGGTTCGACCCAGGATCCCGTCCGACGCCAAGCACGTCACATGCGGTAAAAAATCATAGGAGGCGCCAGCGGTGGGCCGCTTGATCGGCGTCAACAGGTGACCAACCCCCTGTTGTGGCGCCACCACGGGGATGCAGGCACCGGATCGTTCCGGCGTGCGGCTCAGCCCGGGCGATCGCGCTCGGCCGGCGTGGCCAGCGGCCGCAGCCGCGCTGCGGCCCGTGCCGGCGTGCCGCCCCGGTCCACCTTGCCGGTATTCAGCCGGGGCAGGGCGTCGAGCAGCGCCAGCCGGCGCGGCCGCGCCCAGGGCGGCAGCAGCGCGGCGAGCAGGGACGGCAGCGTGGCGTCCGCATGCAGTCCGGGCGCACCCTCCACCGCAGCGCAGACGATCGCACCCCAGCGAACGTCGGGCAGACCGAAGACCACCGCATCCCGCACGCCCGGATGTTCGCGCAAGGCGGCTTCGACGACGCCGGGCACGACCTTCTCGCCGCCGGTGACGATGACCTCGCTGCGCCGGCCCTGGACATGCAGGCGGCCGGCATCGTCGAGCCAGCCGAGGTCGCCGGTGTCGAAGCGGCCGCCGGCATCCCGCACGGCGAGGTCGGCGCGCCCCGCGTAGCCGGCCAGCAGCGCCGGGCTGGCGAGCAGGATGCGCCCCGGCGTGCCGGCGAGCGCGGCGGCGCCATCGGCGTCGGCGATCGTAATCGACACGCCGCGCAACGCCGTGCCGCAGCCGGGAAGCAGGTGTCCCGCGTCGGCCGGTGCCTCGCAGGCCGCGGCCGCGCAGCTCTCGGTCAGGCCGTAGCTGGCGACGGCGGGCGTGCCGGCCTCGGCCAGCGCCCGGCGCAGCGCCAGCGGCGCGGCCTGGCCGCCGAGCATCATCAGGCTCAGTCGGCCCAGCCGGCCCTCACGGTCGGCGTGGAGCAGCCGGTCGGCAATCACCGGCACGGCCGACAGCCGCGTGCCGCCATCGCGCGCCATCGCGGTCCACACCGCGTCTTCGTGGAAGCGCGGCACGAGCACAATCGCACGCTGCGCGCACAGGCAGCGCGTGACCACCGACAGCCCGCTGACATGCGACAGCGGCAACGTCAGGATCCAGCGGTCCTGCGGCCCGAAGGGCAGGCGCTCGGTCAGCGCGGCCGCCGCGGCGAGCACGGCCCGGTGCGTCAGCCGGGCAATTTTCGGTATGCCCGACGAGCCCGAGGTCGGGACCAGGAAGAGATCGTCGTCGGCCTGCGGCAGGCTTGGCGCTGGGTGGTCCGCGCGGCGCTGTGCCGCTGGTGCGGACTCCAGGCACTGCGCCAGCGTCAGCTGACGGGCGCCGGCGGCGGTGGCCAGCCTGGCGGCGTCGGCCTCGGGCAGCGCGGGGTGCAGCGGCAGCAGCGGAATGCCCGCCAGGGCGTGGGCCAGCAGCACGACCAGGTCGTCGCGGTCCGGGCGCAGCGTGACGGCGTGCGGGCGCGGTGATGGCTGCGCCAACTCGCCGCCGCCTGCATCACCGTCCAGCGCCACCAATGCGTGCAGGCCCACGGCGACCTGTCCGGCCCGCAACGCCAAGTCGGCCCAGCCAAGCGTGCCCGCATCACCGACCAGCGCCGCTTCGCCGGGCGCCTGCCGGGCCGCAATGCGCAGCACCTCGCCGAGCGTGGCCGCCTTGGGCGCCGGGGCGTCCGGCGCGTGCCGTGGCTCGTTCACGCGGATTCGCCTTCGTCGCTCACGCCCAGCCCCGGCGCGACGGGGACCGGCAGCCAGGGCCTTGCGGGCAGTGGCCCGCGCAGTCCGGGGTGCGGCGCCAGCCCGCAGGGCCAGGGCCGCAGCGGCAACGCGGCGGCCAGCGCGCACGCTGCCGCGTGGCCGAGGTCGCCGTCGAAGCTGTGGCTGACGATCACGCCCAGGCCGCGCTCGGCAGCGGCTTCGGCCAGCCGCAGGCAGCGCGACAGCCCGAGCTGCGCCGGCTTGAGCACCAGCGCGGCCGGCCGCCGGCCCGGCGGCAGCGCCAGCAGCGCGGCGGTCAGCGCCGCGTCGGCCAGCGACTCGTCGGCGGCCCAGGGCAGCGGCAGCAGCGGCAGCCCGAGCAGCGCGGGGCCCGACACCGGTTCCTCGACCAGCTCGATGCCGAAGTGTTCGAGTTGCGCCAGTCGGCCCGTGGCCTGCGAAGGGTCGAGCGCGCCGTTGGCGTCCAGGCGCAGGCGCACCGGTTCGCCGTCGCCCTCGCGCGCCGCATCGGCCGTGGCGCGAAGAGCGGCGAGCAGCGCGTCCTCGCGCTCCGGCGGGCGGTCGGCACGGGCGATCTTCAGCTTCAGCACCCGGAAGCCCTCGGCGACCGCCTGCGCGGCCGCGGCGCAGGCGGCGGTGTCGTCGTCGGGCAGCAGCAGGCTCACGCGCACGGGCTGCAGGGCGCGGCCATCGGCCAGCCACTGCGCGGCACTGACCTCCGCACGCCGGGCCAGCAGATCGACGAGCGCACATTCGAGCGCGAAGCGCGCTCCCGGCGACGGGTCGAGCCACGCCGCGTGGGGCGCCAGCGTGGCGTCGAGCAACGCGGCGTGCGGGTGCCGGCCGCGGACCGCAGCGGCGCCGCCTGCGGCCGCATCGGTCAGCGCATCCGGCAGCGCGAGGCCGCCTTCGCGCGCACATGCAGCGATGGCGGCCAGCGCCTGCTCGGCGCCGGCGGCATCGTCGCGGCTGTAGCCCGGCAGCGGCATCGCCTCGCCCAGACCGATGCCGCCGTCGGCGTCGCGCAGCGTGATCCGCACCGCCTCGCGCCTGCGCGGCGTGCCGCGCACCGAGATCACGCCGGCAGCGACGCGGCGCGCAACGTCGAGATGCAGTCGCGGCATCCGGGCCGGGGTCGTCAGGCGAGGCGACGGCGCTGCCGAATCGTCACGGAAAGCGCTTGAACTTGTCGAACGCCGGCTTGCGCTTCTCGAGGAACGCGCGCTTGCCTTCCTGCCCTTCCTCGCTCTGGTAGAAGAGCAGGGTGGCGCTGCCGGCGAGTTCCTGCAGGCCGGCCTGGCCGTCGCAGTCGGCGTTGAGCGCGGCTTTCAGGAAGCGCAGCGCGGTCGGGCTGTTGGCGAGCATCTCGCGCGCCCACTGCACGGTCTCGGCCTCGAGCTGGGCCAGCGGGACGACGGCGTTGACAAGCCCCATCTGCAGCGCCTGCGCGGCGTCGTACTGGCGGCACAGGAACCAGATCTCGCGCGCCTTCTTCTGGCCGACGATGCGCGCCATGTAGCTGGCACCGTAGCCGCCGTCGAAGCTGCCGACACGCGGGCCGGTCTGGCCGAAGCGGGCGTTGTCGGCGGCGATCGTCAGGTCGCAGATCATGTGCAGCACGTGGCCGCCGCCGATCGCGTAGCCGGCCACCGAGGCGATGACCGGCTTGGGCAGGGTGCGGATCTGGCGCTGCAGGTCGAGCACGTTCAGCCGCGGCACGCCGTCGCCGCCGACGTAGCCCCCGTCACCGCGCACGCGCTGGTCGCCGCCCGAGCAGAACGCGTGGTCGCCGGCGCCGCGCAGCACGACGACGCCGATCTCGCCGTCGTCGCGCGCATCGGCGAAGGCGTGCTGCATCTCCTGCACCGTCAGCGGACGGAAGGCGTTGCGCACCTCGGGGCGGTTGATCGTCACGCGGGCGATGCCCTCGGCTTTCTCGTAGACCACGTCGGTGTAGCCGTGGTCGCACGGGATCCAGTTCACTTCGGTCATGCCATCTCCATTAAGCCGGCCAGCGATGCTGCCACAGCCGCCGGCGCCTCCAGCAGCAGGTTGTGGCCGGCGCCGGCCACGTCGCGATGCGCGACCCAGGGCGGTCGCGCGACCGACGCGGCCAGGGCGCTGAAGCGGGTGTCGAGGGCGCCGGTCAGGAAGCGGATCGGCTGCCGGGCGGCGGCAAGCGCCGGGCGCAGGTCGGGCATCTGCGCGAGCCCGGCGACCTCGAACGCCCAGGCCAGCGCGTGCGGGTCGTGGGCCAGCCGCAGGGCGCGCTGGCGCGCGGGCAGCGCCGCCGGCAGCGCGCGTTGGGTGGCGAACAGCGGCAGCGATTCCCAGGCGTCGACGAAGGCGGCGAGGTCGCCCCGCCGCAGCGCCGTGGCGCGCCGGGCGTCGAGCGCGGCGCGCTCGATGCGTTCGGCCTCGCCGGCCGGGCCGACATGGCCGCCGACCAGCAGCGTCGCGCGGACCTGGCCCGGGTGGCGCAAGGCAGCGGCCAGCGCCAGCCGGGCGCCCAGCGAATAGCCGGCCACGATGGCGCCCGCAGGCAGCATCTCGGCGATGCGCGCGGCGGCCTCGTCCCAGGTCGCCGGCGCCGGCGCCGCGGGGCCGTGTCCGGGCAGCCAGGGGCACCAGACCGGGCCGTGCCGCGGCAGCGCGGCCAGCATCGCGTCCCAGGCCGCGGGCGCGCCGAGGAAACCGTGCAGCAGCACCAGCGGCGGCCCGCCGGCGCCCTTGGCCCGGTGGGCGACGCCCGCCATCGGGCGGCTCCCGTCGCCGCCGGCATCGCCGCCGGCCGGGCTCTCGATCGGCTGCGTCGTCACGCGTCGGTGGCCTGCTCGGCAGCCGCCGCCATCGTCGCGAGCAATGCAGCGCGACGCCCACTGCCGCCGGGGACCACGCGCGCCTCGATCAGCACCGGCTGCTCGGCCGCGAGGGCCTGCGCGAGCGCGGCCTGCAGCGCCGGCGCCGTGTCCGCCGCCGCATAGCCCAGGGCCCAGGTGGCGGCCAGGCCGTCGAAGCGGTGGCCGTGCGGGGCCACGAACAGCCGCTCGCGGGCCGCGGCGACGCCCTCGTCGCGGCCCAGCGGCAGCCGCTCGAAGATGCGCCCGCCGTCGTTGTTGACGACGACGATGGCCAGCGGCCCGCGCACCGCCGCCGCCGCCGCGAGGCCGCCGGCGTCGTGCAGCAGTGCCACGTCGCCCAGCAGCAGCGCCAGTGGCCCAGCCCCGGCGCTTCGCGCGCCGGCCGCGCCGGCCACGCCGCCGTCGATGCCGGCGGCGCCGCGCTGATGCAGCAGCGTCAGTGGTGCCGCGTCCGGCGGCAGGTCGTGGTCGAGGTCGCGGATCGGGCACGAATTGCCGATCGCCAACCAGGCACCGGCCGGCAGCGCGGCGCGCAGCAGCGGCGCGATGTCGTGTTCGTGCAGCGCGGCGCCGTCAGGCGCGGTGACGGCCTGGCGTCGCGCCTGCCAGGCGGCGGCTTCGGCGGCCTGCCACGCCCGGCCGTAGGCGGCCGCCGTGCGGGCGTCGCTGTCGGGTGGCGGCCTCGTCCCGAGCTGCGCCGCGGCGGCGTCGAGCAGCTCCGCGATCGGCCCGAGCAGCATGCCCGTCGCCCCGCCTGCGGGGTCGGCCGGCCGCGCACCCGGCAGCACCAGCCGCGGCGGCGCGTCGTCGCCGTCGATCCACGCCAGCCATTGCGCCGATACGGCCGGGGCACCGACCTCCAGCGCCAGGTCCGGGCGCAGCCGCCGGCGCAAGGCCGGCGTGCGCAGCACGGCGTCGAAGGCGCCGACGCACTGCGGCAGCGCGGGTCCGGACAGGCCGAAGCGCAGCTGGCTGCCGGCCTCGGCGAGCAGCACGTAGCCGCTCGCGGCCAGGAACCGTTGCATCGCCGCGCGCAGCGCCACGGCCTGCGGCGCTGGCAGC
>JBBISD010000093.1:0-6865 GCA_037441485.1 Burkholderiales bacterium
GTGGTTCTGCTGCAGCGCCTGCCCGACGGCGGCCAGCGCGCCGTCGAGCGCGGCGACCGCCGCCGGCACGGCGCCGGCGCGCGCCAGCGGCTCGTAGGCGATGCGGGCCCGCTGGACCATGCCCTGCTGCGCCAGTGCCAGGCGCAGCGCGCGGGCCGCGGTGTCGGTGCCACGCACCAGATCGGGCCAGGCGGCGCCGTCGCGGGCAAACTGCAGGCCGGCGCGCAGCACGTCGGCACCGAGCTCGTGGACCTGCTGCAGCGACCAGCTGTCGCCGAAGAAATCGGCGGCGATTCCCGCCAGATGGTGTGCCTCGTCGATGATCACCACGTCGGCATCGGGCAGCAGTTCGCTGGCGCTTGCTTCGCGCAGCGCCATGTCGGCCAGCAGCAGGTGATGGTTGACCACCACGACGTCAGCTGCCAGCGCGCGGCGGCGGGCCTGCAGCACGTAGCAGTTGTCGACGTGCGCGCACTCGGCCCCGAGGCAGTTGTCGCGCGTCGAGGTCACGGCGGGCCAGATCGACGCGCCCTCGGCGACCTCGGCCAGTTCGGCGCGGTCGCCGGTGGTCGACTGCCGCGCGAAGCGCACGATGTGCTGCAGCGCGCGCACCTCCTCTAGGGACCCCAGCATCCCGGCGGTCTCGGTGCGCTCCAGGCGCAGGCGGCAGACGTAGTTCTGCCGGCCCTTGAGCAGCGCGGTCGACGGGCGCACGCCCAGCGCACGGCAGACGGCGGGCAGGTCCTTGTCGAAGATCTGGTCCTGCAGGGTCTTGGTGCCGGCCGAGATCAGCACCTTGCCGCCGGCGAGCAGCGCCGGCACGAGGTAGGCCAGCGTCTTGCCCGTGCCGGTACCGGCCTCGGCCGCGAGCGTGCAGCGCTGGACGATCGCCTCGAAGACGGCCAGGGCCATCTGCCGCTGGGAAGCGCGTTCGCGGAAGCCGGGGATCGCGCCGGCCAGCGCGCCGTCGGCGGCGAAGGCGTCGGTCACGGCGCGACGACAGCGCGCGACCGCGTCGGCGGCAGCGCCGCCCGCGGCGCTCAGGGACGGACGCGCGGCATCGGGCATCGCGCTCACGCGGGAATGTCGGGTATCAGACCCATCTCGAGCCGGTTGATCATGTCCTTGATGAGCAGCTTGCGCTTCTTCAGGCGCCGCAGTTGCAGTTCGTCCACGCCCGACAGCGAGCCCAGGCGGGCCAGGACCAGGTCAAGGTCGCGATGCTCCTGCTGCAGTTCGGCGATCCGCTGTCGAATGGCATCGGCATCACCGAGGTCGCCGCCCATGTCCCCGATGCTCGGCACGCGCTTCTCCCGCTCGCTCGCCCCGCCGTCGCCGGGCGGGCACGCGCCCCATGGTTCACGTTTCGAACACGGATTGGTACCGGTTCCCCGCACCCCTTGTCCCGCTCCCCGGAGGGCCAGGGGCAACGGACGGCGGCCAATGGCTTACGGCCATCTGCCGCAGGCGCAGCGTGCCGGACATCGTATCAGGATCGCTCGCGAAACGAGATGCCGGCGCTGCTAGACTGCGCGCAGCCGGCACGCTGGCGGCGGACGGCATCCTGCGGTCCGCCCGGCCACCGCTGCGGCCTTCCGACGGATGCCCCGCCCCACCGCCCGCGATTCCACGTCGAGTTTCAAGCTGACTGCCTGCGTCGCCGATCACATCGGCGATCGCCAGGATCAGCAGGACCGCGTTGCGGTGCTTACCAGCCCGCACTTCCCCGGAACGCTGATGGCCCTGGTGGCCGATGGCATGGGCGGGCGCAGCGGCGGCCGCCTGGCGTCCGACCAGGTGGTAAGCACCGCCAAGAACCTGTTCGATTCGCTGCCCGACGCCGGCGCCACCGCACGCGACCTGCTTACGCAGATCGCCACCGAGGCCCACGCGGTCATCCGCCTGACCGCGCTGGCCAGCGAGAAGGAGCCGCACAGCACGATCGTCGCGCTGATCCTGCAGCGCGAGGTTGCAGTCTGGATGCACGCCGGCGACAGCCGCATGTACCACTTCCGCGACGGCCTCCTGGCCCACAAGACCATCGACCACTCGTACGGCTCGCGCATGACGCCCGAGGGCGAGCTCGTCGAGGGTGGTCCCGAGACCGACGCCTACAAGAACATCCTCTTCAGCGCCCTGGGCATCGGCCATGAACTGCGCCTGGACTACGGCCGCGTCGACGACCTGCGCACCGGCGACGCGTTCCTGCTGGCCAGCGACGGCCTGTGGGCGTATTTCACCGAGCGCGAACTGGGCAACGTGGTGCACAAGCTCGCCGCCCGCGAGGCTGCCGAGACCCTGGTGCGCCTGGCGCGCGAACGCGCACGCGGCCACGGCGACAACCTGTCGGTGGCGATCGTCAAGCTCGAAGCGCCGGATCCGCCGGCGCGCCCGGCGGCAATGCGCCCGGCCTGAGCGGCTGCCCCGCTCGGGGCGCTTGCCCCGGTGTCACGGCGCCGGCGCCGGCAGCGCCGGCTGCCCGGCCGCGGCCGCGGCGGCCTTGCGATCGGCCTCCGCCGCGGCGGCACGCTCCTTTTCACGGTCGGCGCGGCGCCGCTCGTTGGCCGCCTTGTCCTGGGTCCGCGTGCGCGCATAGGCCGCCGCCTCGTCCTGCTTCGCCTGGAATTCGCGCTGCGCCGCCGCTTCCGCGTCCGGCCGCAGCGCCTCCTTGCGGGCGCTGTCGGCGGCCTGCGACTGCGCGCGCGCCGTGCCGGTGGCGCCCTCCTGGGCGGCGCGCTCGCGGTCGCGCTCCTGGTCGGCGATGCGGTCGGCCGCGCTCTGCTCCCGAGCCTGCGCGGCCTGCGCCGCCTGGCGCTCGCGCTCCGGGCGCTGCAGATCCTCCTCGGCCTGGCGGCGCAGTTCCTGCTCGCGCTGGGCCGCGTGCGCCTGCGCCTCGAGGCGCCGCTGCAGGTCGTGCGCCTCGAGCACCACCCGGTGCACTTCGTGCTCGCCGTCGCGCTGGCTGCGGCGCGCCGCATCCATGCAGCGATTGACCAAGAACGACTGCTCGCACTCGCGGTGCTGGCGCTCGGCCTCGCGCTGCAGGACCTGGCGCACGGCAGCGACGTCGGACAGCGCCTGCTCGGCGCGGTCCCGCGTCGTGATGCTGCCCGGGGCGTAGCGCGCGCCCAGCGCCTGGGCGTCCGGCGGGGCATCGCCCGTCGCGCGCGCCGCTGCGCCCAGCAGGCACAGGATCAGGCCACCGCTCCGCCACGCACCGCGCACGACGTCCCTCACCCCGGTTCTCCCGCTACCGCGTCATCGAACCGCGGACTATACCGCCGCCGAGCGCCGCGGCAGCGCCGCATATTCCCGCGACTGCATCTCGATCAGGCGCGAGGCCGTGCGCTCGAACTCCTGCGCCAGCGATCCGGCCATGTACAGCAGCGTCGGTGCCGCGGCCGCCGAGACCACGAGCTTGACGTGCCGGTCGTACAGGATATCCACCAGCCAGGTGAAGCGGCGCGCCTCCGCGGACTGCCCGGCCGACAGGCGCGGCACGTTCGACAGCAGGACGGTGTGGAACTGCGCCGCGATCTCCAGGTAGTCGTTGTGCGACCGTGGCCCGCCGCACAATTCGGCGAAGTCGAACCAGACCACGCCGCCGGCGCGGCGCCGCGCGCGGATCTCCCGCGCTTCGATGCGCAGCACCGGATCCTCGTCGGGGCTCTCGACCAGCTGCCGGAAACTGCGTTCCAGGTGCGCGTCGGCGACGCTGCCGACGCCGACGAAGTAGGTCTCCAGGCGCTCGAGCACCTGCAGGCGGTAGTCGGTGCCGGCATCCACTTCCACCACGTCCAGGTGCTCTTCGATCAGCGCGATCGCCGGCAGGACGCGATCGCGGTGCAGCCCCCCGGCATACAGCCCGTCGGGGGGCTGGTTGGACGTCATGACGAAGCCCACCCGCAGGTCGAAGAGGCGCGCCAGGAGGCGGTGCAGGATCATCGCGTCGGCGATATCGGTGACGTGGAACTCGTCGAAGCAGATCAGGCGGTAGCGGCGCGCGATGCGCAGGCCCACCTCGTCGAGCGGATTGACGTCGCCCTGGACGGCGTCGAGCTGGCGGTGCACACCGCGCATGAATTCGTGGAAGTGCACGCGCGTCTTGCGCACCACCGGCACGGCCGAATACAGGCAGTCCATCAGCAGGCTCTTGCCCCGGCCGACGCCGCCCCAGAGATAGACGCCGCGCGGGATCGGCGGGCGCACCAGCAGCCGCGTCACGGCGTTGGTGCGCTGCGCCTTGTAGGCGATCCAGTCCTCGCGGTACCGGTCCAGGCGCAGCGCCGCGGCGCGCTGCGCGGCGTCGGGCACGTGGCCGCGCTCGGCCAGGGCGCCCTCGAACACCTGCAGGACGGTCTGCGCGTCAGGCACGGCCGCCGGCAAGGCCGCTCACAGATTGAGCGTGCGCCGGTCCACTGCGAGCGCGGCCTCCCGAACGGCCTCCGACAGCGTCGGGTGCGCATGGCAGATGCGGGCGATGTCCTCCGAGGACGCCCGGAAGGACATCGCCACCACGGCCTCGGATATGAGCTCCGAGGCATTGGGCCCGATGATGTGCACGCCCAGGATCTCGTCGCTGGCCGCGTCGGCCAGCATCTTCACCATGCCCGTAGTGTTGCCGGCCGCGCGGGCGCGGCCGTTGGCGGCGAACGGGAAGGTGCCGCTGCGGTAGGCGCGGCCGGCGGCCTTCAGTTGCGCCTCGGTCTGGCCCACCCAGGCGATCTCGGGCTCGGTGTAGACGACGCTGGGGATGGTCGCGAGGTCCACGTGGCCGGCGCCGCCGGCGATGCGCTCGGCCACCGCGGCACCTTCTTCTTCGGCCTTGTGCGCCAGCATCGGACCGCGTACCACGTCGCCCACCGCCCAGACGCCGGGCAGGTTCGTCGCACAGTGCGCGTCGACGACGATGGCGCCGCGCGCATCGAGCGCGAGCCCCACGCGCTGCGCCTCCAGGCCATCGGTATTGGGCACCCGGCCGATCGACACGATCAGCCGCTCGAACTCCATCGCCTCCTGCGCACCGCCCTTGGCGCCGCGGTAGCGCACCAGCACCGCCTTGTCGCCGGCGCGGACCTCGTCGATCTGCACTCCCAGGTGGATCGCCAGGCCCTGCCGGGTTAGCGCCTTGAGCGCCTCGCGGGCGATCTGCTCGTCGGCCACGCCCAGGAAGTCCGGCAGGGCCTCGAGCAGCGTGACCTGCGCGCCCAGCCGCCGCCACACCGAGCCCAGCTCCAGGCCGATGACGCCGGCGCCGATCACGCCGAGGGTGCGCGGCACCTCGGTCAGCGCCAGCGCCCCGCTGTTGGACAGCACGCGCTTTTCGTCGAAGGGTGCACCCGGCAAGGGCCGCGGGTTGGAGCCGGTGGCGACCACGACATGGCGTGCCCGGACGGTGGCCGGGGCCGCGTCCGCCGCGAACGGCTGCACGGCAAGCTCCCAGCCGCCGGCCGCCGGCGCTCGGAACGCCGCCCGGCCGTGCACGAAGGCGACCTTGTTCTTCTTGAACAGGAACCCGATGCCGTCGTTGTTCTGGCGCACGACGGTGTCCTTGCGCGCCTGCATGCGCTCCAGGTCCAGGCCCGGAGCGCCGCAGCGGATGCCGTGCTCGGCCAGTCCGTGCTGTACCACGGCGAAATGCTCGGACGACTGCAGCAGCGCCTTGGACGGAATGCAGCCGACATTGGTGCAGGTGCCGCCCAGCGCGGGTTGGCCGCCGGCGCCGCGCCCGGCGTCGATGCAGGCCACGCGCAGGCCCAGCTGGGCCGCGCGGATCGCGGCGATGTAGCCGCCGGGGCCGCCGCCGATCACGGCGACGTCGAAGTCCTGGCCCATGGTCGTCACCCCGGCGCTCACAGGTCGAGCAGGAGGCGCGCGGGATCCTCGAGCGCTTCCTTCATGGCTACCAGCGCCAGCACGGCCTCGCGGCCATCGATGATGCGGTGGTCGTACGACAGCGCCAGGTAGTTCATCGGCCGCACGACCACCTGGCCGTTCTCGACCACGGCGCGGTCGCGGGTGGCGTGCACGCCCAGGATGGCCGACTGCGGGGGGTTGATGATCGGGGTCGACAGCATCGAGCCGAAGACGCCGCCGTTGGAGATGGAGAAAGTGCCGCCGGTAAGCTCCTCGATGGTGAGCTTGCCCTCGCCGGCGCGCTTGCCGAAATCGGCGATGGCCTTCTCGATGCCGGAAAACCCCATGGTGTCGGCATCGCGCAGCACCGGCACGACCAGGCCGCGCGGCGATCCGACCGCCACGCCGATGTCGAAATAGCCGTGGTAGACGATATCGGTACCGTCGACCGAGGCATTGACCACCGGGTAGCGCTTGAGCGCCGCGACCGCGGCCTTGACGAAGAAGGACATGAAGCCCAGCTTGACGCCATGCTCCTTCTCGAAGCGGTCCTTGTGGCGGTTGCGCAGCTCGATGATGGGCTGCATGTTCACTTCGTTGAAGGTCGTCAGGATGGCGGCGGTCGATTGCGACTGCACCAGGCGCTCGGCCACCCGCTGGCGCAGCCGCGACATCGGTACCCGCTGCTCGGGCCGGTTGTCCAGCGCGCTCACGTCGATCGGCGGTCGCACCTCGGGCAGCCGTGGTGCGCTGGCGGCCGGGGCCGGCGCCAGCCGTGCCGCCGGCGCCGCCTGGGCCGCCTGGGCCGCAAGTACATCGCCCTTGGTGATGCGGCCATCGCGCCCGGTGCCGGCAATGCCGGACGCCGAGGCGCCCGATTCGGCCAGCAGGCGCGCCGCGGCGGGCATGACCGCCGGCGCGCGCCCCGCGGCGGATCCGGCGCTGGCCGTGTTGATCTGCGCGTCCTGCATGTTGAGCGTGAACACGCCGCGCCCCTGATCGAACCTTC
>JBBISD010000094.1:0-6804 GCA_037441485.1 Burkholderiales bacterium
CCGAGCTCGAACTCTTTTAGGCGGCGGGCGCTCCGGCGCATGGCGGCCGCGCCACTGGCCGGCGCCGGTCGTAGCCGCTACCATCGCTCATGCGCCGCCGCCCCCGCGGCCGTCGCCGGTCCGCGCCGCTGCGCCGCGGCCGGCCTCCACCAACCTCGACCAGCGTCACCGCGCGATGCGTCTGCCTGCCGCCCGTTCCGCCCCGCCCCTGGCGCCGTTGCTGGCGCTGCTGCTGGTGCTGCCGGCGCCCGCCGCCATTGCCGCCGCGCCGCCCGGCGCCCGCGACACGCTGGCCCCGGTCGACCCGGCACTGCTGGCGCGCGTGCGCGATGCCGCGCGCAGCAGCGACTGGGCATGGCAGCACCTGGCGGCACTGACCGATACCGTCGGTCCGCGCCTGGCGGGTTCGCCCCAGGACGCCGCCGCGGTGGCGCTGGTGGCCGATGCGCTGCGTGCCACCGGCGCGCGGGTCCGGCTGCAGGCCATCAAGGTGCCGCACTGGGTGCGCGGCGCCGAGGCGGCCACGGTCGTCGCCTATCCGAACCAGCCGCCCGGCATACGGCTGGACCTGCACCTCACCGCGCTGGGCGACTCGGCCGCCACGCCCGACGAGGGCCTGACCGCTCCGGTGGTCGTCGTGCGCGACTTCGACGACCTCAAGGCGCGGGCGGCCGAGGTGCGCGGCAATATCGTCTACTTCGCCGGTCATTTCGACCAGGCGCTGGCCGACAGCGGCAAGGCGTCGGAGGCCTACGCGCAGGCCGGCCGGTACCGTTTCACGGGCCCTGCCGCGGCCGCCCGCTATGGCGCGGCCGCGGTGCTGCTGCGGTCCGTGGGCGGCGCCAGCTACCGCCTGCCCCATACGGGAGTGACGCTGTGGAACCCGGGCCAGGCGGCCGTGCCGGCGGCGGCCCTGGCCGCCGAGGACGGCGACCTGCTGGTACGGCTGGCCGCCCAGGGGCCGGTGCGCGTGCACCTGCTGCTGACGCCGCGCACGCTGCCGGACGCCGACGGCGCAAACGTCATCGCCGACTGGCCCGGGCGCGAGTTTCCCGACGAGGTGGTCGTCGTCTCCGGCCACCTCGACTCCTGGGACCTGGGCACCGGGGCCAGCGACGACGGCACCGGCGTGATCGGCGCGGCCGCGGTGATCGCGCTGCTGCAGCAGCTCGACCTGCATCCGCGCCGCACGGTGCGCTTTGTCGCGTGGGCCGATGAAGAGAACGGCGCACGCGGCAGCAAGGCCTACGCGCAGTCGGTGCGTGCCGAGGCGGGCGCGCAGGTCGCGGCCATCGAGAGCGACTCGGGCGCCGGCCACGTCATGGGCGCGGCCGCGGCGGTGGACCGCGATACGCAGGACCTGCTGCAGCCGGTGGCCGCCGCGCTGCTGCCGCTGGGTGCCGGCGTGCTGCTGCGGGAGGACACGCAGATGGGCGCGGACATCGCGCCGCTGCAGGCCATGGGCGTGCCCGGCTTTCGGCCGCTGGTGGACAATCGCCACTACTTCGACATCCACCACACCGCGGCCGATACGCTCGACAAGGTCGACCCGCAGAACCTGCGCAACCTGGTGGCGACGATGGCCGTGCTGGCCTTTTACCTCGCCGAACTGCCGCGCCCGCTGCCGCGGTTCACCGTGGCGCCTGCGCCGTGAAGGGGTCTGACGCACCGCGCGCCCCCGCGCCGGAGCATCCCATGCAATCGCCCGAGGAAATCCGCTTCCTGATCGACAACATACCGTCGATGGTGGCCTATTGGGATAGCGACCTGAAGTGCCGCTTTGCCAATCGCGCCTACGAAACCTGGTTCGGGGTCTCGCCCGACGCGCTGGTCGGGACGTCGCTGCGCGACCTGCTCGGCGCCGAACTCTTCGCCCTCAACGAACCGTACATTCGCGCGGCACTGCAGGGGCGAGCGCAGAACTTCGAGCGCGTGGTGCCGGGCCCCGGCGGCGTGCGCCGCAATGCGCTGGCCTGGTACATCCCCGACGTGGTCGACGGTGCGGTGCGCGGGTTCCTGGTGCAGGTCAGCGAGACCACCCGGCTCAAGCAGACGGAGGCGGCGCTGCTGCGCGAGCGCGGGCAGCGCGCGCAGTTCGAGCAGCAGGCGGTGCGCCTGCAGGCGCTGCTGCGCGAGCGCAGCGAGATGCTCGACGTGCTGGCCCACGAGGTGCGCCAGCCGCTGAACAACGCCTCGGCGGCGCTGCAAAGCGCCGCAGCGGCATTGCACGACGTGGGCGAGGGCGCCGCGGCCCAGCGCATGCGCCGGGCGCTGGCGGTGATCGGCGAGGTCATGGCGCGCGTCGACAACACGCTGGCGGTCGCCGCCCTGGTGGCGCGGGCCGAGCCGCTGGCCTGCACCGACTGCGACGTCGATACGCTGCTGGCGGTGGCCATCACCGACATGCCGGCCGCCGAGCGCGGGCGCATCCACATCGACCGCGCCACCGCCACGCGCACCGCATCGATGGACATGAGCCTGATGCGGCTGGCCTTGCGCAACCTGCTGTCCAATGCGCTGAAATACAGCCCGCCCGGCTCGCCCGTCGCGGTGCAGGTGACCGATTCGGACGACCCGCTGGCGCTGATCATCGATGTCACCGACAGCGGCCCGGGCGTGGAGCCGCAGGTGCGGGCGCGGCTGTTCGAGCGCGGCGCACGCGGCAGCAAGGCCCGCGCGGTCGGCGGCCACGGGCTGGGCCTGTACATCGTGCGCCGGGTGATGGAACTGCACAACGGCCGCGTCGCGCTGCACCGCAATTCACCGCAGGGGGCGACGATGCGGCTGACGATTACCCAGGCGGCGGACAGCTAGGACACCCACCCCCGGCCTCAGATGGCCTTCAACGGCCCCCGGAACACATACCCCACCCGCGAGCGCGACTGCAGCGGCACGATGCTGGGCGTGGTCCGCTCGATGCGGCGGCGCAGCCGGTAGATCATCGCGTTCAGGCCGTCGGCGGCATTGCCGCCGGACGAGCGCCCCAGCCGCTGGTGCAGCGCCTCGCGGCTCACCACCGCGCCGTCGGCGTCCAGGAAGCATTCGATCAGGATGAGGTCGGTCTCGCTCAGGTCGATGCGCGCCCCGTCGGGCGCCACGAGCTGGGCCGCCCGGCGGTCGAGCTTCCAGGCGACATTGGCCGGATGCGAGGTGGCGATGCGCCGCTGCACCGCCTTGATGGCCAGCGTCACCTGCTCGAACTGCACCGGCTTGGCCAGGTACATGTCGGCGCCGGCGCCGATCGCCTGCTCGAACACGTCGGGCGCCAGGCGTCCGGAGGCCACCAGCACGCCGACGTCGCTGCGCCGGCGCAGCACCTTGATGAGGTCGACGCCGTCGATGCCCGGCAGCATCAGGTCGACCACGTAGAAATCGAAGCCGTAGGCGTCGGTGTGTGCCAGCAGGTCGTTGCTGTCGGCGAAGACTTTGACCTCGACGCCCTGCTCGCGCAGGTGCTGCGAGAGGTATTCGGCGTATTCGATGTCGTCGTCGATCAGGGCGATGTTCTTGGGCAGCATGGACCAGGCACCCAGCGTTGCGTCGTTGGCGTAAACCCGATGGTAGGCGGTTTTGCCGGCTATCGCAGCGCCTGGCGGATGGCGCGCAGGATGTCGATCGGGCCGGGCGGGCAGCCCTCGACCTGGGCGTCCACGGGCAGGATATTGGCCACGCGCCCGCGGCTGGCATAGCTTTCGCCGAACACGCCGCCGTTGCAGGCGCATTCGCCCACGGCGACCACGCGCTTGGGCGCCGGCATGGCCTCGTAGGTACGGCGCAGCGCCGCTTCCATGTGCACCGCAACCGGGCCGGTGACCAGCAGCAGGTCGGCATGGCGCGGACTGGCCACGAAGCGGATGCCGCTGCCCTCGACGTTGTAGTACGGGTTGTTGAGCGCGTGGATCTCCAGCTCGCAGCCATTGCACGACCCCGCGTCGACCGCACGGATGGCCAGCGCGCGGCCCAGCAGCGCGGCGATCTCGCGCTGCAGCGCCGCGGCCGCCGGATCGGCGGGCGCGGCCGGCGGCGCGGGTTCGGTGATGATGCCCACGCGGGCGATCTGTCGCAGGGTCTGCCAGGGCATCAGAGATCGTGTCCCGAATAACTCAGGTTGAAGGACTTGTTGATCAGCGGGAAGTCCGGAACGATGTTGCCGATGACGGCGTGTTCCAGCGCCGGCCAGTTCTGCCACGACGGATCATGGCAGTGGGCCCGCGCGATCAGGCCGCGCTCGTCCAGGTCCAGCGCCACCAGCACCTCGCCGCGCCAGCCTTCGACCCAGCCGGCGCCGCCGCCGCGCGCCGGTGCCGGCGCCAGCGCCGCGGCCACCGGTCCGTCGGGCAGCTGCTGCACGATGGCACGGATCAGCCGCAGCGATTCGCCGATCTCGGCAAAGCGCACGCTCACGCGCGCGGCCACGTCGCCGCCGTCGGCCGCCGCCGGCCGGAACTGCAGGGCCGCGTAGGGCACGGCCCCCGGCAGCGCGCGCAGGTCGCTGCCGCTGCCGCTGGCACGCGCGGCCATGCCGGTGAGGTCGAGGGCGCGTGCCTGCGCGGCATCCAGGCGGCCTGCGCCGGCGAAGCGGTCCTGCAGTCCGGCGTGGCCGTCGTAGATGCCCGCCAGCCGCCCGACCTCGATGGCCAGCGCGGCGGCATCGGCGTCCAGCTGCGCCAGGGCTCCGGCGGCCAGGTCGCCGGCCACGCCGCCGGGCACGATCCAGTCCATCAGCAGGCGATGGCCGAAACACGCGCGATTGCGGCGCAGCCAGTCCTCGCGCAGGCGCGAGAACTGCGCCAGTCCGAAGGCGAAGCCGGCGTCGTTGCCCAGCGCGCCCAGGTCGCCCAGGTGGTTGGCCACGCGTTCGCGCTCCAGCGCCAGCGCGCGCAGCCACTGGGCCCGCGCGCCGATCGGGGTGCCGGTGGCCGCCTCGGCGGCGGCGCAATAGGCCCAGCCGTAGGCGACCGTGCTGTCGCCGCTGACGCGCGCGGCCAGCCGCGCGGCCGCTGCCAGCGGCTGGCCGGCAAGGCGCTTCTCGATGCCCTTGTGGGTGTAGCCCAGGCGCTCTTCCAGGCGCAGGACCTTCTCGCCGACGACCGAGAAGCGGAAGTGGCCCGGCTCGATGATGCCGGCGTGGACCGGCCCGACCGCGATCTCGTGCACGCCATCGCCCTCGACCATCACATGGCGATAATGCTCGTCGGCGGCGGCAAAGCGCTCGGCGCCGCCGGGCTCGCGCCGCAGCGGGTAATAGTCGGCCGGCCAGCACGCGTGCCGCAGCCAGGGACGCGCGTCGCCGGCGTCCTGCCCGCCAGCGGCCTGCAGGCCGCTCAGGTCGGCGACCGCGCGCTGCATGCGCGCAGCGCAGGGAAAGACCGTTGCCAGCTCCGGATAGCGGGGCCGCGCGTCCGTGCCGGTTTCGGTGCCCGCCGCCAGCGGCAGGTCCAGCCAGTAGAGCGCGCCGCCGGCGCCCGCCGGCAGCGCATAGGCGGCGCTGATGCAGTGCCGGGCGTCGAGCGCGCGCCGGTCGCTGCCCCACAGCGCCACGAGGCGCCCGCCCAGGCTGCGCACGATGCTGGGCGCGGCGCGCCATTGCGCCGCGCTCACCGTGCCGCGCAGGACCGGCACGGGTCCGGCCTGGCGCGCAAAGTCACCCTCCAGCCCGGGCAGCCGGCCGGGCGGGAGGGGCGGCTGCGCGCCGGTGGCGGTGCTGGCGTCGGCGTCGCTGCCCATGTCATCCACCGATCAGCGCGGCCGCCTGGCGGTACCAGCGCTCCAGGAAGGGCGGGACGTAAAGGCCCAGCATCAGCACCAGCGCCATGTGCGCGAACACCGGCAGCACCGCCGGGCGGTGCCGCACCGGGCCGGCGGCCGGCAGGTTGGTGTCGCCGAACACCATGGCCTGCACGCGCGCGAACACCGCAGCGAAGGCCACCGCCAGGGCCAGCAGCAGCACCGGCGTGGCCCAGGGCAACTGGCGCATCGCGCTGGTCAGGATCAGGAACTCGCTGGCGAAGACGCCGAAGGGCGGCATGCCCAGGATGGCCAGCGCGCCCAGCGCCAGGCCCCAGCCCAGCGTCGGACTGGCCTTGAGCAGGCCGCGGATCTCGTCCATGACCTGCGAGCCGGCGCGCTGGGTGGCGTGCCCCACCGCGAAGAAGATGGCCGACTTGGTCAGCGAATGCACCGTCATGTGCAGCAGGCCCGCGAAGTTGGCGATGGGCCCGCCCAGCCCGAAGGCGAAGGTCATCAGTCCCATGTGCTCGATGGAAGAATAGGCGAACATGCGCTTGACGTCGCGCTGGCGGCGCAGGAAGAACGCGGCCACCACCACCGACAGCAGGCCGAAGCCGATCAGGCTGCGCCCCGGCAGGCCGTTGCCCAGCGCGCCGTCGGCCAGCACCTTGCAGCGCAGGATCGCGTACAGCGCCACGTTGAGCAGCAGCCCCGAGAGCACCGCCGAGATCGGCGTCGGGCCCTCGGCGTGCGCATCGGGCAGCCAGTTGTGCACCGGTACCAGGCCGACCTTGGTGCCGTAGCCCACCAGCAGGAAGACGAAGGCCAGCGCCATGATGTTGGGCTCGAGCTGGGTGCGCACGGCCGCCAGGTGGGTCCACAGCAGCGCGCCCTCGCCGCCGCCGATCACCCGGTCGGCCGCCAGGTACAGCAGGATGGTGCCGAACAGCGCCTGGGCGATGCCCACGCCGCACAGGATGAAATACTTCCAGGCCGCCTCCAGGCTCGCCGGCGTGCGATAGACCGATACCAGCAGCACGGTGGTGAGCGTGGCCGCCTCCATCGCCACCCACA
>JBBISD010000095.1:0-6789 GCA_037441485.1 Burkholderiales bacterium
TCTTGCCGGTGCGCGCCGCGTTCTCGATGGCCTCGATGGCGCGGTCGAGCAACGCGTCGTCGACCGCCGCCTCGACCTTCACCTTCGGGAGGAAATCCACCACGTACTCGGCGCCGCGGTACAGCTCGGTGTGGCCCTTCTGCCGGCCGAAGCCCTTGACCTCGGTGACCGTGATGCCCTGCACGCCCACGCCCGACAGCGCCTCGCGCACCTCGTCGAGCTTGAACGGCTTGATGATTGCGGTGATGAGCTTCATGCCTCCACTCCAGTGTCGTGCGTGCGTTGCTGCGAAAATGCGCCGGGCCGCGCCGGTACCGAACGTCCACCAGTAAGGCAAGCAACATGCATGCCATGGTTTTTCGCGGCAATTCCGGACAAAACCGCCACGCAAATCATCGGCGCGTCACGTTTACGCACCAAAATGAGGATTATTGCGCTAAAAGCGGGCGGAGCTGCAGCCGGGAATACCCCCGATTCGGCGGGGATGGACCCCCTTGCCAAGGCCAGGCTCCGGTTTCGACATCCGCGCCGCCGCCCGCCGCCCTTGGCGCCAGGGTTCGCATCCCGCCATCGTCGCGGCGCAGCATCGGCGTTGGGTGCCAGCAGCCGTCAGGGCGGCGCTACAGTGCGCGGTCTTTGCAGAATTTTTCCGGCCGTTAAGGTAGCGTTCGCTTCCGTTGCACCCGGACCCCCCCGGACCGCACGGCGCGACGCACATCGAAAAGTGCCTTACATGTACCCGTTCACGACGATACCGGCCGCACGATCGACGCTGGCCATGCTGCTCGCCCTGCTCGCGCTGGCCAGTGCCCGGGCCGGCGAGCCTCCGGCCGGATTCAGGCCCAGCGCCGAACAGCTGGCGGCGCTGCGCATCGTGCCCGTGGTGCGCGCGCCGTTTCGCGTGGCCCATGTCACCGACGGGCGCATCGCGCTCAACGGCGACCGGACCACCCCGGTCTACTCGCCGTATTCCGGGCGGGTCGTGCGCGTGCTGGCGGCGGTGGGCGACACCGTCGCGGCGGGCCAGCCGCTGCTGCAGGTCGAGGCCAGCGAGTTCGTGCAGGGCCAAAGCGACCTGCTGGCGGCGCAGGCGGCCGTCGCCACCGCGCAGGCGCAGTTGCGGCTGGCGCAGACCGGCGAGCAGCGCCGGCACGCCATGTTCGATGCCCATGCCGGATCGCAGCAGGACTGGCAGCAGAGCCAGAGCGACCTGCGCGCCGCGCAGAGCGCGGCCCGCACCGCCGAGGCAGCGCTTGCGGCCGTGCGTCACCGGCTGTCGATCCTCGGCCGCACCGACGCGCAGATCGACGCGCTGGCGAGCGCCGAGACCATCGACCCGATCGCCGCGGTGCTGGCGCCGCTGGCCGGCACCGTGACAGACCGGCAGGTGGGCCCCGGCCAGTTCCTGCAGTCCGGCGCCGCAACGGCACTGTTCACGGTGGCCGATCTGTCCAGCGTCTGGCTCGTGGCCAACGTGCGCGAAACCGACGCCCCCTACGTGCACAAGGGCGACGCGCTGGAGGTCCACGTGCTGGCGTTTCCGGAGCGCGTGTTCTCGGCGCGCATCGCGTTCGTCGCGCCCGCGCTCGACCCGGCCACGCGCCGGCTGACGGTGCGGGCCCAGATCGCCAACCCGGACGGCGTGCTCAAGCCGGAGATGTTCGCCAGCTTCAGCATCCTGTCGGGCGGCGCGCCGGCACTGGCGGTGCCCGAGAGCGGTGTGATCTACGAAGGCGCGCAGGCCCGCGTCTGGGTGCTCGACGCCGACGGCAGCCTGCGCGCCCGCGTCATTCGCCCCGGACGGTCGTCCAACGGCCTGCTCGAAGCGCTCGACGGCGTGCAGGCGGGGGAGAAGGTCGTCGCCAGCGGCGCCCTGTTCATCGACCGTGCCGCCCAGGGCGACTGACGCGATGGCGCTCGGTCGCCCTGCCGCGGTGGCGGCGCCGCGCCGCGCCGGCAGTCCGGCGGCGCCATGAACGCCATCGTCGCCTACGCGCTGCGCCAGCGCCTGCTGATGCTGGCGCTGCTCGTCGGCATGCTGATTGCCGGGGTGGTGTGCTTTGTCCGGCTCAACATCGAGGCCTACCCCGATCCGGTCCCGCCGCTGGTCGACATCATCACGCAGAGCACCGGTCAGTCGGCCGAGGAGATCGAGCGCTACATCACGATCCCGATCGAGGTGCAGATGGCCGGCATTCCCAATGTCAAGGCGATCCGCACGATCTCCCTCTTCGGGCTCTCGGACGTCAAGCTGCAGTTCACCTACGACGTGACCTACCAGCAGGCCGAGCAATGGGTCATCAACCGCCTGGCCCAGCTGCCGCCGCTGCCCAACGGCGCGCAGCCGTCCATCTCGCCGTGGAGCCCCATTGGCGAGATCTACCGCTATCGCCTCGTCGGGCCGCCGGGATACTCGGTCACGGATCTCAAGACCATCGAGGACTGGATCCTCGCGCGGCGCTTGCGCGCGGTGCCCGGGGTCATCGACGTCAACGGCTGGGGCGGCAAGACCAAGACCTACGACGTCACCGTCAGCCTCGATCGCCTCGGCGCCTACGGCCTCACCTTTCCGCAGGTGCTGGCCGCGCTGGGCAATGCCAGCAGCAACGTCGGCGGGCAGACGGTGGAATTCGGCCCCCAGTCCGCGGTCGTGCGCGGGGTCGGCCTGATCCGCAGCATGGAGGACGTGCGCAATTCTCTGCTGACCGCAAGCCGCGGCACGCCGGTGCTGCTCAAGGACGTTGCCACGGTGACCGTGGGCAACCTGCCGCGGCTGGGCATTGCCGGCGAGGACGGCGACGACGACATCGTCGAGGGCATCGTCCTGATGCGGCGCGGCCAGCAGAGCCTGCCGACGCTCGAGCGCGTCAAGGCGCAGATCGCAACGATCAACGCCTCCGGCCTGTTGCCGCCCGGCGTGCAAATCGAGAAGATCTACGACCGCACCGAACTGATCCACATCACCACACGCACCGTCCTGCACAACATGGTCACCGGGGTGCTGCTGATCTTCCTCGTGCAATGGTTGTTCCTGGGCAACCTGCGCAGCGCCATCATCGTGGCGACGACGATTCCGTTCGCGCTGTTCTTCGCCATCATCCTGCTGCTGGCGCGGGGCGAGTCGGCCAACCTGCTGTCGGTCGGCGCCATCGACTTCGGCCTGATCGTCGACGCCACCGTCATCATGGTCGAGAACATCTTCCGCCACCTGTCGGAGGCGTCGCGCCGGGGCGGCCCCGAGTACATGCTGCACCATGCGCGCTCGGCGGTGGGCCTGCGCGGCAAGTTCGCCGTCATCGGCAACTCGGCCAGCGAGGTCAACAAGGGCATCTTCTTCTCCGCAGCGATCATCATCGCCGGCTTCGTGCCGCTGTTCACGCTGTCGGGCGTCGAAGGCCACATCTTCGGGCCGATGGCCCGTACCTATGCCTACGCCATCGCCGGCGGACTCCTCGCGACCTTCACCATCGCCCCGGCGCTCAGCGGCATGCTGCTCAAGGGCGACCTGCACGAAACCGAAACCGTCGTCGTGCGCCTGCTGCGCCGCGCCTACCGCCCGGCCCTGCAGGCGGCGCTGCGGCACCAGCGCCTGACGCTGGCCGCCGCCGCGGTGCTGCTGCTGGCGGCGGCGCTGGCGGCCAGCCGGCTCGGCCTCGAGTTCCTGCCCAAGCTCGAGGAAGGCAACTTCTGGATCCGCGCGACGATGCCCAACGCCATTTCGCTGACGGAGGGCAATGGCTACGTCAACCAGATGCGCCGGCTGATCAAGTCCTATCCGGAAGTGGTGACGGCGGTCTCGCAAAACGGGCGCCCGGACGACGGCACCGATTCCACCGGTTTCTTCAATGCCGAGTTCTACGTGCCCCTCAAGCCCGTCGAGCAGTGGCCCGCCGGCATTGACAAGACGCGGCTGACCCGCGAGATGAGCCGGGCGCTGGAGGCGCGCTTCCCCGGCGTGGACTTCAGCTTCTCGCAGAACATCGAGGACAACGTCGAGGAGGCCGCCTCGGGCGTCAAGGGCGAGAATTCCGTCAAGCTGTACGGCAGCGACCTTGTGACGCTGGAGAAGACCGCCCAGCGGATCAAGGAGGTCATGGCCACCGTCCCGGGCGTCGTCGATCTGGCCGTGCTGCGCTCGCTGGGCCAGCCAACGGTGAAGATCGAGGTCGACCGCGAGCGCGCGGCCCGCTACGGCCTGGCGCCCGGCGACGTGAACGCGACCGTCCAGGCCGCGATCGGTGGCCAGTCGGCCGGCGACGTCTACGAGGACGGCAGCGACCGACATTTCCCGATGATGGTGCGGCTGGCCCCCGAATACCGCTCCAGCCTGGCGGCCATCCGGCGCATCACCGTCGGCGCCGCCAGCCCGTCGGGCGCCGGCATCATCCAGGTGCCGCTGGCCGAACTGGCCAACATCTCGCTCGTGTCCGGCGCCGCCTTTATCTACCGCGAGGGCCAGGAGCGCTACATTCCGATCAAGTTCGGCGTACGCGAACGCGACCTGGGCGGTGCGGTGCTCGACGCCCAGCGCCTGATCGCCGAGCTGGTTCCGATGCCGCCGGGCTACCACCTGGACTGGGCCGGCGAGTTCGGCGAATTGCAGGACGCGCTGCAGCGCCTGGCCATTGTCGTGCCGCTCAGCCTGCTGATGATCTGCCTGCTGCTGTACACCAACTTCGGTTCGCTGGTGGACACCGTGCTGGCTGCCAGCGTCATGCCGATGGCGCTGGTCGGCGGCATACTGATGCTGCTGCTGACCGGCACGGCGTTCAGCGTGTCGGCGGCCATTGGCTTCGTGGCGCTGTTCGGCATTGCCGCCATGGACGGGATCATCGTGCTGTCCTACTACAACCATCTGATTTACGACGGCGTCGAGGCTGGCGAGGCCATCGTGCGCGCCTGCGAGGTGCAGATGCGCCCGGTGGTGATGACCTGCATCGCGGCCGGCGTGGGCCTGCTGCCGGCCGCGGTTTCCACCGGCATCGGCTCGCAGGTGCAAAAGCCGCTGGCACTGGTGGTGGTCGGTGGCATGAGCCTGGCACCGGTCCTGATCCTGCTCGTGCTGCCGGTGCTGATCCGGCGCTTTGCCGCCAGCCGCCGCCAGCAGGCCATCGACTTCGATGCGGGGGCCGGCGCATGAGGCGGCGCGCCCGCCCGGTGCTGGCGGCGGTGCTGGCGGGCCTGCTGGCCGGCTGCGCGGTGGGGCCGGATTTCCAGCGCCCGGCCACCGCGGCCGCAACGGCGTATACCGCGGCGCCGCTGCCGCCGAGCACCGCGGCCGCCGACGGTCCGGGCGGGGGCGCGCAGCGCTTTGCGGCCGACCAGGACATCGGCGCGCAATGGTGGACGGCCTTTCACAATGCCGCCCTCGATGCTCTGGTCCACGAGGCCTTTGACGCCAACCCCGACGTGCAGGCGGCCCAGGCGGCGCTGCACCAGGCCAACGACCTGCTGGCCGCCCAGCGCGGCAGCTATTTTCCCCAGTTGCAGGCCGGCGTCGCGCCCACGCGGCAGAAGAACGCGGTGGGCACGCTGGCACCCACGCTGGCCTCGGGCGCGCCCATCTACAACCTGTACACCGCGCAGCTCAGCGTCGGCTATGTGCTGGATGCCTTCGGCGGCAACCGCCGCGCGGTCGAGTCGCTGGCGGCCCAGGCCGAGGCGCAGCGCTTCGCGCTCGAGGCCACCTACCTGACGCTGTCGACCAATGTGGTGCTGGCGGCAGTGCAAGAGGCGTCGCTGCGGGCGCAGATCGCGGCGGTCGAACGGGTGGTGGCGATCGCGCAGGAGCAACTGCGCCTGCAGCGCCGGGCGGTCGAACTGGGCGCGATCGCCGCTGCCGACGCCAGCGCCCAGGAGGTGCTGGTCGCCCAGTCGCGCGCGCAGCTGCCGGGGCTGCGCCGGCAGCTTGCCGTGCAGCGCGATGCGCTCAGTGCCCTGCTCGGACGGCTGCCCGCGCGGGAGCCGGACCAGACCTTCACCTTCGACACACTCGAACTGCCCGCCGAGCTGCCCCTGAGCCTGCCCTCGAGCCTCGTCGAGCATCGCCCGGACGTGCGCGCGGCCGAGGCGCAGTTGCACGCCGCGAGCGCCCAGGTGGGAGTGGCCACCGCCAGCATGCTGCCGCAGATCACGCTGTCGGGTTCCCTGGGCGGCACCGCCACCACGGTGGGCACGATGTTCGCGGCCGGCAACACCTTCTGGAGCGCCGGTGCCAGCCTGAGCCAGACGCTGTTTGCCGGCGGTGCGCTGCTGCAGCGGCGCCGGGCCGCGATCGACGCGCTGGACCAGGCCGGCGCGCAGTACCGTGCCACGGTCATCGCTGCCTTCCAGAACGTGGCCGATACCCTGCAGGCGCTGGTATTCGATGCGCAGGCATTGCAGGCCAGCGCCGAGGCGCAGCAGGCCGCCGAACGCAGCCTCGGCTACACGCGCAGCGCGCAGAGCCTCGGCGCCGTGAGCGACCTGGCGCTGCTGGGCGCCGAGCAGGCGTACCAGCAGGCGGTGCTGGCGCGGGTTCAGGCGCAGGCGGCCCGGTATGCCGACACCGCGGCGCTGTTCCAGGCGCTGGGCGGCGGGTGGTGGAACGGCCCGTCGCCCGGCACGTCGTCCGGCGCGACGACGCGCTAGACTGGCCCGGCGATCCCGCCCGCTGCCCGCCCCGGATGCCCATGCAAACACCACCCTTCATCGATGACCTGCAGCAGCGCATCGCCGCGCTGCTGGCCGGCACGCCGGCCGCCGACCTGCAGAAGAACCTCAAGGCCTTGCTGGCGCAGCAGTTCGCCC
>JBBISD010000096.1:0-6762 GCA_037441485.1 Burkholderiales bacterium
CGGGCCGAACCGCGGGCCGGGCGCGGGTACGTGGCCGACGGCCTGGCCCGGCGCGCACGCGCCGCCGGGGCCGGTGCGCGCGCCCGGATCGGGCTGCAGCGCTGGAGGCGGCGGCTGCGGACCTGGCTGCCGCGCGTCGACCACCCCCGACTGGGTGCGTGGCTCGAGGCCGCCGCCGAACAGCGCTGGCTGGCCTCGCGGCCGGTGCGCCTGGTGGGTCTGGCGCTGTGCGCGATCGTCTTCTGGCTGGCTATCACGACGCCGATGAACTGGGTCGCGCAGCTGGTGTTCGCCATCGTGCTCACGGTGCTGGCCATCCAGATCCGCAATACGCCGGGCACCGTACCCACGCTGATCCTGATCGTGCTGGCGCTGGTGGCGTCGTGCCGCTATGGCTGGTGGCGCGTCACGCAGTCGATGGACCTGGAACCAGGCTGGGAGACCGTACTGGGCTTCTGCCTGCTGGGCGCCGAACTGTATGCCTGGCTCATCATGCTGCTGGGCTTTGCCCAGACGGCCTGGCCGCTACGGCGCCAGCCGGCGGCGCTGCCCGACCGCATCGACGACTGGCCGGTGGTGGACGTCTTCATCCCGACGTACAACGAGCACCCGTCGGTGGTGCGTCCGACCGTGCTGGCGGCCAAGGGCATCGACTGGCCGGCCGACAAGCTGCGCATCCACCTGCTCGACGACGGGCGCCGCGAGGCGCTGCGGGAGTTCGCCCTCGAGGCCGGCGTGAACTACATCACGCGCGGCGACAACCGCCACGCCAAGGCCGGCAACCTCAACCACGCGCTGCGCCAGACCAGCGGCGAATTCATCGCCATCTTCGACTGCGACCACCTGGCGGTGCGCTCGTTCCTGCAGACCACGATGGGCTGGATGCGGCGCGATCCGCGCTGCGCGATGATCCAGACGCCGCACCATTTCTTCTCGCCGGACCCCTTCGAGCGCAACCTGGAAACCTTCCGCCGGATCCCCAACGAGGGTTCGCTGTTCTACGGCATGGTGCAGGACGGCAACGACTTCTGGAACGCGACGTTCTTCTGCGGCTCCTGCGCGATCCTGCGGCGCGGGCCGCTGGAGCAGATCGGCGGCGTCGCCGTGGAGACCGTGACCGAGGATGCCCATACGGCACTCAAGCTGCATCGCCTGGGCTACACCACCGCCTACATCAACATCACCCAGGCCGCCGGCCTGGCCACCGAGACGCTGGCCGCGCACGTGGCCCAGCGAATCCGCTGGGCGCGCGGCATGGCGCAGATCTTCCGCGTCGACAATCCGCTGCTGGGCCGCGGCCTGAGCTGGATGCAGCGCCTGTGCTACAGCAATTCGATGCTGCACTTCTTCTACGGCATTCCGCGCCTGATCTTCCTGACGGCGCCACTGGCCTACCTCTACTTCGAGCTGCACATCATCCGCTCGTCGGCGGTGATCTTCGCGCTCTACCTGCTGCCGCACCTGGTGCTGCCGCAGATCACGACCGCGCGGATGCAAGGCGCCTATCGCCACTCGTTCTGGGCCGAGGTCTACGAAACGGTGCTCGCCTGGTACATCACGCTGCCGACGCTGCTGGCGTTCTTCAGCCCCCGCGCCGGGCGCTTCAACGTGACCGGCAAGGGCGGGCTGGTCCGCCGGACCCATTTCGACTGGGTCATCTCGCGCCCCTACTTCGGCCTGGTGATTCTCAATGGCATCGGCCTGGCGATCGGCCTGGTGCGGCTCTTTTCCTGGAACCGCTTCGAGGCCGGGACCGTCGTGTTGAATCTGCTGTGGACCACCTTCAACCTGCTGATGCTGGGCGCGGCCATCGGCGTCGCGCACGAGCACCGCCAGCTGCGGCTGTTCCACCGTGTGGCCGCGCGCCTGTCGGTCATGCTGACCCTGCCCGACGGCCACACCCAGCGCTGCGTCACCGACAACTACTCGCTCAACGGCCTGGGCATCGAGCTGGCGGAGCCGGTCGAACTGCCCGCGGGCACGCCGGTGCAGGTCACGCTCGAATCGGGCAACGTGGAGTACGCGTTCCGCGCACGGATCACCGCGCAGCGCGCGGGCTACGTCGGCGTGCAGTTCGCCGGCATGGACCTGCACGAGCAGCAGCGGCTGATCCTGTGCACCTTCGGCCGCGCCGATGCATGGTCGAACTGGCACGAGCAGTACGCGACGGACCTGCCGTTGCGCGGACTGTGGGAGATCGTCACCCTGGGCATCCGCGGCTATGCCGACCTGGTTCGGTCGGGCGTGCGCGAGCTGCGGCGGCGCCTGGCCGGCTCGCCCCGCGCGCTGGCGGGCCGACCCGGCTGACCGGCGCGACACGGCAAACACATGGGCGCCTGGAGCCTGTATTTCCTCGCCAAGCTGGGCCTGTACGCCCAGCACAGCATCGGCCTGCATGTGCTGCCCAACCTGCTGCTGGCGGCCGCTCTGGCCTGGCCGCTGCACCGGCCGGTCGCGCGGCGCATACGCACGGTGCTGGCGGTACCGCTGGCCATCGCGCTGCTGTACGCCGACTCCTACCTGCCGCCGTTCACGCGCCTGCTCGACCAGGCCGGGGCCATCGGCAACTTCAGCGGCACCTACCTGCTGGAACTGGCGCACCGCTTCCTCACGCTGGCGGCGATGGCAGCCGGCGCCGGCCTGGTCGCGGTCTACGTATTACTGCAGCACCGGCTGCGCTTTGCCACGCTGGCGTTCGCCGGCCTGTGCGCCGCGGCCGTATTGCCGGCCCCGCAGGCGCCCGAGCGCCAGGCGCGGCCCAACGATCCGGTCGCGCCGGCCAAGGCCGTCGGGCCGCTGCTGACCGGTCCGGAACTCACCGCGGCGCTGCAGGCGTTCTACGGCGCCCAGCACGGGCTGACCGTATCGTTCACGCGAGCCGGCCCGCCGCGCTTCGACCTCGTGCTGCTGAGCGTCTGCTCGCTGGCGGACGACGACCTCGATTTCGTGCACCAGCAGGACAACCCCCTGATGGCGCGCTTCGACATCGTCTTCTCGCAATTCAATTCGGCGGCCACCTACAGCGGTCCGGCCGTCCTGCGCCTGCTGCACGGCACCTGCGGCCAGACGCCCCAGGACCGCCTCTACAGCAGCGCGGCCGCCGATGACTGCTACCTGTTCCGCAACCTTGCCGCGGCCGGCTACCGCCCGGCGCTGCTGCTCAATCACGACGGGCACTTCGATCACTTCGCCCAGCAACTCAGCAGCCAGGGCGGCATTGGCGCCGACCCGCTGGACAACCGCGCCGCCCCGGTGACGATGCTGTCGTTCGACGGCACCCCGATCCGCTCGGACTATGCGCTGCTGGCGCGCTGGTGGGAGCAGCCGGCCGACGCCAATCACCACCGGGTGCTGCTGTACAACACGATCAGCCTGCATGATGGCGACCGCCTGCCCGGCGCGGCCGGCGGCAGCCGCGAGACCTACGCGCCGCGCCTGCGCCAGCTGTTTGCCGACCTGGGACGGTTCTTCGACCTCGTGCAGGCCAGCGGCCGGCCAACGGTCGTCGTGCTGATCCCCGAGCACGGCGCGGCCCTGCGCGGCGATGCGCTGCAGGTGCCGGGCCTGCGCGAGTTGCCCACGCGGGCCATCACCCGCGTGCCGGTGGCGGTCAAGCTCTTCGGCTTCGGGCCGGCGATGCCCTCGGCCACGGCCGCGGGTCCGTTGCGCGTGGAGGCGCCCGCCAGCTACCTTGCGCTCACCGCCCTGGTCGGCGGGCTGACCGCGACCGACCTCGCGCGGCCATCGCGCGCCGCGCTCGAGCACCTCGTGCAGGCGCTGCCGCACACCGCGTGGGTCGCGGAAAACGAAGGCACGGCGCTGTTCCACCAGGACGGCCGCGACTACCTGCGCACGCCTGCCGGCGAATGGTCGGAATTCGGCGCCACCGCGACCCCGGGGCGCTAGCCGTGCCGCCCGGCAACGTAGCGCCGCCCACCGCCGGCCGCGCCGGCACGCTGGATGCGGCCTTCGGCCTGCCGGGCGGGTTGCGCTTCCGGCAGGGGCCCGGCGGCCTGCTGTTTGCCGACATCCACAATGCCGCGGCCAGTGCCACGGTCTGCCTGCAGGGCGCGCAGCTGCTGCACTGGCAGCCGCACGCCCAGCCGGCACCGGTACTCTGGCTGTCGGATGCTGCCCATTACGCGCCGGGCCGGGCGATCCGCGGCGGCGTCCCGGTGTGCTGGCCATGGTTCGGTCCTTCGGCCAGCGGCACCGGGCCGGCGCACGGCTTCGTGCGCACCGGCCACTGGGATCCGGTGGGCAGCCGGCAGGAGCACGCCGGCGCAACGCGCTTGCGGCTGCAATTTTGCAATTCCGCCAGGGCGCAGGCGCCCTGGCCGGCGGACTTCCTGCTGACGCTGGAAATGCGCATCGGCGCCACGCTGGGCATGGTGCTGGAGACCCGCAACACCGGTACCCGGGCGTTCGCGATCGGCGAAGCACTGCACAGCTATTTCCGGGTCGGCAACGTCGCCGGCATCGCCATCGCCGGCCTGGACGGTGCCGCCTATAGCGACAATACCGCCGCCGGGCGCGTCGCGCGCCAGCACGGGCCGGTGCACATCGGGCAGGAACTGGACCGGCGTTACCGCAGCCGCGCGCGCTGCCGGATCGACGATCCGCAGTTGCGCCGCAGCATCCACATCGCCAAGCGGGGCAGCGCCACCACCGTCGTGTGGAACCCGTGGAGCGACAAGGCTGCACGCCTGGGAGACCTGGGCTCCGGCGCCGGGCCCGGCGACGGCTGGCGGCAGATGGTGTGCGTAGAAAGCGCCAATGCCGAGGTACCGCCGCTGGTGGTGGCACCGGGAGCGTGCCACCGCCTGCAGGTCCGCGTCCGGGTCACGGCACTGGCCTGAGATTCCAGGGTGCGCAAAACGGCACGATTTCCAGTGCTTTTCCGCGCTCTGCCACGGCGCCCGCGTCGCCAAACTTGGCCCCTGCCGTCGCTCCCCGTCGCGCCGGTCCGCGCCCGGGCCAAGGAGCGGCACACCACGGAACCCAGCGCCATGAACCGAGGCACGCCATGACGACCCGCACCCGACCGACCCACCACGCGGTCGCCCGCGCCTTCCCTTCCAGCATCGACGACCTGGGCACGGCGCTGATGCGCAGCGGCCTGGTGCCCTTCGTGCTGCTGGATTCCGGAAATATCGTCGCCTCGTCGCCGGCGCTGCGCGACCTGCTGGGCGGCAGCTCGCCTTACCACCATATTGACGGCCACAGCCTGGCCTCGATCGTCGACGACACCGACCGGCCCCTGGTCGCCGAATTCTGCGCCGCCCTGCTGCGCACCGGCGGCCGCGCGGACCTGCGCTGCACGCTGGTGCACGCCAGCGGCAGCACCGTGCCGGTGTTGCTCAGCGGCGCCGCCATCACCGTCGAAGGCGGCCAGCAGCTGGTACTGCTCGTGACCGACCTCGCCCCCTGGGTCGCGGCCGATGGCGGTCCGGCCGCCAGCCAGATGGCCGAGGCCTATGACCCGGCCACCGGCTTCCCGCGCCGCGCGCTGCTGCTGGACCGGATGCGCATCGCGCTGGCGACCGCGCGCCGCCATCGCCGCCGCGCGGCCGTGCTGCGCATCACGCTGGAGAATTTCGACACGCTGCTGGCCGCCCTGGTGAGCAGCGCCGCCGAGGAAGTCGAGGCCACCGTGGCCGAGACGCTGCGCAACTGCGTGCGCGACTGCGACACCGTGGCGCGCCTGGGTACGCACGAGTTCGTGCTGCTGCTGTCCGAGATCACCGAGCGCGACGACGCGGGCGTATCGGCGGCCCGCGTGGTGGCCGCCATAGCCAGCCTGTTCGAACGCAACGATGCAGCCCGCCGCGTGCGGGCCCACATCGGGGTGTCGGTGTATCCGGCCGACGGCACCAGCCCCGAGCGGCTGCTGCAGGGCGCCGATACGGCGCTGCAGCGGGCACGCACGCTGGCCGACGGCGGCTTCGTGCTGGCCGACGCCACCATCGCCGAACTCGCCGCCGTCGAACCGCTGGAGTTCCGCGAGGAATACCTGCTGGGGCTGCCGCAGCTCGACGAAGAGCACCGGGCACTGGTGGCCCGCACGAACGCGGTGATGCAGAACCTGAAGGCCGGCGTACCGCCGACCGAGCTGGCGCGCGATGTCGCCGAGATCGCGGCGCTGCTGCGCGCCCATTTCACCCACGAGGCGCACCACCTGGGCACGTCACCCTACGACAGTCACATCGACCTGAAGACGCGCAACCTGCGCTTCCTGGACGAGCTCGACTGCATCCTGTTCAACGTCAACACCCAGAGCATCCTGCTGGCCGTGCGCCACCTGCACGACTGGCTCGAGCCGCACCTGCTGCACCCCGAATTCAAGCTGGCGTCGTAGGCATCTCGCGGTGGGGTGAGGGCGTCTAGGGCGCCGGCGCCGCAGCCGGGTTGCCCACCAGCACTTCGACGGTCATGCGCCCGGGGATGCCCAGCGGCTCGAACGTCCATTCCTCGAACGCCATCTGCATGTCCTCGTCATAGACCTGCGGGGGCGTGGCGCTGATCAGGTCGACGTGATCGACCGTGCCGCCCGGATTTACCTGCAGCACGACCACCACGCGGCCGCTGGCGATGCCCAGGTCACGCGCCGCCTTGGGCAGCAGCGGCGTGATCTGGCGGCGCACCTTGAGCTTGAGAAACGGCGCCGGCTGCACCAGGGGCGGCGCGGGCGGCGGCGGGGCCGGACGTGCCGCTGCCTTTGCCGCGGGGCTTGCGGCCGGCGGCGCCGGCCGGGGCAGCGGC
>JBBISD010000097.1:0-6756 GCA_037441485.1 Burkholderiales bacterium
CGCGGCGGGCACCGCAACGGCAGCGGGGGCGGCGGCCGGCGTCCCCGCGGCGCCGGGCTGCGGCTCGGTGGCCGGGGAGGACCCGTCGGCCGCTGGCGCAGCGCCGGCCCCCTTGTCCGCCGAAGCATCGCTGCCGGAGCCACTGGTCGCCAGGTACACGCCGCCGCCGATCAGCGCCGCCAGCACTGCCAGCACGTACGGTTGGGTACTGCGCGTGCGCGCGGCCGGGCGCATCGCCGGCGTTTCCAGCGGCGCGAAGAATGTCGTGTCGGCAAAGCCCGGTGCCTCGTCGGGGAAGTGGCGCAGGCATGCGATCAGGCCCTGTCCCTCGAGCAGGGCGAGCGACTCCTCGAGCGCATCGTGGGCGAACATGCCGGCCAGTTCGCCGACGCTGCGCTGGCCGTCGATCAGGATGAGGATGCGCCGCGCCAGCGACGGCAGGGTATCGCGGGGCGAGCGCAATGCCGCCGTTCCTGCCGGCGTCTTGCCGTACACGTGGAGCAAGCGGTTCGATACATCCATCGGCGCGGGCCGTCCATCGAATCCGGCATTGCGCGCCCCGAGGGTCGCGATGCCCGCCGTGCTGCGCAACCGGGGACGGGGCGGCAGACGGCAATGCACGGATAGTGCCCGTTGTGCCATTGGCCGGCAGCGTCGTGAAGCCCGGGTTTTGCACCGCAATTCGGCCCTTGCGCCGGGTGGCGCCCGGCGGGGCGATACCCCCAGTCAGTACTGGGAAATGGGCACGACCTGGTGCGGCGGGTAGCTGACCGGCCCCCGCTGCTCCGGCAGCCAGTAGCGCAGGTAGACCATCGCCTGGGTCGGCGCGTAATACGCCGAGCGATCGATGTCGAGCCAGGCGCCCAGCACCCAATGCGGCGTCACCCGGTATTCGAGCACGGCGCGCAGGCTGCCCGCCAGCCCACCGCCGGCCCCGGCGGTATGCATCGGATTGCCGGCCAGCGCCTGCAGGTCGGCGCGCCCGGGGTAGTACGGCGTGTCCTGCTCGTAGGTCCAGGAACGCGAGGGCGTGGCCCGCACGTCGTAGGCGAGGGCGCCGCGCCGTCCCTCGATCTCGATCGGCAGGCCCAGCGACAGGTAACGCTGCGGGCTGTAGTAGCCGCCCTGTCCAAAGGTGTAGAAGCTCTCGTTGCTGCCGTAGTGCCACACATTGAGCAGGCCGCCGACGCTGAGGCGGAAATCGGGGCGCCGGATCCAGTCGCGCTCGATGACCGTGCGCGACTGGATCATCGGATTGGACGGCACGTTGCGCCCGGTCAGAACCCCGGCCGTGAGGCTGGTCGACCCGCTCCAGCGCGCCGCAAAGTCGCGACCGGCCCGTACGCTCACGGCGGTGTTGGTGACACCGCCCCAGACGGCGCCGGTAACCGGGTCGGCGGCGCCGGCGTATGCCAGCAGGCTGCCGGTCTGCACCCGCCGCGACAGTTCGGCGCTGACGTCGGTATCGCCCCACTGGCGCGCCTCGCGCCAGCCGCCCACGAGGCTGGGAACCTTGAAGCCGGCCCCGACGACGCCCAGGTCGACACGCCGGTCCTCGCCGCGCCAGCCGCCGGCGGCGGAAAGGCCCGAAGCGGTCTGCGCCACCGCCGCTGGCAGGCCCGCCGGGGCCAGCGCCAGCACCTTGCCGAAGGCCGCGGCGTCGGCCGCCGCTGCCGGCAGCGTCCCGGCGTCGAGCCGCACGGCGTCGACCTGGGCGAACCAGTGTCCCGCGTAGCCCTGCGGCCAGACGGCGAGCAGCGGGATCTCGGTACCGCGCAGCGTCGAGGTGCCGTCGTCGGCGCTGCGCGTGCTGGCCATCAGGCCGATGTCGGCGTGCGGCTGGCGCTGCGCCTCGATGGCACGGCGCTGTTCGCCGGCGCGCTGCTGAACCGAATCGGCGGCGGGCGATGGCGTTGGCGCGGCCACCGATCCGTCGGGGCCGGGCACCAGCAGCGGGATAGCGGTCGGCGCGCCTGCGCCCGGCGCCAGCGCGTCGGCCTGCTGCAGCAAGGCCAGTGCGCGCTCGCTCTGGCGATCGCGCTGCGCCTGGCGCGCGGCCTCGAGCAGCACCTCGGCATCCTGCGGATGGCGTTCAAGCAGCGTGGCCATCAGGGCCTGCGCCGCCGGGCGGTCGGTGTCGAGTATCTGCACGACCTCGAGCCGGCCGGCGACATCGTCGGCCGGCAGCAGGGCGAGCAGGGCATCGATGTCGACACGCGTCGCCGGCGCGTCGTGCAGCGCGCGATGCGCGCGCGCGCGCAAGGCCATCCGCGCCGCGCTGGCCGCATCGTGTCCGGCGGCCGCATCCATCCGGTCGAGCTGCGCCAGCGCCGCCTGCGGGGCGCCCGCGTCGATCAGTGCCCGCACCAGGCTGCGCTGCGTATCCGGCGCAAGCCCCGCGGCCTCGCGCTGCAGCGCGTCGAGCAGCGGTGCCGCGGCGTCCGGGTCATCGGCGGCCAGCGCCGCCCGCGCCACGCGCAGCCGGCGATCCGGGTCCTCGCCGGCCTCCTGCAACGCCTGTTCGCGCCAGTGCGCATCGGTGGCCGCATCGCCCGCGGCAAGCGCGCGGCGGGCATTGGCCAGGTCGCGCTCGAAGCGCAGCCGCCGGGCCAGTGCGCGCATGCCGTCGGTCTGGTGGTCCGCAGCGATCGCGCTGACCCCGACCAGCGCCTCGTCCTCACGGTCGCTGGCGGCATCGACGAGCGCGGCGGCATAGCGCATCGCCGGATCGTCGGGCGACTGGCGCAAGCCCTCGCGCATGACCTCGCCCGCCAGGCCGGGCAACTGCAGGCGCCGATACTGCTGGGCCAGGTCGTAGCGCAGCCAGGCATCCTGCGGCAGCAATTGCACGCCGCGTTCGAGCTGGCGCAGCGCCGCGTCCGGGTGCTGGGTGGCGCCGCGCGCCACGGCATCGCGCAGCGCGCCGGCGTCCAGTGCGTCGGCCACGGCGACATTGGCGCGCAGCGGCAGCTCCTGGGCCTGGTCCAGGACGACATCGATCCGCCCCTGCTGCAGCTGCAGCGCCAGCAGGCCCCGCCAGGCGCGCGCGTCGCCCAGGTCGCGGGCGATCAATCCGCGATACAGGTCCTCGGCGTCGGCAACGCGGCCTTGCCGGGTGCGCAGCGCCGCCAGCAGGCGGGCCGCTTCGGTCTGGTCGGGTTGGGTCGCCTGGACCGACAGCACCAGGCGGGCCGCACCCTCCAGGTCGCCGGCATCGCGCAGCGCGCGCGCGCGCTGCAATGCCGCCCAGTAGCGCGCCGTGACGGCAAGGTCCGACCAGCGCGCGCGCGTCGCTGCCGGCGGCGGCTCCAGCGCCAGTGCCTGCTCGAATTGCTGCAGCGCTTCGGCATCGCGCCCCTGGCGCAGCCGCAGCAGCCCCAGCGTGCCGACCGTCTCGCCGTCGTCGGCGCGCAGCGCCAGGCTGCGCCGCAACTGTGCCTCGGCGTCGTCCAGCGCGCCGGCGTCCATCGCGGCCACGGCCGCCAGCCGTGCCTGGACGGCCGGGTCGTCAGGCCCGGGGCCGGCCGCCGCGCGCACCGCCTCGGCGCGCGCCAGTGCCGCGCTGACCTCGCCATCGACCGGATAGCGCTGCAGGTAGCGCCGCCGTTCGGCCTGGTCGGCGTCGTCGTTGCCCAGCGTCAGCAGCGAATGGCGCCAGGCCTGTGCGACGCGCTCGGGCGGCGCGTCGTGCGACCGCGAAAGGTCGGCATAACCGCGCAGCGCGTCGGCGCGCGTATCCGGATGCTGGGCCAGCAACTCGTAGAGGCTCAGGCGGTCGGCCGGATTCGGATCGGCCGCGACGCGCGCGGCGAACAGCGCCCGCAGCCGGTCCCAGCCGCCGGGCGCGCCGGACAGCAGCGGCGCGAATTCGTTGGCCAGGTCGCCCGGGGGGCGGCCATCGGGAAACAGCCCGCGCGCCAGGGCCAGCGCCCGGACGCTGTTGCCGCCGCGCAGCGTCAGGCGCAGTTCTGCCAGGCCGCCCGTCTGGCGCGCGTAGACCCGCGCCAGGGCCTGCAGCTCGAGCGCCTCGCGACTGCCCGGCCGGCGACTGCGCAGTGCGTTGAGCAGGCGCTGGCCTTCCGGGCCGCGGCCGGCGCGGAACTCGAGCTCGGCCAGCAGGAAAAGCGCGCGCGGTTCGCCGGCGTCGACCGCCAGCAGCTTGCGCAACACCGTGCGCTCTTCTTCCGGACGACCCAGTGCCTGCCACAGGCGCGCGCTGCGCAGCAACTCGTCGATGGCCAGCGCATTGGCATTGCGCACCGTGAGCGCGGGCGCCAGCGGCGCGGCCGCGGCGGCCGCCACTGGTGGCAGCGCAGCGAGCGACGCCAGCAGCACGGCCGCGGTGGCCCCTGCCGTCGCTGGCCGGGCGCGCCCCGCGCGCGCCACCGCGTTGCGCTTCATGGCGCGCGGGGCGGCGCCGGGCACGGCTGCCACGCCGGGAGCAGGCTGCCGTCGGCGGCAAAGGCAAAGCGCCGCTCCAGCCAGCCGCTGCCAAACAGGCCCAGGACCTGGTCGAAATACGCGTTCGCGGCTGGCGGATCCGCCTGCAGTCGCCGTTGCTGCGCGGCCAGTTCCGCCGCGCGGCCCAGCGCCGCCAGGAATGGCAGCAGCGCCGCGGAGAAACCCGCGGGGCCGGCATCCTGCGCGGCCGCTGTCACGGTGTCGACCGTGCGTGGCGGGGCGCCCAGCCGCGCGGTCAACGCGGCCATCGGCTGCAGTTGCTGCAGCAGTGCCACGCGCTGCGGATCGCCGGCGTCGGTCATGCCCACCCAGAGATAGACGCGTATGGCGTCATACGAACCGACCCGCTCGGCCGGCGACCACTGGGCCGCGTCGAACCCGCCCATCGTGCCGGTGGGCGCTGCCGCGGCTTCCTGGAAGTAGGCCCAGTCGGGCGCGAAGCCGGCGCCGGCGGAGTCGCGCAGCACGCGCGCCGCGCTGGCCCGCAGCTGCTCCCAGCGCGCATCGGCGCTGCGCACGGCAAACCAGCGCATCAGGAACGGCGGGCTGTAGCTCGGATTCAGGCGCCAGCGGCCCTGCGCCGTGGCAAAACCGCGCGGCGCGGGCAAAAGCGTCGCCCCGAGTCCCGCAACCTCGGCCGTCTCCTCGCGCAGGATGCGCTCGGCCAGCAGCGACGACAGGGCCCGGTAGCGCCGGTCCCCCCAGAGGCGGCCGGCTTCGCCCAGCGTATAGGCGAGCCACAGGTCGGCGTCGGCCGCCGAGTTGGCGTCGAGCACCCCGAAGCTGCCATCAGCGTGCCGCCCCCACTGCCAGGCCGCCAGGCGCAGCGACAGGTCGCCGCCGGCCAGGTTGTCCTCGGTCCAGCGCAGTATCTGTTCGAAGCGCACGCGGTCGTTGCGCACCAGTGCAAAGAAGAGTGCGTAGGCCTGGCCTTCCGAGACCGTCTGCGCCACCGGCGAGCCCGGGTCGAGGACCCGCCCGCCATCGCGCAGGAACTGTGCCTGGAACGTTTCCCAGGCCGGCCAGGCGCAGCCGGCCGGCGCCGATCGCGCCTCGGCGCCCAGGGCGCCCAGGATCGCGGCAAGCATGCAGGACAACAGGGTCAGGGGCAGCCGCTGCCGCGCCACGCCGCCGCGCTCCGGCCTCAGGCGTCCGCCGAGAGGCGCCGCGCTGCCATGCGCCGCATGGCGCGGAACACCACCAGGGCAAGGAACACCCCGAGCAGCAGGCCGAGCATGGCCAGCAGGATCGGATGGCTGTGCAGCTGGAACCAGACCCAGCGCCACCAGCTCAGGTGGCCGACGAAGTACGTGTCGCCCACGCGCCAGGACTGCACGGCATCGCCGCGCAGCAGCGTGAGGTCGCCGCGCACATCGCGCACCTTGCCCGCATCGATCAGTGCGCCGGCGGCGCGCGGCAGTGTCGCCGCATCGGTGGCATTGAGGACGACGACCGAACGGCCCGCCTGCAGCGGCGACTCCAAACCCATGATCGCGGCCAGCGGTCCGCGGGCCGCCAGTTCGGTCCAGCCGTCGCGCGGCACCGAGTGCGGCGTCGCCCCGCTGAACCATTCGGCGCCGGCGTCGGCCAGGCGCCCCAGCGCCGAGCTGGCGCGCTGGGCCGAATCGAGGCGCGCCGGCAGCGTCGCCTTCCAGGTCTCGAGCAGCGGATTGGAAACGCCGCTGGCGATCACCAGCAGGTCGCGGTCGCCCGACTCCTGGGCGTGGCTGGCGCCCAGCAGCGTCAGGCGCGTGGCCGCCACGCCGGTGGCGGCGCCGAACTGCCCCAGGACGGTAAGTGCCGTCTCGACTTCGCTGGCCTGCGGCTGGTCGGGCAGGATCAGCGCCGACTGGCCCAGGTCGGCGTACTTGGTAAACGGGAAGCCGCTGTTGGCGAAGTAGGCCAGGTTCGGCATCGCCGCGTAGTGCTCGATGTGGCTCAGGTCGAGAGTCGAGTCCGGATCGATGGCGGCCTGCGAGCCACCCAGCGCGGAGCGGCAGCGGCCCTGGTCCTGCGGCGGGATGTCGAACTGGAACTGCAGCTGGTTGTTGGGGCCGAGCTGGAAGGCCGGAACCGTCAGGCCCTGGGTCACCAACGTACCGGTGTCTTCGAGAAACGGCAGTTCGAGACGCTCGGCGGTACCGCCCGGGCCGGCGGGGCGCAGCGGGAACGATTCGACGAATTCGTCGTTGATGCGCACCGCCAGGTTGGCCTGCCCGCTATCGTGCGGCAGCGTGTACCGGAAGCGCAGGTCCACCGGCATGCCGCGCGCCTCCCAGGTGAAGATGTCGGCCG
>JBBISD010000098.1:0-6540 GCA_037441485.1 Burkholderiales bacterium
CGGCCGGCTCGGCCGCCGCCCCGGCGCAGGACGCCGCCGCGGCGCCGGCGGCCACGCCCGCCACGCCGGCGTCGACGAGCTGAGGTGATGACGCTGGACCGGGCCATGCTCAAGCGCTATCTCATCACCGGCCTGCTCGTGTGGATACCGCTGGGCCTGACCATCTGGGTCATCAACTTCCTGTTCAGTTTCATGGACCAGGTGCTGCTGCTGCTGCCGGCATCGTGGCGGCCCGAATACTGGCTGGGCTTTCACCTGCCGGGCACCGGCCTGGTGATCGCCGGCCTGGTGGTGCTGCTGACCGGCGTGCTCGCCGCCAACATCATCGGCCAGCGCCTGGTGCAGTGGTGGGAGTCGGCGCTCAGCCGCATCCCCATCGTGTCGAACATCTATCGCAGCGTGAAGCAGGTCTCCGATACGCTGCTGTCCCAGGACGGCCACGCGTTCCGCCGCGCGGTGCTGGTGGAATTTCCACAGCGCGGCCAGTGGGCGGTGGGTTTCGTCGTCGGGACCACCGCGGCGCAGCTGTCGCAGCGCCTGGATCCGCTGGCAGTGACCGTCTACGTCCCCACGGCGCCCAATCCGACATCGGGGTATACGCTTATCGTATCGCCCAGCGAAATCCACGACGTCGACATGAGCGTCGACGATGCGCTCAAGTTCGTGATCTCGATGGGGGTCGTGATGCCCCATGCCTCGCCCCTCGGGGCGGGCCAGGGGCTTGCGGCGGCACCCGCGGATCCGGCCAATGCCTGAGGCCGCGGGCGGCACGACCTGGCCGGCGCCGGTGGCGGCGGCCGTTTAACCGAACACAGGGGACGGAGAGCTTATGCGTACGGAGTATTGCGGCTTGGTGGACGAACGGTACATCGGGCGCGAGGTGACGCTGTACGGATGGGTGCACCGGCGCCGCGACCACGGCGGCGTGATCTTCATCGACCTGCGCGATCGCGAGGGCCTGGTGCAGGTGGTCTGCGATCCGGACGCCGCCGAGGTATTTCGCACGGCCGAGGCGCTGCGCAGCGAATTTTGCGTGCAGGTCGACGGCCTGGTGCGCCCGCGCCCCCAGGGCACGGCCAACGCGACGCTGACCTCCGGCGCCGTCGAGGTGCTGTGCCGGGCTCTGGTCGTGCTCAACCCCTCGGTGCCGCCGCCGTTCCAGCTCGACGACGACGACCTGTCGGAGACCACGCGCCTCACCCATCGCGTGCTCGACCTGCGCCGGCCGGCGATGCAGAACAACCTGCGCCTGCGCTACCGCGTGGCGATGGCGGTGCGCCGCTACCTCGACGCCAAGGGCTTCCTCGACATCGAGACGCCGATGCTCACCAAGAGCACGCCCGAGGGCGCGCGCGACTACCTGGTGCCGTCGCGCGTCCACGAGGGCATGTTCTTCGCGCTGCCGCAGTCGCCCCAGTTGTTCAAGCAGCTGCTCATGGTGGCCGGCTACGACCGCTACTACCAGATCGTCAAGTGCTTCCGCGACGAGGACCTGCGCGCCGACCGCCAGCCCGAGTTCACGCAGATCGATATCGAGACGTCGTTCCTCGACGAGATCCAGATCCGCGGCCTGATGGAAGTGATGATCCGCGAGGTCTTTCGCGAGGTGCTGGGCGTGCACCTGCCCGACCCCTTCCCGGTGATGCGCTACGCCGATGCGATGTCGCTGTACGGCTCGGACAAACCCGACCTGCGCGTCCGGCTGCAGCTCACCGAGCTCACCGACGTCATGCGCACGGTCGACTTCAAGATTTTCCGCGCCGCCACCGAGCTCAAGGATGGCCGCGTGGCCGCGCTGCGCATTCCCGGCGGCGGGGCGATGGCGCGCTCCGAGATCGACGCTTATACGCAGTTCGTCGGCATCTACGGCGCCAAGGGCCTGGCCTACATCAAGGTCAACCAGCGCGCGCTCGGCCGCGACGGCCTGCAGTCGCCGATCGTCAAGAGCCTGCACGATGCCGCGCTGGCGGCGATCCTCGAGCGCACCGGCGCGGTCGACGGCGACCTCATCTTCTTCGGCGCCGATCGCGCCAAGGTCGTGGCCGACAGCCTGGGCGCATTGCGCACCCGCATCGGCCATTCCGAGTTCGGGCGCGCCCAGGGCCTGTCGGAGGCGGGCTGGAAGCCGCTGTGGGTCGTCGACTTCCCGATGTTCGAGTTCGACGAGGGCGAGCAGCGCTGGGTTGCCGCCCATCATCCGTTCACCGCCCCCAAGGACGGCCACGAGGATTTCCTGGAGACCGACCCGGGGCGCTGCCTGGCCAAGGCCTACGACCTGGCGCTCAATGGCTGGGAGATCGGCGGCGGTTCGGTGCGTATCCACCGCGAGGAGATCCAGAGCAAGGTCTTCCGCGCGCTGAAGATCGGGCCCGAGGAGGCCGCCAGCAAGTTCGGCTTCCTGCTCGACGCGCTGCAGTACGGCGCCCCGCCGCACGGCGGCATCGCCTTCGGCCTCGACCGCATCGTGACGATGATGGCCGGCGCCGAATCGATCCGCGACGTCATCGCCTTTCCCAAGACGCAGCGCGCGCAGTGCCTGCTCACCCAGGCGCCCTCGCCGGTCGACGAGAAGCAGCTGCGCGAACTGCATATCCGCGTGCGCCGCGCCGAGGCCAAGCCGGCCGGCTAGCGCCCATGCCGGTCCGCCGTCGCCGCGTGCGCCACCGCTAGGTACCAGGCCGAGGGCCGCGTCCCGATGCAACCGGTCCGCCTGCGCATTGCCACCTACAACATCCACAAGGGCGTGTCGGCGTTCGGCCGGCGCTCGCGGGTGTCCGAGCTGCGCATGGCGCTGCACCGCATCGACGCCGACGTCGTCTTCCTGCAGGAGGTGCAGGACCGCAACGAGCGGCTGGCGCGGCGCCTCGATGCCGGTCCGGCGGTGAGCCAGCTCGACCTGCTCTCGGCCACCGGCTATGAGCACCGTGCCTACGGCATCAACGCCGTCTATCCCCACGGCCACCACGGCAATGCCATCCTGTCGCGCCTGCGCATCGAGCATTTCGCCAACCACGACATCTCCGACCACATGCTCGAGCAGCGCGGCATGCTGCACGCGGTGGCGCGCCTGCCCGCCGGCACCGGCATCCACCTGATCTGCGCGCACTTCGGCCTGGCCAAGCGCAGCCGCATGCGCCAGGCCGACTGGGTCGCGCGCTTCATCGAGCGCGAGGTCCCGGCCGGCGCGCCGCTGATCCTGGCCGGCGACTTCAACGACTGGCAGCGCGGCGTCGACGCCGAACTGCGCGAACGCCTGGGCATGCGCGAGGCGTTCGACCCGGGCGTGCCGCGCAACTGGTTCGGCCGGCTGCTGGGCTGGCGCCCGCCGGTGCGGGTGGCGCGCACCTTCCCGAGCTTCGCGCCGGTGCTCACGCTCGACCGCATCTACCTGCGCGGCATCCGCGTGCACGGCGCGCGCGTGCCCCGCGGCCGATCCTGGGCGCGCTGCTCCGATCACGCGCCCCTGATCGCCGACGTGGAGTTGTAGGCCGATGCGAGCGTCCCGGGTCATCGCCGAGCGCATCGCCGACACCTTCGACCCCCGCCTGCGGACCGCGTTTTCGGAGGGCAACCGCATCGGCCTGCTGGCCTCGGTTCCAGGCTATTTCCAGGCCCTGCTCGAGGCGATCGCTGCCGCGCAGCGCTCGGTCCACCTGGAGACCTACATCCTGGCCGACGACCGCAACGGCAACGCCGTCATCGCCGCGCTGGCCGCCGCCGCGGGCCGCGGCGTCGAGGTGCGCGTGCTGGTCGACGGGTTCGGCGGCGGCGAATTCGCCCGGCAACTCGTGCAGCGCTTCGCGCAGTTCGGGGCGCAACTGCGCATCTACCGGCCTGAGCGCTGGTGGCGCCTGCGCCGGCGCCTGCTGCGGCGCCTGCATCGCAAGATGGCGGTGATCGACGACCGCATCGGCTTCGTCGGCGGCATCAACCTCGACGACAGCCCGGAACGCGACGAACGCACCGGCGATGCCATCGATCCGCGCTTCGACTTCGCGGTGCGGTGCGAGGGCCCGATCGTGGCCGCGATGTCCCGCACGATGCGCCGCCTGTGGTGGGCCGTCGGCGTGGCCCGCTGGGGCGCGCCGCCGGAGCCGGCGCCGCGTCGCCTGGTCCGGCCCGCGCCGCTGGTTCCGGGGGTGCGCGCCGCGCTGGTGCTGCGCGACAACCTGCGCCATCGCCACGGCATCGAGCGCAACTACCTGCGCGCCATCGGCGGCGCGCACCAGCGGATCGTCATCGCCTGCGCGTACTTCCTGCCGGGCCAGCGCATGCGGCGCGCGCTGCTGGCCGCGGCGCGCCGCGGCGTGCACGTCACGCTGCTGCTCCAGGGGCGGGCCGAATACCGGCTGCAGCATTTCGCGCAGCGCGCGCTCTACGGCCAGCTGCTGGCCGGCGGCCTGCACATCCACGAGTACCGCCGCAGCCACCTGCACGCCAAGGTCGCGGTGATCGACGGCGACTGGGCGACGGTCGGTTCGAGCAACATCGATCCGCTGAGCCTGCTGCTGGCCCGCGAGGCCAATGTCATCGTGCGCGACCGCGCGTTCTGCGACGAACTGCGCGGCCACATCGAGCAGGCGGTGCGCGGCGGTGCGCGCCGCCTGGACGCCGCCGACTATGCGCGGCGGTCGCGCTGGGAGCGTGCCGCCGACTGGGCGAGCTACGAGGTCGTGCGCGCGATGACCGTGCTGCTGGCCCGCGGCAACCACTATTGAGTGAGCGTGCCGGACCGCCGTCAGCGCCGCCGCACCAGCACGACGCCGCCCTCCTGGAACAGGATATCCAGCGGCATCGCCGGATCGAGCCGATCGGCGCGCGTGATCGCCAGTTCGCCGGGCGCGGGCGCCCGGACCGGCGTCTCCTGGCCCCGGTAGACGCTGAAGCTCGGCGCGGCAAAATCCCATTGCACGGCACTGCCCGGCAGGCCCGCCGCCAGCGCCGCCGCGCGGCGTTGCGGTCCGTTGAGCACCTCGCCCAGCCAGGGCGTGAAGCCGTAGGCCAGCGCGATGCCCAGCAGCACGCTGGCGGCGACGCCGCGCCGCCACGCCTCCCAGCGCCGCAGCCCGAGCAGCACCAGCCCGGCCACGGCGCAGGCGACTGTCAGCGTGTAATAGGCCGGTGCGGCGGCCTCGAGGGCGCGGCGCGCCTGGGCGGCATAGAACGGCAGCGGGGCGGCGCTACGACGTTCGCTCCAGGCCTGCACCAGCGCCGGCACGCCGGGCAGCACCACCAGCAGCAGGCACGGCGCCAGCGCGACGTTGAGCAGGCCGCCCGATGCCGCCACCTGGCGGGCCGCCAGCAGGAATACCGGCGTCATGCCGTAGAGCAGGTAGTGCGGCAGCTGCGTGCCCGACAGCGAGAAGAACACGAAGACGAAGCCGAACCAGAGCACGAGGTAGCCGGTCAGCGGGTCGGTGCGTTCGCGCACGGCGTCGCGCACCACCGCCGGCAGCAGCCCGCTCCAGGGCAGCAGCAGCCCCGGCAGCAGCACGAGGTAGTACAGCCGGTTGTACCAGTGGCGGCCGCCATGACCTTCCAGCGTCCCGGTGAAGCGGTCGAGGTTGTGCCGCACGAGGAATCCGTCGACGAAGTCGCGGCCGTGGATCGCCAACTGGGCGGCGTACCACGGCAGGGCGATGAGCACCAGCAGCAGCCAGCCCCAGGGGTCGGTGGCGGCGCGCCACCCGTCGCGCCAGCGGCGGCTCGCGGCGCAGAACAGCAGCCCGACGCCGCCGGCGATCAGCACGGCGATCGGACCCTTGGCGAGCACGCCCAGCGCCATCCAGACGTAGGCGCGGCGCAGCGGCCGCCGATCGCCGCCGTCGAAGTGGCGCCACAGATCGAACATCATCGCGGCCAGCAGCGCATTGAGCAGCGCATCGGCCGTTGCCGAACGCGCGATGACCAGCACGCCCAGGCTCGAGGCGGCGATCCAGCCGGCCAGTACGGCGCTGCGCCGGCCCAGCCGCGGGATGGCAAACGCCGCGATCGCCCATACCCAGGCCAGGCCGGCCAGCGCCGAGGGCAGGCGCAGCGCGAACTCGTTCAGGCCCAGGAGCCCGACACTGGCGGCCTGCAGCCAGTAGATGAGTATCGGCTTGTCGTAGCGCGGCAGGCCGTTGAGCGTGGTCGACAGCCAGTCCCCGCTGCGCAGCATCTCGCGGGTGGCCTCCGAGAACGCCCCTTCGTCGACGTCGAACAGCGGATACAGCGCAAGGCTGGGCAGCAGCAGCAGCGCGCAGGCCAGCAGCAGCAGCGCCAGCGCGCGCGTGTTGCCCGCCGTGCCGGTGCCGGTGCTCATGGTGCCGGCATCGCGCCGGGGCGGCCGGGCCGCGCCAGGGTCCAGAGGGCGGCGCCGGCTCCCAGCGCGACCGCGCACCATTGCAGCGGCCGTGCCAGCGGGTAGCCGGTGTCGCTCAGGGCCAGCGCGACGGCGCAGGCCAGCACGACCAGGGCCAGCAGCGCGGGCGCCCGGCGGCGCGACCACCAGGGCCAGTGCTGCGCGGCCCAGCTGCCGGCCACGCCCGCGCCGATGCC
>JBBISD010000099.1:0-6263 GCA_037441485.1 Burkholderiales bacterium
CATCCGGCATACAAGCGCATGGGTTGCCGCGCGGGCTACACGGCGGCAACCGGCCTGTTCATCGGGCTGGGAGCCTGCACCGGCCTCGTCGGACTGATCGTTTCCTGGCTGCCCGAGGCTGTGCTGGTGCCGATCATCGTCTTCGTCGGCCTGGAACTGAGCACGCAGGCCTTTCGGGAGACCGACACCCGCCACCTTCCGGCGGTCGCCATCGCCTTCCTGCCCGCGATCGCCGATCTGGCCTTCGTGCAGTCCAACGCCCTGCTGGGTGCGCTGCGAATGGCCCCCGAGCAGCTGCCGGGCGCGCAATTGGCCGGCTATCGCGTGCTGGCCCTGCTGGCCAACGGATTCATCATCACCAGCATGCTGTGGAGCACCCTGCTCATCGACATCATCGATCGCCGCCGGGGCCGCATGCTGGCCGTGAGCGCGCTGGCGGCCTGCCTTACGTTGTTCGGAGTGATCCACTCGCCGTTTCCCGACGGGCACCTGTTCGTTCCGAACGCCGCGCTGCCTCCGTCCACGGTGTTGCTGGCCACCGGGTACGTGCTGCTGGGTGTGGTGACCTGGGCGATCGATCGCCTGGATCCCGAGTAGCGGTCGGAAGCAGGGCATACGCCCTCGGCCGCAGGCGTGTTGCTCCGCAACAACGCTTTACGCATCCGGCGCCAATGACATTGAAACGCAATAAACCGCCCCTAGTCTCGGCCCCTTTCTCCACCCGCAGCGTGAAAGAGCCGACATGCCGATCAAGCCGACGCCCCTTTGCCTTCAGCGGCCAGCCACGCAGCCCCGGCGGATGCAGTGCGCGCCCGCCATCACGATGGTCGTGGCCATGCTGGCCGGAGGGGCGCATGCCGCGGAGCCGGCAGTTCCGCCGGAAAGCGGCGAAGGACTGTCCGCGACGGCAGCGGCGCTGGAACCCATCACCGTGACCGGCGCTTCTGATCCGCAGGTGGCGCCCACCACGCCGTACACGGAGAACGTTATCCCCAGCGAGGATATTCGCAACCTCTCGCCCGGTGCGGCGTCGACCGCCCAGACGCTGCTGGGCTCCCAGCCGTCGATCTTCGTGTACACCAACGGACCGCTGGGCGTGGAGACCAGCATCTACTTTCGCGCCTTCAATTCCGGACAGTTTTCCGAGACCTACGACGGCATTTCGGTGAACGATGTCTTCAATGGCGGCGTTACCGGCCAGGCGGAGAACCGCAACAACGTGCTGATCACGCCCAACAACATGGGCGCCGTGCAGCTCTACCGCGGCATCAACAATCCGTCGGTCAACTCCTACAACTCCCTGGGCGGCACCATCAACTTCAACCCGCGCCTGCCGGCGGCCGGCTTCAGCGGCGAAGTTGGGGGCAGCTACGGCAGCTTCGGCACGTTTGGCTGGCACGCCACGGTCAATACCGGCGACACCGGCGGCTTGCGACAGATCTTCTCCGTGGAGCAGTCCGGCAGCCGCGGCTGGATCAACGACTCGGGCGACTACAACAACAACCTGTACTGGGGCGCCACGTTCAAGGCGGGCAGCGACCTTGACCTCACGAACCTCTTCCTGGCCAACAGCAATCGCGGCGCCGCGGTATTCAACATGCCGCTGCCGCTGCTCGACCAGTACGGCACCACCTACCAGTGGCCGCATGACTGGACCAATTCGCAAATCCACGACACCAACGTGCTCGAGATCCTTGGCGCCAAGTGGCGCGCCAGCGGCACGGTCGTCGTGGAGAACAAGGCCTTCTTCTCGCGCAACGAATACCTGCGAACCTCGTATTCCAACCCGCTTTACCAGCAGAGCGCCAACCAACCCTACCAGCTGGAGGACACGCCCCAATCCGGCCCGGGCCCCGGCTTCTGGGTGGGCAGCCCGTACGGCCCGACCTACGACCCCAATGCGGTGTTCGGCTCGCTGGCTGTCGGTACCGCATTCCACTTCTACGGCTACACGACCACGGCCGTCGGCGACACGCCCACGGTGACCATCAACCTGCCGGGCAACGAAGTGACGGTTGGCGGCAACCTCACCCACGGGCGCCTGCACTCGCGCGAGTACTGGTACGGCTCGGACCCCGTGCCGCAGATCACCGGCTACAACGACGCCTGGGACGAGCACGACAGCCGCACGCTGGCGTCGCTGTACGCGCAGGACGTGATCGCGCTGATGGACAACCGCCTGCACCTGACGCCGGGCGTCAAGTACGTGCACGCCCAGACCTCGGACAACGACGCCGTGGGCATCTACTATTCCTCGCCGGGCAGCGTGAGCGACAGCGAGCACTTCGTCTCGCCGACGATGGGCGCGAACTTCCAGGTCAACGACGGCCTCAACGTGTTCGCGGCGTTCGGCAAGAACACCAAGCTGCCCGACATCAGCGCCTACTATGGCTCGATCCAGTACCCCAACTTCCAGACCAACGCGGTCATCGTGCAACCGCAACTCAAGCCTGAGCACGTGGACGACTTCGAACTGGGCATGCGGCTGCACAGCGGCAGCTTCAGCGTCGAGCTCAACGCCTACAAGGAGAATTTCCGCGACACGTTCGTCACGTCGACCAATCCGCTGACGCAGCTGACCCTCTACCAGAACGGCGGCAGCTCGGTCTACCAGGGCTTCGAGGCGCAGTTCATGGACACGTTCGACGCCATGGCGATTCCCGGCAAGCTCGAGGCCTATCTCAACCTGGCCCACAACCAGGCCCGCTTCACGTCCACGTTCTTTTCCGACTACACCGGCGGCAACGGCATCAATGGATCCAAGGTCACCGCCGGTTCGCCGCTGGCGGGCGTTCCCGAGAACCTGGTGAGCCTGGGCGGCACCTGGAAATTCGATGGCTGGCGCGCCAATGCCGAGGGCCGCTTCATCGGCCGACAGTACCTGGACCAGATCTATTCCGGGACGCCGTCGTCCGCGATCATCGGCGGGCACATGGTCGTCAATGCCGGCGTCTCCCGCACCTTCGGCCTGGGCGGCGGCAATTCGAACCAGACGCTGCGCGTCGGCCTGAACGTGGACAACCTGTTCGACCGGCGTTATCTCAATACGGGCTTTACCGATACGGACGTGAACGGCAATAACTTCGTGCGCGGCATCTATGCCGCGCCGCGCGCGATCACCGGCAGCGTCGCGTACGGCTTTTAGCCGCCAGAGCGTGCGCGGTGCCTATTGCGCGGGCACCGCGCAGCCGGCTGCGCCGTAGGCGCCGTTGAGGAATGCCGCCAGCCGCAGCCCGGCCAGGGCCAGCTGGCGGTCCAGCCGAGGAAGCACGGCCTGGTAGTACGCGTCGTCCACCGCGCCATCTTCGGGGACGAGTTTCTCGTTCCATACCGACTGCGCCACCGCATGGGTCTGGCTGGCCCATTGCGCCGGCGTGCCAGTGGCGGCCTCGCCGAGCACATCGGGCGAGCGCAACAGGCCGTCCTCGAGACGGGTCACGTAGCTGCCCCAGTCCCAGACCGTGCGGCGGATCAGCGTGGTGTCCCACAGCACGTGCAGGTTGGCGGTTTCGGCGCCCAGCTCGCAGTTGCGCTTGCAGGTCAGCCCCGCGATCGCCCCGTGCACGGGCTGATGGTTGCCGCCCATCCTGTCGCCAACGGTATGCAGGGGCTGATGCAGGTCGCCCACGAAATGCACCGCGTAGCGCAGCGCGTCCCGGCGGCCGTCGCCGGTGGGCAGACAACGCAGATCCCAACGCAGGCGCTCGAGTTCCCGCACCACGCAGTCACCGTGCGCCGCATTGTCGGGGCAATCGCGCTGCTGGTCGTAAGGGGCCGCGGCCAGGGGAATATCCACGAAGTGCCAGTTCGCCGTTTCCGGGTGCGCGCTGCGCTGGCCATCGGCCCAGCTCGATACCGATGCCAGCGATACGCCGGGGCCCAGCGCCGCCGCCACTGCCGCCTGCGCCGCCGGGTCTAGCCGGCGCTGGGCGATTTCCGCGACGATCGAATGGCCCTCCTGCCCCCAGGCCAGCGCGGCGGAAGAGGCCAGCCCTATGATCGGCAGACACAAAAGCGGGAAACAACCTGCTCGGCGCATGTGATTCCTTGCACGTCCATGGGCGCCGCATGATATCAATCGAACATCGTTCGGCGCGCTGGCGATGCGGCTTCGCGGCCGATGGCGAGCCGGATCCCCATCGGCACGGCACGCGCCTACCTGATAGCGCCCAAAACCCCGGTTTACCCGGCGAAAGCAACCCTATAACCACAATGGGGTCCCTGCCGGTTCCCGCACACTTTCCTCCTCGGGGCCAAACGGGCCGGGGCGCCGCTCGTGTCCGCGACCTGCCCCCGGCTGGTGGATCGACGCCCCGACAACGACATGCGAGACCGGAGCTGAGCACCCGACATGGGAGCACCTCTGCACGCCCAGGCCGCCGCCGAGCGCGAACTGCGCACGGCGCTGGACCTCGCCGCGCGCGACGAAGCGCCGGAAGCGCCGGGCACAGCCGCCGCGGCGGTCAATGGTCGCATCCTCGAACGCATCGCCCGCGGCGCACCGCTGGAAGAGATCCTCGACCACCTCGTGCGCGAGCTCGAGCACGACGACCCGAGCCTGGTCGCATCGATCATGCTGCTGGGCGACGGCGGCACCCGCCTGAGCGTGGCCAGCGCGCCGAGCCTGCCGCCGGACTTCTGCCGCTTGATCGACGGTGCGCTGATCGGACCCGAGGTCGGCTCCTGCGGCACTGCCGCCTACTGGGGTGAACGCGTGGTGGTCAGCGATATTGCGGCCAGCCCGCTGTGGGTGGATTACCGCGATGCGGCGCTGGCCGCCGGCCTGCGCGCCTGCTGGTCCGAACCCATCAACGCCACCAATGGCGAGGTGCTCGGCACGATGGCGGTCTATTACCGCACCGTGCAAGAGCCCGGTGCCCGGGAACTGCAGCGCATCGCCGAGGCCGCCCAGCTGGCCAGCATCGCTATCGAGCGGCGCCGTTCCGACGAGCGCATCGCGCGGCTGACCAACCTCTACCGCGCGCGCAGCGAGATCAGCCAGTTCCTGGTGCAGACCCCCGCCGAGGACGCGCTGCTGTCGGCGGTATGCCGCGTCGCGGTCGACTTCGGCGGAATGCGCATGGCCTGGATCGGCTATCCGGACCACGAGGGCAAGCGCCTGGTGCCGCTGGCCCGCTACGGCACCGGCCTCGCCTACCTGGAATCGATCATCATCGCTCCTTCGGCGGACGTGGCCGAGGGGCACGGCCCCGCCGGACGCACGTTTCGCACCGGCGAATGCACGATCATCAACGACTTCGCCAACCATCCGAGCACTGGACCGTGGCGCAAGGCGGCCGCACGCCATGAGTTCCGCGCCGTCGGCTGCTTTCCCATTCCGCGCGGTGGTGCGACCTTTGCGGTGCTGGGCGTCTACAGCGGCCGCAAGGACTCGTTCGACTCGGAAGCCATCGCGCTGCTGTGCCAGATCGGCAAGGACATCGGCTTCGCGCTCGATGCGATCGACCACGCCCAGGCGCACGCCGCGGCGGTAGCGCAGCTGCGCGACAGCGAGCAGCATTTCCGGGCGTACTTCGACCGCTCGATGGTCGGCATGGCCGCCACCGGCGCGCACCGGCGCTGGATCGAGGTCAACGACACGCTGTGCCAGATGCTGGGCTACACGCGCGACGAGCTGCTGGAGCGCACCTGGGCCGACGTGACGCACCCGGACGACCTGGCCGTCAGCGAGGCGACCTGGGAGCGCTTCGTCGACGGCGGCCTGGAGGAGTACGAGGGCGAGAAGCGCTACCTGCACAAGGACGGGCACACGGTCCACACCCGCATTGCGGCGCGTGCGGTGCGCACGCCCCAGGGCCAGGTCGACTACATCGTGCTGATCGTCAAGGACACCAGCGAGCGCCTGCGGGCGGCGCAGGCGCTCGACGAGAAGGACGCCTTTCTCGACTCGATCCTGCGCAGCGAGCCCGAATGCGTGGCCGTGATCGGCCGCGATGGCGACCTGCTGCAGATCAACGCCGCGGGGCTCAAGCTGTTCGGCTGCCACGACCTGGCCGAGATCCAGTCGGCCGGCGTGCTGGCCTACGTGCTCTCCCGCTACCGCCGGGCGTTCCTCGACCTGCACAAGCGCGCCTGCGAGGGCGGCCGCGGCGTGCTCGAGTTCCAGGTGCGCGGCGGCGACGGCGCGCTGCGCTGGCTGGAAATGCACGCCAGCCCGTTGCGCGACAAGAGCGCGAAGCCGGGCAACATGCTGTGCATCGCCCGCGATATCACCGACCGCAAGCGCTCGGCCGACCTCATCT
>JBBISD010000100.1:0-6113 GCA_037441485.1 Burkholderiales bacterium
GCCAGGCGCACCGCGCTGCGGCGCCGCTCGGGCGGCGCGTGCGGCGCACCGCGTGCCGCCTCGCTGGTGGCACGGTCGCCGGTGCGCCGCTGCGGCCGGAAACGCGCACCGGCGGCGAACTGGTCGCGCAGGCGCACCAGCGTCTGCGGCTCGGCCAGCACGCGCAGCCGTTCGGCGGCGCTGAGTCGCTCGGTATCGCGGTCGCTGAGCAGGCCACTGACCAGCAGGCGGCGCGCCCGGCCGCGGCTGCCCCATGCGGTGTTGCGCGGTCCCATCGCGGCGCGCGCCACGTCGAACAGCCAGGAATCGGCCAGCACGTCGCGCCAGGCGGGGGCCGGCGCCGCGCGCCGCGCATGCGCCCAGGCCCGCTGCAGCACGACCGGCGTCCTGTATTCCTCGGGGGTGAGCAGCAGGCGCCGGGCCAGCACGCGCTCGCCCAGCGTAGCGCGGCCGGTCAGCACGGCCAGCGGCACGGCCAGCAGCAGCGGCAGGATCATCGGTGCCAGCCAGACAATGGCCATCGGCTGCACCAGGCAGGCCAGCGCCGAGATCGCCAGCACGGCCAGACCGAGGCCGGCAAAACGCCCGGCCGCGTCGCTCCAGCGCAGGTCGGTGGCTTCCCGCGGGGGCGACTTCCAGTCCAGGCGCAGGCCGCTAAGGGCGACGAACACGAACAGCGTGTGCGCCATCATGCGCACCGGGGCCTGCAGCACCGACAGGCCGCCTTCGAGCAGGGTGCTGCGCACCAGCGCGGCCGCGCCGCCGTAGCTGCGCTGCTCGCCGCGCAGCACGATGGCCAGCACGCCCAGCACGCGCGGCAGCGTCAGCATTACGGCGGTGGCCAGCCACAGCGGCGCCACGGCCAGCGGCAGGGCCGGCGTGGCGGCGGCCACCGGCGCGGAAAACAGCCACAGCCCCGCGCCCAGCAGGACGAAGCCCAGCCACAGCGGCGCCGACAGGTAGGCCAGCGCGCCGGTGAGCAGCATCGCGCGGTGCACGCCGTGCAGCCCCGGTTCGGCGATCAGGCGGGCGTTCTGCAGGTTGCCCTGGCACCAGCGCCGGTCGCGCAGCAGCTCCTCGATCAGGTTGGGCGGCTGCTGCTCGTAGCTGCCGGGCAGGTCATTGACCAGCCAGACGTGGTAGCCGGCGCGGCGCATAAGCGCGGCCTCGACGAAGTCGTGCGACAGGATTTCGCCGCTGAGGCCGCCGCGCCCGGCCAGCGGCGCCAGCGCGCAGTGCCGCATGAACGGCGCGACGCGGATGATCGCGTTGTGGCCCCAGTAGTGCGACTCGCCCAGCTGCCAGAACTGCATGCCGGCGGTGTACAGGCGGCCGGCGACCCGCGCGGCGAACTGCTGCGAGCGCGCGTGCACGGTGGTCAGGCCGCAGGTCTGCGGCGCGGTCTGCAGGATGCCGGCGCGCGGATGCGCTTCCATGAGGCGCACCAGCGTTTCCAGGCATTGGCCGCTCATCACGCTGTCGGCGTCCAGCACGACCATGTAGCGATAGTCGCGGCCCCAGCGGCGGCAGAAATCGGCGACGTTGCCCGACTTGCGCTTGGTGCGGCGCTGGCGCCAGCGATAGAAGATGCGCCCGTCGGCGCCGCTGTCGCGGCGCAGCTGGGCCCAGGCCGCCAGTTCCGCCGCGCGGATCTCCGGATCGTTGGTGTCAGACAGCACGTAGAGGTCGAACAGGCCGGCGGCCGCGCTCGCGCCCAGCGACTCCCACGTGGCGCGCAGGCCGGCAAAGACGCTGCCGACCTGCTCGTTGCAGATCGGCATGATGAGCGCCGTGCGGGCCGCCGGATCGATCGCACCGCTGCCGGCCGAGCGCGCCGACAGCGCATGGCGGTCGCCGCGCCACAGCACCCAGAAGCCCATCAGTGCCGTGAAGAAGCCGGCCGACACCCAGGCGAACAGGATGCTGAACAGGCCGATCTGCACGATGCGCAGGGTCGAATTGGCGTGCTGCGGCAGGATCATGCTCAGCGCCGTCGTGGCGCCGCCGGCCGACAGCAGCACCATCGCCAGCAGCGCACGGCGCCGCCGCACGGCGGCGCGCTCCCAGGGCAGCAGCACCGGCGCCGGCTGCGGCTGCGCGCGGGTGCGCCACGGCGTGGCCGCGCGGCCCAGTGCCGCCAGTGCCGCCAGCGGGACCTGCAGCAGCACGTCGCGGCCCGCGGCCAGCACGCTGCGCGTGAAGCCTTTCCAGGGTCGGGGCGTCATCGTGCCGCGATGCAGGCGCGGCATGCTCGGGCCCGGTACGTCGCTGACCGATCGTGCCGCCGCCGCTGGCGGCAGAAGATTCATTCGGTGGGGATGATGGTCGTCCATGTTTCCGTCAGCGTGCGTTCGTTGGATTGCAGGTGGACCCGTAGTTCGACGGGATCGGGAGAAGGCAGGCGGTGCAGGCGCAGCGTCATGCGCCAGGTGCCGTCGGCGGCATTGCGGTAGACGTTGCGCTCGACCACCGTGGCGTTGGGTCCGGTGCTGGTCACCGCGGCGACGGGCGCCGCGGCGTCGAGCGCGCGCAGTGCCGGCCCGTCGAAGTCGACGACGAACTGCACTTCCTGCGGATCGACCGCGGCGGCCGGATCGACGAAGCCATGGCCGCGGCGCGTCTGCACCGTCCAGCCGCCCGGCGGATGCTGCTGGCGGTCGCCCTGCCAGTGCAGGTGATAGGCGACATCCAGCGGCGCGCCGGGCGCGGGCAGGCGCGCCGGCACCCAGTAGGCGACAATGTTGTCGTTGGTCTCGTCGGGCGTGGGCAGCTGCACCAGCTCGACCCGGCCCGGCCCCCAGTCGCCGATCGGGGCGACCCAGGCGCTGGGTCGCCGCTCGTAGCGCGCCTCGCTGTCCTGGTAGGTGGCAAAATTGCGGTCGCGCTGCATCAGGCCGAAGCCGGCCAGGCGCTGCACCGCGAATGACGTCACCAGCGTGCGGCGCGGGTTCACCAGCGGGCGCCACAGCCATTCGCCGCCGTCCGGGCCATCGCCGGTGGCGATCATCAGGCCGTCGGAGTCGTGCACTTCCGGCCGGAAATCGTCGACACGCGGCTGGTTGGCGCCGTGCTCGAACATGCTCGTCAGGGGCGCCAGGCCCAGCGTGCCGATTGGCCCGCCCGCGGCGTCACCGGCCGGCGTCCGCAGGAAAAGGCGCGCCTGCACGTCCATCACCGTCTCGTCGCCGGGCTCGAGCGCGAAGCGATAGGCGCCGGCGACCCGCGCGCCATCGAGCAGCGCGTACAGGGTCAGCCGCGTGGCCAGCGGCGCGGGCCGCTCGATCCAGAACTCGACGAAGCGCGGAAACTCCTCCGCGCCGGGGCCCGGCGTGTCGACCGCCAGGCCGCGCGCCGACAGCCCGTAGCGCTGGCCCTGGCCGAGCGCGCGAAAGTAGCTCGCCCCCAGGAACACGGCCAGCTCGTCGCGGTAGGCTGGAGTGTTCAGCGGGTAATGCACGCGAAAACCGGCGTATCCCAGGTCGCCCCAGGCCTGCGGGTTCAGGTGGTTGGCGCCGTAATCGAAGCCGGTGCGATCGAAGGCCAGGTGGCGCACGGTGTCGCCGTCGATCTCGTTGACGGCGACCGCGTGGGTCTGGAACTTGCCCAGATGGAAGAACATCACCTGGAAGGGCAGCGCCTCGGCCGGTGCCGCTGCGTGCCACAGCGCCTGCTGCGGCTTGAAGCGGATGTCGCGGTACTGGTCGTAGCTCAGGTTCCTGAGCTCGTCGGGCAGGCTGGCGTCGCCGGCGGCGTACGGCGCGGCCGCGCGCACGCGGGCCAGCTCGGCGACATCCTCGAAGCCGAACGCCTGGGCGCCGCCGGGGGCCAGCAGCGCGGCTGCGCCGGCCCAGGCCGCGGGACGGGCAATGCGCAGGACACGGGCGAAGAGACGGGCAGGCGGCACGGCGTGCTGCCTGACCTCGCGGCCGGCAGCTCTATTGAAGGCAGTGCGGATACGGATGCAATCCGCGTGCCACCACGACTAATGTGAGGAAAACCAATAACTTGCGTTTGGAAATCGGGCTTTGCCGCGGCTTTCCGGGGCAATTGGCCCGATGCGGCGGCCATTTTGTCGCCAACCGGCGACAGGCGCGCCGGGCGGGCATGGCAACTATTTGAATTTATTGGCGTCGAGGCTGTCACCGGGCGGCGACAGCGGGCTGGCGGGGGGGGCCGCGTCGGTGCGGAACTGGCCGGGGGTCAGGCCGTGCTTTTGCAGCAGGCGGTAGAACTCGGTGCGGTTGCGCTCGGCGAGGCGTGCGGCGTCGGCCGCGTTGCCGTCGGTGAGCTTGAGCAGGCCGACGAGGTAATCGCGCTCGAAGCGCTCGCGCGCATTGGCGTAGCTGAGCACCTCCATCGTGGGCACGCGCAGCGCGCGCTGCACCAGCGGCAGCGCGATCAGCGGCGTGGTCGTCAGCGCGCACACCTGCTCGACGACGTTATGCAGCTGGCGCACGTTGCCGGGCCAGTTGGCGGTGCTCAGCGCCTTGAGCGCATCGGGCGTGAAGCCGGTCAGGCGCTTGCCGTACTTGGCGTTGAGGCGTGCCAGGAAGTGGTTGGCCAGCAGCGGGATGTCCTCGCGGCGCTCGCCCAGGGTCGGCAGGCGCAGCGACACGACATTGAGCCGGTAATAGAGGTCCTCGCGAAACCCGCCCTCGGCCATCGCCGCGTCGAGGTCGCGGTGCGTCGCCGACAGGATGCGCACGTCCACCGGCAGCGACTGGCTGGCTCCGACCGGGCGCACACTGCGCTCCTGCAGCACCCGCAGCAGCTTGACCTGCAGCGCCGGCGGCATGTCGCCGATCTCGTCGAGGAACAGCGTGCCGCCGTTGGCCGCCTCGAACAGGCCGCGGTGGTTGCTCACGGCACCGGTGAACGAACCCTTGACGTGGCCGAAGAGTTCGGATTCGAGCAGCGACTCGGGAATCGCGCTGCAGTTGACCGCGACAAAGGGCTTGGCCGCCCGCGGGCTGGCCCGGTGGATGGCGTGCGCCAGCAGCTCCTTGCCGCTGCCGCTCTCGCCGGTGATCAGCACGCTGGCATCGGAGGCCGCGACCATCTTGGCTTCGGCCAGCAGGTCGGCCATCACGTTGGAGCGGCTGACGATCTGGGCGCGCCATTGCTCGTCGCCGGCCGGCGTCGGCATCGACGGCGTGGGCAGCGCCAGCGCCTCGTTGACCTTGTCGAGCAGCGCCTTGCCGTCGAACGGCTTGGTGAGGTAGCTGAACACGCCGCGGGCCATGGCATCGACCGCATCGGGAATCGTGCCGTGCGCGGTGAGCAGGATGACGGGCAGCGTCGGGTGGCGCACGCGTATCTCGTCGAACAGCATCAGGCCGTCGCGGCCGGGCAGGCGCACGTCGCTTACCACCAGGTCGGGGCGCGACACGGCCAGCTGGGTCAGCGCCGCCTCGGCCGATTCGACCGAGGTGACGCGGTGCCCGGCGGCGCCCAGGCGCATCGACAGCAGCTTGAGCAGGTCGGGGTCGTCGTCGACGAGCAGGAGGTTGGCCATGCCGGCTGGGGCGGGGTGTGGCGCGGTCCCCGCCCGCTAGTGGGCCGCCGGACCGGCCGGTGCCGTGGCCGCCGCGGGTGGGGGCGGGTCCGTGCCCGTGGGCCGCTTGATCATGCTGCGCTCGATCGCCTTGAGCGCCTCGAGCTTTTCCGTGAGCTGCTGGATGGTGCGCAGGGACTCGCGCAGCTGGTTGGCCTGGCGTTCAACCTGCTCGTCCAGGCGCCGCTGATCGGCGATGCGCGCCGCCAGCAGGCGCGCGATGGCCTGCCAGGGCTGCAGCTCCGGGCGCTCGCTTTGCGCCAGCGGCTCGACCAGACTGCTGGCCCGCGCCAGGTCGCCGGCGCCGTGCTGCTGGGCCAGGGCCAGGCTCAGGTCGAGCACGGTGTCTGGCGGCGCGCCGCCCGGCGCGGCTGCATCGGCCCCCAGGCGGGTGATCTCGCTGCCGACCTCGGGCGGCGTCATCTGGCGCAGCTGCTCGTGGTAGGCCATCAGCTGGCGCGCCGCCTGGTCGGCCGGCCGTGCCAGGTCGGGCGGCGCGACCGGTACAGGGGCGGGCGCCGGCACTGGCGCGGGTGCCGGCGCCGGCGTCGGCGGCGGC
>JBBISD010000101.1:0-5650 GCA_037441485.1 Burkholderiales bacterium
GACTTAACCCAACATCTCACGACACGAGCTGACGACAGCCATGCAGCACCTGTGCCCAGGCTCCCTTTCGGGCACTTCCACATCTCTGCGGAATTCCTGGCATGTCAAGGGTAGGTAAGGTTTTTCGCGTTGCATCGAATTAATCCACATCATCCACCGCTTGTGCGGGTCCCCGTCAATTCCTTTGAGTTTCAACCTTGCGGCCGTACTCCCCAGGCGGTCAACTTCACGCGTTAGCTTCGCTACTGAGAAGGAACCTTCCCAACAACCAGTTGACATCGTTTAGGGCGTGGACTACCAGGGTATCTAATCCTGTTTGCTCCCCACGCTTTCGTGCCTGAGCGTCAGTTTTATCCCAGGGGGCTGCCTTCGCCATCGGTGTTCCTCCACATCTCTACGCATTTCACTGCTACACGTGGAATTCCACCCCCCTCTGACAAACTCTAGCCTGACAGTCACAAGCGCAGTTCCCAGGTTAAGCCCGGGGATTTCACGCCTGTCTTATCAAGCCGCCTGCGCACGCTTTACGCCCAGTAATTCCGATTAACGCTTGCACCCTACGTATTACCGCGGCTGCTGGCACGTAGTTAGCCGGTGCTTATTCTGCAGGTACCGTCATTCGTACGAAGTATTAGCCCGTACTGTTTCGTTCCTGCCAAAAGCGGTTTACAACCCGAAGGCCTTCTTCCCGCACGCGGCATGGCTGGATCAGGCTTTCGCCCATTGTCCAAAATTCCCCACTGCTGCCTCCCGTAGGAGTCTGGGCCGTGTCTCAGTCCCAGTGTGGCTGGTCGTCCTCTCAGACCAGCTACAGATCGTCGGCTTGGTAGGCCTTTACCCTACCAACTACCTAATCGGACATCGGCCGCTCCAATAGCGCGAGGTCTTGCGATCCCCCGCTTTCACCCGTAGGTCGTATGCGGTATTAGCCAGTCTTTCGACTGGTTGTCCCCCACAACTGGGTACGTTCCGATGTATTACTCACCCGTTCGCCACTCGCCACCAGGGTTGCCCCCGTGCTGCCGTTCGACTTGCATGTGTAAAGCATGCCGCCAGCGTTCAATCTGAGCCAGGATCAAACTCTTCAGTTTATATCCTTAGCAAACTTACTTTGGTCTGCTGGTAAAACACTCGCGGAATTGATTTGATTCAATTTCGTGAGCAACTCTTTGGTAGATCGCCCGGCGTCGCCCTTTGCCTTGCGGCAAATTGCTTCGCAGGGTTGCGCCTACTCATCAAGCGCCCACACTTATCGGTTGTTTCGTTTTTTAAAGATCGCGGCTGCCGCCCGGCAACGACCAAGGGCCGTTTGCGTCGTGAAATGCGGCAGCACAGAAACGAGATTATGAGGGGGCGAAAAAAAGCTGTCAAGTTGGGGTCACAGCGCCCTCTGGAGGCGGCCCCGGGGCCCCTCGCAGCGCGTTGATTTACAACGACAAAAGCGACGGCGGCGGAAAGCGCCTCAGCGCTGGCGGAAACGGGCCGGCCGCTTCTCCAGGAACGCGGCCATGCCTTCCTTCTGGTCGGCGGTGGCAAACAGCGCGTGGAACAGGCGCCGCTCGTAGAGCATGCCCTCGGAAAGCGGCATTTCATAGGCGCGATTGACCGCCTCCTTGGCCATCATCACGCTGGCGAGCGAATACGACGCGATCTGCGCCGCCGCGGCAAGCGCCTCGTCGAGCAGCCGGTCGGCGGGCACGATGCGCGAGACGAGCCCGGCACGCTCGGCCTCCGACGCGTCCATCATGCGCGCCGTGAGTACCAGGTCCATCGCCTTGGCCTTGCCCACGGCGCGCGGCAGGCGCTGTGTGCCGCCGGCGCCGGGAATGATGCCCAGCTTGATCTCGGGCTGGCCGAAGCGCGCGCTGTCGGCGGCGATGACGATGTCGCAGGCCATGGCCAGTTCGTTGCCGCCGCCCAGCGCGTAGCCCGCCACCGCGGCGATCACCGGCTTGCGCACGCGCCGGATCTGCTCCCAGTTGCGGGTGATGAATTCGCCGCTGTAGACGTCGAGGAAGCCCAGGTCCTTCATGGCGGCGATGTCGGCGCCGGCGGCAAACGCCCTGGCCGATCCGGTGAGCACGATGGCGCCGATGCCGTCATCGGCATCGAAGGCCAGCAGCGCCGAGCCCAGCTCGTCCATCAGGGCGTCGTTGAGCGCATTGAGCGCCTCGGGCCGGTGCAACGTCACCAGCCCCACCCGATCGCGCGTCTCGACCTGCAGAAACTGGTACGTCATGGGCGCTGCTCCCGGGTTCAGACCTTCAGCACGGCGTCGCCGCCGACCGCCCGCCCGCCCGACAGGTGCTCGACGATCTTCGAGGACGGCAGCGCGCGCGAGTAGTAGTGCCCCTGGGCGAACTCGCAGCCGATGGAACGCAGGTAGGCCCCCTGCGCGGCGTGCTCGACGCCCTCGGCCACCACCGCCAGCTTGAAGTGGTGCGCCACGCCCAGCATCGCGGTGACGAGCACGCAGCTGTCGGGGTCGCGCGGCACGCCCTCGATGAAGGTGCGGTCGATCTTGATGGCGCGGATCGGCATGCGGCGCAGGTAGCCGAGCGTGGAATAGCCAGTGCCGAAATCGTCGAGCACCAGGCCGACGCCGAGCGAGGCCAGCTCGCTGACGACGTCGTTGTTGATCTCGCCATCCTTGACCAGGGTGCGCTCGGTGATCTCCAGCGCGATCATGCGCGGCTCGATGCGGTAGCGCTGCAGCGCGGAGCGCACCAGGATGGGCAGCACGTTGGAGCCGAGCTCGCGTCCGGCCACGTTGATGGAGATCGGGATGTCGAATCCGGGCCGCACCTGGCGCCAGCGCAGGATCTGGCTGCAGACCTCGTGCATGACCCAGCGGGTGATGCGCTCGGACAGCCCGCTGACCTCGGCGACGTCGATGAAGCGGTCGGGCGTTAGCACGCCGTGGACCGGGTGGCGCCAGCGGATCAGCGCCTCCAGGCCCATCACGCGGCCGGAGGCGATCTCCACCTGCGGCTGGTACTCGACGAAGAACTGCGCGGTCTCGCCCTGCACCGCCTTCATGAGCTCGATGCCCAGGCGTACCTCGCGCGCTGCGCGCTCGTAGCGGATCGGGTTGAAGAAGCTCACCTGGTTGCGGCCGTCGCGCTTGGCCTGGTACATCGCCGCGTCGGCATTCTTGAGCAGCGTGCCGATCTCGCGGCCGTGCTCGGGAAACAGCGCCACGCCGATCGAGGCGGACACCTGGGTGACGACGTTGGGCACGAAGTCGCTGCGGTGCAGCGCATGGGCCACCCGCGCGGCGAGCTCGGCGATCTCCTGGCGATGGGTGAACTCCTCGACCAGCACGATGAACTCGTCGCCCCCGAGGCGCGCCACCGTGCCCATGCTGCCGACCACGTCGCGCAGCACCTCGGCGGCCGACTTGATGAGCGAATCGCCGACCAGGTGACCCAGCGTGTCGTTGACGTCCTTGAAGCGGTCCAGGTCGATGAGCAGCACCGCGACGCGGCGCTTGCGGCCGGTGGCCGACAGCAGCGCATCGCGCAGGCTTTCGCGCACCAGGTTGCGGTTGGGCAGGCCGGTGAGCGGGTCGTACCAGGCCAGCTGCTCGATGCGCCCTTCGGCCTCGACGCGCTGCGCCGCCTCGACCGCCAGGGCGACCATCAGCGAGGCGGTCGCGATGAAGCCGATCTCGTCGTCCTCCCAGCGGCGCGACACGGCATCGGTGACGGCGATGACGCCGATCACCTCGCCCTCGAGCATCACCGGCGCGCTGAGAAAGGCGCGCACCCCGTCCCAGCGGGGATCGCGGCTGGCACCGTCCACCCGGGTGTCGGCAAGCGCCAGCGGGGTGCGCTCGCGCAGGCGCTGCAGCGATTCGACGACGCCGGCCGCCGGGAAATCGGTGCCGATCCATTCGCGCAGGAAGCGCTGGTCAGCGCGCGAGTACACCGCCTCGCACACCAGCGTCTCGGTGGCGCGGTCGAAGCGCCAGAACCCGGCCATGCCGGCGCGCAGCGCATCGGCACCCGAGCGCAGCACGCCGGAGAGCGACTGGACGAAGTCGGCGCGCGACTGGATCGCCAGGTGCAGCAGGCGGTCGCGCAGCTCGAGCTGGCGTGCCTGACGCGCGTCGGGCCCGGCCTCGGCGATGAGCGTGGAGACATCGGCGGCGGTAACCACCATGCCGCCGAGCTGCGGATCGTCCAGACAGTTGCGGATGCTCACCCACAGCGTATGCAGCACGCCGTCGGCGCCGCGGGCGCGGGCCAGGTAGTTGCGCCGGCGCTCGCCGTCGGCCGCATCGATGGCGGCGCGCAGCGCGCGGCTGAACCCCGGCCGGTCGTCCTCGATGAACAAGGCGGCCGCCGGCTGGCCCACGGTGTCGCGCGGCGCGCGTCCCAGCAGCAGCTGCGCGGCCGGCGACTGGTAGGCGACCACGCCGGCGGCGTCGGTGAGCATGACGAGGTCGGACAACTGCTCGGCATAGCCGCTCAGGCGGTCCTGCAGGTGCTCGGCGCGGTCGCGCAGCGTGATGCGCTCGTCGACCTCGCGCACGCGCACCAGCACGCCATGGACGCGCGGGTAGGCCAGGAAGTTCACCAGCGTGATGGCCAGGCGGCGCGACGAGGCCTGGCCCGAGAACGCGCGCGCCGACCCCGCCAGGTTCAGGCTGGCCCGCGTGGGCTGTCCGCTCAGGCGCTCGAAGACGTCGAGGAAGTCGCGCGCGGTGGGTTCATCGACCAGGTATTCGAACGGCACGCCGGCCGCGCCGGCCGCGTTGACGCCCAGCAGGTTGCGCATGCGGCCGCCGGTGACCAGCACCCGCCGGTCCGGCGCCAGCAGCATCGTGCCCTCGGCCACGCCGTCGCCCAGGGCGGCGGCGCGAGCCGCCGAGAGCCGCGCGGCGACGTCGTTGTCGATTTCGCGCAGGGTCACGACGGCGATCGGATCGTCGTCCGAGCGCAGCAGCGCGGCGGTGATGTCGAGCGTCAGGCGGCGGCCGCCGGCGAGACAGACGCGGGTGCGCTGCAGGAACGCGCGGCGCTCGAGCAGGCGGCCCCACAGGCGCGCCCAGCGGCGCTGCAGGACGGCCTGGCGCGGGACCTGGATCCGTTCGGAAAAGTTGCGCCCGACGAGGTCGGCGACATCGGCCGCGGCCAGGCGCGCGAAGGCCCGGTTGGCGGCCAGCACCTGCCCGGAGGCATTGAGGCAAAGCGTTGGGGACGGGAGGTGATCGAAGGCCTCATTTTTCAGAGCCGACTCGACTGCCGATTGACGCAGCGGTATAACAGCCGTGCCCAACGTTTCCCCTGACATCCCTGCGCTTCCGAGACCGGGCCGGATGGGCGGCCCTGGGCGCATGACTGTTTCGCATTGTGCCACGGCATGCGTCCGGCGCGTACCCTGGCGCACGACAAAATTGCCGGATCGTGGCGCGCGCGGCGCCGTGGGCGGACCCCGCGGCCGGCGCGGCCCGCGCCGCCGGCCGCACCGCAGGACGCATGACATGGACCTGGTCGGAATCCTGCTGGCAGCGGGCCGCGGCACGCGCTTCGACGCCAGCGCGCGGCAACTCAAGCTGCTGGCGCCCCGGTCGGCCGGCGCGAGCGCCGGCCTTGCCCTGGCCGCGGGCGCCGTGTTCGGCGTGCTGCACCAGCAGCTCGTCCAG
>JBBISD010000102.1:0-5603 GCA_037441485.1 Burkholderiales bacterium
TGCCGGCTGCGCGGCCCGTGCCGCCGGCGCGGGCGCCGCGGCCGCGACCGCCTCGCCGGCCGCCAGCTGCTTGATGCGGGCGATCAGGTCGCCGGTCTCGGGAATCTCGGTGGTGCGCCCCTGGTGGCGCGCCAGCTGGGCGCGCACGACGTCGCCGGCCTCCAGCAGGACATCGACCATCGTGCTGTTGAGCGCCAGTTCATGGCGGCGGACGCGGTCGAGCAGCGTCTCGAGTTCATGCGTCAGGTGGGTGACGTCGGAAAAGCCGAAGGTCGCGGCGCCGCCCTTGATGGAGTGGGCGACGCGAAAGACCGCGTTGAGTTCCTCGTCGCCGGGCTGGCCGATGTCGATTTCCAGCAGCAGCGACTCCATGCTGGCCAGGTTCTCGCCGGCCTCCTCGAAGAAGACCGCGTAGAACTGGGTGAGGTCGAAATCCCCGCCCTGCAGGCCCTGGTTGCTTACTTCTCCCATGATCGCCGTCCGCCTTGTCTGTTCCACCGTTCCGGTGTGCGCCGGGCGGCACCGGGCCGCCCGCATCGTTCTTCTTGTGCCTAACGGATCACCTTGCGCACCACGTCGAGCAGCTTGCCCGGGTCGAAGGGCTTGACCAGCCAGCCGGTCGCGCCGGCCGCCCGCCCCTTGGCCTTCATCTCGTCGCTGGATTCCGTCGTCAGGATGAGGATCGGCGTGGCCGCGTAGGTGGCCAGGCCGCGCAGGTTCTGCACCAGCGTGATGCCGTCCATGCGCGGCATGTTCTGGTCGGTGAGCACCAGGTCGACGGTCTCGCCGCGCGCCTTGTCCAGCGCCTCCTGGCCGTCGGCCGCCTCGATGACGTTGTAGCCGGCGCCCTTGAGCGTGAAGGCCACCATCTGGCGCATCGAGGCCGAATCATCCACCGCGAGAATCGAATGCATTGCTAACTCCCTTGCCGTAACGGCTTTCCGGGTTGCTGCTAAAAAAGGTCGATCGAGCCTGCGCTCATTTCCGCCTGGCGCACCGGCTGGGGGTGATCCAGCAGGGGGCCGCCGCCGGCGCCGCCGTACAGTGCCCGCAGGCACGTCTCCAGCGCCGCCAGGCGCCGTTGCGCATGTCCGGTGAGCTGGGTTGCCATGTCCTGGAACTGCAGCGCCGTGACGGCCGTGCCGATCGCGGAGGCGATGCGCTCGCGCTCCTCGGCATTGCGTCGCGCCTGCTGCTCGAGTTCGACGAATTCATGGAAACTGCCCAGCAGCCGTCCCGCGGCATCGTTGACGAGCGTCTTGAGCCGCTCCAGGTCTGCCTCGATCGCGGCGCATTCCTGCGCCGCGGTCCGGCCGGCGTCGGGAAGGTCGGCATCGCGGGTCTGGTTCTGTGTCATAGTGGTTTCGTCCCCGGATTTCGGGAATCCTGCATGGCCTAGTGTCGTCGCCCCCCCCGGGTCCCGATAGGGCAAAAAGGGCCGCGATTCTGCGGCACTTCGGCCCCGGCCCCGCCGCCTCGAAAATGCGCCAGAATGCCGCCGGAAATGCCCGCCAAACTCGACACTCCCGCCCTGCAACTCCTCGTCGTCGAGGACTCGGAGCTCGACTACGACCTGCTGCTGGCGCTGCTGGCGCGGGGCGGCCAGCCGGTGCGCGCGCGCCGGGTCGAGGACGAGGCCGGCATGCGGGCGGTCTTCCGCGACGGCCCGGTCGACGTGGTCGTGACCGACCACAACATGCCCCACTTCGATTCCCTGGCTGCCCTGGCTGTGGCCAAGTCGCACGATCCGGACCTGCCGGTCATCGTCGTATCCGGCGAAATGTCCGAGGAACTGGCGGTGGCCGTACTGCAGGGCGGCGCCGACGACTTCATCCTCAAGTCGCGCCTGTTCCGCGTCGGCCCGGCGCTGACCCGCAGCCTGACCGCGGCGCGCGAGCGGCGCGCCGGCCGCGACGCGGCGGCCGCCCTGGCGCAGAGCGAAGCCCGCCTGCGGGCCCTGACCCGGCACCTGGAGACGATCAAGGAAGAGGAGCGCCACCGGATCGCGCGCGAGATCCACGACGACATCGGCGCCACGCTGACCGCACTGCGCTTCGAGCTCGTTGCGCTGGCGCGCCAGGGGCAGGACCAGCCCGAACAGGCGCCGCGGCTGGCCGCGATGCTGGGCCTGCTCGAGCAGGCCGTGGCGGCCAGCCATCGGATCCAGCACAACCTGCGGCCGCCGGTGCTCGACGCCGGGCTGGTGGCGGCGCTGCAGTGGCAGGTGCGCAACTTCGCCGCGCGCACGTCCATCGCCGCCACGTTCGAGACCAACCGCGAGGACCTGCCGCTGCCGGCCGAGTGCGCCGCGGCGATGTACCGCGTTGCCCAGGAGTCGCTGTCGAACATCTCCAAGTACGCGCAGGCGCAGCGGGTCACCGTGCAGCTGTTCGCGGCGCCGGGCGAGGTGACGCTGGAGATCAGCGACGACGGCGTCGGCTTCGACCCGGGCATGCTGCAGGCGACGCCCGGATTCGGCCTGCGCGGCCTGATCGAGCGCGCGCGCGGTTTCGGCGGCTGGGCCGAGATCAGTTCGGCGCCGGGGCGCGGCACGACCGTGATGTTCTCGGTGCCCGTCGCAGCCGCCGCGGCGCCGGAACCGGGCGTGCGCCCCGAGGCTCCGCCCGCCCCCGTGACTTCCTGAACCGGATGGCCTGCGAGCAACCATGCGCCTGAAGACCATCGTCGTCGACGACCACGCGATCGTGCGCCGGGGCATCGTCCAGATACTGTCCGAGCACGCCGGCATCGAGCTCGTCGGCGAGGCCGGCGATTACGGCCAGCTGCGCACCCTGCTGCGCCGCGTGGGCGAGATCGAGCTGCTCGTCATGGACGTGAACCTGCCGGGCAAGGACGGCATCGACATCCTGAAGACGCTGCTCGGGGAGAATCCGCGCCTCAAGGTGCTGGTGGTGAGCATGTACCCGGAGGAGCAGTACGCGGTGCGCGCCTTTCGCGCTGGGGCGGCCGGCTACCTCAACAAGGCGGGCGCCCCCGAGAAGCTGCACGAGGCGGTCGAGCAGATCATCGCGGGACGCAAGTACGTCACGCCGGAGATCGCCCAGGCGCTGGTGGAGAACCTGCACGCCCCTGAGGAAGGCCTGCCGCACGAACGGCTGTCCGACCGCGAGTTCCAGACGCTCAAGCTGATCGCCACCGGCCACCGGCTGTCGGACATCGCCGAAGCGCTCGCGCTCAGCCCCAAGACCGTGAGCGTCTACCGGGCGCGCATCCTGGAGAAGATGGCGATGAGCAACAACGCGGAACTCACCCATTACGCCATCAAGCACGGGCTGGTCGAGTAGCGCGCGGCAGCGCTCCGCTAGCCGATGACGATCCGGTTCTTGCCGGCGCGCTTGGCGCCGTACATCGCGGCGTCGGCGCGCTGCAGGGTCTGCGCCAGCGACTCGCCGTCGAGCCACGTCGTGGCGCCGCCCGAGAACGTCATCACGCGCGCCTGGCCGTCGTGCAGGAACACGTTGCGGGCCAGCTCGCGCTGCAGGCGGCGCACGGCGTCGACCGCGCTCTCGACCGGGGTCGCCGGAAAGACGACGACGAACTCCTCGCCGCCGGTGCGCGCGATCCGCTCGGTCGAGCGCAGGCAGGCCTGGCCGGTCGTGACGAAATGGATCAGCGCCCGGTCGCCGGCCGCGTGCCCCAGCGAGTCATTGATGGCCTTGAAATCGTCCAGGTCCAGCATCACCACGGTCAGCGGCACGCCGTAGCGCACCGCCCGCGAGACCTCGACCCGGAACACCTCGTCGAGGCCGCGCCGGTTCAGCGCGTGCGTCAGCGGATCGTTCTGCACCATGCGCGCGGCATTGGCCAGTTCGTGCTCCAGCGTGCGCACCCGCAGTTCGTACGATTCGACCTTGCGGCGCGCCTCGGCCAGTTCCTGCTGCGACTGCTCGATCTCCTCGGCCACGTCGTTGGTCGCGGCCAGCAGGGCATCGACCACCTGCGCCAGCGCGGCCGGGCCGGGCGCACCCTGCAGCGTCGCGCGCTGGCCGTCGATGCGCGACTTGAAGCGCGCGGTACTCCGGCCGACGCGCGACAGGCGGTCCACCAGCATGGCCAGCATGTCGGTCACCGAGGTGCGCGCGTCCTGCAGTCCCTGCTGGAAGGCGATCTGCTGCTCGACGATCGCCGCCAGGCGCGCCTGCGCCTCGGCGACGCGCTCGACGGTCAGGCGCGACGCCAGCAGCGCGCGCACGGGGCCGAGCCGCTCCGGCAGCCCCGGATCGCTCGCCGCCAGCTGCGGCAGCGCATCGCACAGTCGATAGATGATATGCAGCAGCGCTTCGTGCACCGCGGCGTCGGCCGGCGCCTCGCCGGCCAGCGGCAGGGTGCGCGGCGAGGGTGCGCCCGGCGCCGCTGCGGCCGGTCCGGGTGCGGCCGTGCCGTCGGCGGGCGCGTCGCCCGGCGGCCGGGCCTGTCGGCGCGCCAGTGTCGCTTCGACGAGGGTGCGGACGGTCGGCCAGTCATGGTCGCGCAGGGCCGCCTCGATGCGGCTGGCCTCGGTCAGCGGCAGGCGTCGCTGGCGCATCAGGTCGCGCGCCAATTCGCGGATGACGGCGGCGGGACCGTGGCCGGCACCCACCGGGCCGAAGACGTCGCTGCCGTCCGGCGCAGGCTTGGCGGGCGATGCTGCGGTCTTCATGCGGAGGCCTCCCGAACGCCCTCGGGCACAACCGCGTCGGCGGCTTCGCTCCAGGGCGGGCGGCCGGCGCGGACATCGGCCAGCAGCTGTGCGAACGCCGGCGCCGGCAGCGGGCGCGCGAACAGGAAGCCCTGCATCAGCATGCAACCGTGGCCCCTGAGCGCCAGCATCTGCGAGCGCGTCTCCACCCCCTCGGCGATCGTGCGCAGCTTCAGCGCCCGGGCCATGGCGATGATGGCCGCCACGATGGTGGCGCTGTCAGCGCTGCTCTGGAGCTCCATGACGAAGGACCGGTCGATCTTGATGGTGTCGATCGGCAGCCGGCGCAGGTAGGCCAGCGACGAGTAGCCGGTGCCGAAGTCGTCGATGGAAATCGACACGCCCAGGCGCTTGAGCTCATCGAGCAGCGGCAGCGCCACGTCCAGGTCGCGCATCAGGACGGTCTCGGTGAGTTCGAGTTCCAGCAGATCGGCGCTCACGCCGTATTGCGCCAGCGCGGCGCGCACCGGAGCGGCGAGGTTGCCGCGCTGGAAATGGCCGCCTGAGATGTTGAGCGCGACGGGCACCGTGCCCAGTCCCGCCCGGCGCCATTCGTCGATCTGCCCGCAGGCCTGGCCGATCGCCCATTCGGTCATCGGGACGATCAGCCCGGTCTCCTCGGCCGTGCTGATGAAGGCGCCAGGTTCGATCACCTCGCCGTTGCGCATCCAGCGCATCAGCGCCTCGGCGCCGACGACGGTGCCGCTGGCGATATCGATCTTGGGCTGGTAGTACAGCATCAGCTCCTTGCGCTCCAGCGCGTGGTGCAATCCGGCCTCCAGGTGCCAGCGCGCCGCCACGGCGACGTTCATCGACTCGGAATACGTGCGCCAGGCATTGCCGCCGGTCGCCTTGGCCGCGTACATCGCCAGGTCGGCCTTGCGCAGCAGGCTGTCGACGTCGT
>JBBISD010000103.1:0-5396 GCA_037441485.1 Burkholderiales bacterium
CGTCGCGCCACGGGGCGATCTCCAGCCGCAGGTCGATCTTGTCGAACAGCCGCGCCAGGGTGAGTTCCATGGGCCGGTTGATCACGACGCCCATTGCACCCTTGTCACTGTGCTCGCACACGTACACGACCGTGCGATCGAAGTTCGGATCCTCCATGGCGGGCATGGCAATCAGAAACTGGTTCGTCAGGTCCATGGGGGGAAGTTTACTGGCAAAGCGGGAGGGGGTGGAAACGCCCCGCGCAGGCGGAAAAAGTCCCTTTCGGCGCCCAGGCGTCCGCTAAAGCCGCGGCGAGTTCGCGCCGGGCCGATCCGCACGCACGGCGCGCCTGGCGGCCATGCGCCGTACCGTGGCGGCGCCGTGGCAAGGTCGATTCCAGGCTTGCCGGTGAAGTGCCGCGAACACGCGGCGGCGCGAGGGTGCCGGGGCCGCAATGACTCGGGCCTTGCCGCCGTCCCCGCCTGCACGGCGATGTCTGCCGCCGCCAATCGCGTCCGCGCGCTGCGGCCGAATCCCAGGCGCAGGACCGTTGCCACATCCAGGGTGATGGATCAATTTCGCCGGCTCGTTCCGCCGGCAATCCCGGCCCAATCGGCGGGTTCGCCAGAGGCGCCCCGGCCCGGAGCCGGCGCGGCGCACGGCTTTGCTGCGCAGGACAGCGACGATATCGGCACCGACCTGAGCCAGAAGGACGTTCGCATCCTCGGATTGATCGGCGATGGCAAGAGCAACAAGCAGATCGCGAGCCCCGTCTTCCGGGGCGGAAGGGACCGTAAAGAACCACGTCGGCAAGATCATGGAGAACTTCCACGCGAGGTTTCGCACCGAGCTCGCCATGCCCTCCTTGCGCCGCCCGCGGCGTTTCACCGGATGACGAAAGCGAGCGCGACGGCAGCAAGCGCAAGCAAACCGAGCGCGGCAAGGAACAGGGATTCGGCTTGCGCTTCGCGCCGGGCACTGTGCACCGGCGAGCGGATCGACGCGAACGACAGCACGGCGCTGGCGAGGAAGGCAAGCGCGTCGACGGCAAGCAGCTTGTCGAGCGCCAGCCGCCAGGCGCCCGACGGACCAAGGTGGCCGATCGAAAGCACGGTCATGCAAACCCCTATCATCGTCGCGGAGGTCGGCAGGATGTGCTTCGACATATTGTCGCCCGCCCAGGCCCGGTCGCCAGCGCGGACGCGGATCATCGTGCCGGCATCCGCGACGCCGCGCGTGCGGGCGGACTGCGCCACGTTGCTACCAACCGATTCCCGGTCCATACGCGAATCCGTATTGCGCGCCCCACGGGCCCCAGGCGGACCAGTTCCAGCTTGCATCAGAGTAGGTTGCGGCAGTCATCTGCTGCTCATCGAGCATTTGGCGCTGCATGCGGTCTCTCTTGTAAAGGTTGTATTGGGCCTGCGTGCCGACATACAGGCAGCCGCAGACGAGAGGATCGGCGTAAACATAATGGACCGCGTCGCCCCGGGCGCGCAGCACGAATCGGAAGGGCGGTAGACGCCGGAGCATCTGCTCGCGCTCCGGCGTGTTGGCCGGCTGCACGGCGAAGCCGGCGGCAGCGAGGTAGTCCTCGCGCTGCGCGACCTGCTCCTGCTGGGTGGCACAGGAGCTCAGGAGCAGCGCGCCGGCGGCGGCCAGGGCCAGGCGCGCCGGCAAAGGCCGGGCGCTGCGACGGCCGAAGGGGTCAAACAGTGCATTCATGGCGAACTCCGGGAGTGACTCGGAAGCAAGGCGGGTGGCGCCGGTCCGTACGCGAGGGCTCAACGCCGCAGGTAGTCCAGGACGACAGTGCCCAGGTCGAGCGTGAGATCGGCGACAAAATGCCGGGCGTGGACGACGTCGAGCACCGGCAGTTCAGCGACCGGCGCCAGGGCATGAGGCCAGAGCGATAGCGACGCGGGGCCCTCCCACGCCCCCTTCAGGACGACGTCGGTAAGATGGAACCGCACGAGTTCGCAAATCCGGGCCTGGCCGTCCACGTGCGGGATGATCTTCAGGAGGAAATTGGGCGTGCCCTCCAGGCGGGTGACGAGTTCGGAGGCGTCGAGCGCGCGATGCTTGTACCCCATGGTGCCGGTGGCGACCCGGACCGGTCCGTAGTCCAGGGTTCCCACGAGGGTGTCTATCTCGGTGTGGAGCTTCGGCTGGGCCAGCTTCTTCGGGAACCCCCATAGCTCGCGTCCCGCTGCCAAGGGAGGATGGTCGTCGAGATACATGGCATGCGTGTAGTAGCCCGGCCTGCCCTCGAACAGCACCGGGATGACCTGGCCCGATTCGGTGTAGTCGCCGAATCCGGTCGAGTCCGGCATGCGGATGAACTCGTAATTGACGATCGGTTCCACTATTTCGAGCGGCTCCGGCACGAGGGCGCGGAGCTTGCGCCCGTCCGTCCGGTACGAGATGACGAAGTATTCCCGGTTTACGAACCGGTAGGGACCGCGCGGAAAGGCGGGACTCGAGAATGGCATGGCAAACGCATTGGCGCGGATGTCGTCGATCTTCAACGATGGGCTCCTGGGATGCGCCGGTCGCGGGTCGCGCAGTCGAAAACGTGGACACTGCCGTCCCGTGGCATCGCGGCGCTGTATTGCGGGTGGGCAAGCGTGTGCTGGACGTCGGCGCGACCGGCGCTCCAATGTTCGTGCATCGACGTCCTGGAGAACTCGTAGTCCTTGCTGTGCGATTCGTACGGCTTGCGCCGGTAGATGAGATGGACGACCTTGACCGAGGACTCATGGCTGGCGGCCTGCAGCGCACGCACGTCGGGGTCGTCCGCGAATGACGCGGGCAGCTTGCGGATCAGGCGACGGGCCGCCTGCGACAGGGCGTGGCGGGCCAGCGCGTTGGTCGTGTTCAACCGGGTGCGGCTCGAATAGCGGATGTCCTTCTCCCGCTCCGCGACCTGCAGCAGGTTGCCCGGCAGCGGACCTTCGCACGCGAACAGGTCGATCTGGAAGATGAGGCGGGAATCCGCACCCGGCTGGTCCAGGACATACTGCAGCGGGGTATTGGATACCAGCCCCCCATCCCAGTACCACTCGCTGTCGATTTCCACCGGCGGAAACCCCGGCGGGAGCGCGCCGCTGGCCAGGATATGCCGCGCGTCCAGGCGGCGCTCGGCAGTGTCGAAGTAGATGAAATTGCCCGTGCGCACGTTGACGGCGCCGACGCACAGGCGGATAGGTCCGTCGTTGACGCGGTCGAAGTCGACGAGCCGGTTCAGGGTTGCGCGCAGGGGCGCCGTGTCATAGAAGCTCATGGCGCCCGCAGTCCCGTACGCATGCAGGGGGGCCGGAGGGAAGCGCGGCACGAAGAATCCGCGCAATCCACACAGCATCGCCAGCGATGCGCTGGCCTGGTTGAACGCGCTGCGCGTGGGCATCGCCGCCGGCGGCACGTTCACCGGCGACATCACCGCGGTCACCGTTTCCCAGAATTCCCGCAAGCGGGCGACGCGGGTCTCCGGTGCGTTGCCGGCAATCAAGGCCGCGTTGATCGCGCCGATCGAGATGCCGGCGATCCAATCCGGTGTCGTGCCGGCCTCGGTCAGGCCCTCGAACGCACCGGCCTGGAATGCTCCCAGTGCGCCGCCGCCCTGCAACACCAGGACACAATCGCTTCGATTCGCCTTGGTCGCCGTCCTGGGGACCCGCTGGCGCGCCGTTGCCGTCATGCTGGGCCTGATCGCCGGGAAGATGCGTCGATCTTCCGGCCGACGGCGGCGGCGCTTCGCACCCGCTGGCAATGGCGGCGCGCAGGCGTCTGCATCAGGGCGCAAACGAGCGAAAAGGACTCGACGATCCTCAGTAGCTCGGCGCGCCCGCCGTGACCCTCCTGTCTCTCGATAGTCGCCAGCATTACCGCTTCCTTGCGATGGTCGCTGTCATGCGCCCCCCGACGCGCAGGCACGTCGCGATTGCATGTCCTCGAGCCAGCCCCCGGTGCTACGCGGCGCTGCCACAAACTACAATTGAATCCGCAATAGCGTGTACGGACGCGGCTCGCCTACATCCTCGGGCCACTGGTCCTGCCATGGGGCGCCTGGTGCTGCGGATTGCCCGTGCCAGCGCGCTTCGGGCCGGTCCTGCAGGGCGGCGAGGGCCCTCGCCCATGTTTCGTCGTCCACGCCCGGCGTCGACGCGCCAGCGGAAGGGCCGGATGCCGCATCATCGGGCTGCGCCCCGCCGTCAACCGGTCGGTCGAGGGCGGTCGTGCGCGTGGCCGGGCTCGCGGATGCCTCGAGACTACCGGCGGCGAATGCCGGCTGCATGAGAAAGAGCGTGATCCACAGCAGCGTCTTCATTTCGTGTTCCCCGTCCGCTCTATCGAGCATCGTGTCGTCCAGGGAAACTCTAGGGTATCTGCCGTCGCGGGAATACTGACAAGAGTCACGAACTGCCAATGCCGTTCGCCACCTTCGGCACCGGGGTGCTGGTGCCGGTGTTCATTGTCGCTGCTCCAGGCCGGTCCGGGAACCGCTCGCGGCGCGCGCACCATGCTGTCGAACCGGGGAGGGCCGGGGTGAGGGTCGCATAAAAAAAGCCCCGCCGGAGCGGGGCATTGTCGATGGCAGGCGCCGTTGCCGGCGCCCGGCCGCAGGCACTTACATATCCATGCCCATGCCGCCCATGCCACCCATGCCGCCCATGTCACCACCACCGTGGTTGTGCTTGGGCTTGTCCTCGACCAGCTCGGCCACCATGGCGTCGGTGGTCAGGATCAGGCCGGCGACCGAGGCGGCGTTTTGCAGCGCCGTACGGGTCACCTTGGTCGGATCGAGCACGCCCATCTCGACCAGGTCGCCGTAGGCGTGGGTCTGCGCGTTGAAGCCGAAATTGCCCTTGCCGTCGGCAACCTTGGCCACCACGACGCTGGGCTCCTCGCCGGCGTTGGCGACGATCTGGCGCAGCGGCTCCTCGATCGCGCGCAGCACGATCTTGATGCCGGCGTCCTGCTCGGCGTTGTCACCCTTGAGGTGGGAGATCGACTGCTTGGCGCGCACCAGCGCCACGCCGCCGCCCGGAACCACGCCTTCTTCGACGGCGGCGCGGGTGGCGTGCAGCGCGTCCTCGACGCGGGCCTTCTTCTCCTTCATCTCGACTTCGGTGGCGGCACCGACGCGGATCACCGCAACGCCGCCGGCCAGCTTGGCCACGCGCTCCTGCAGCTTTTCCTTGTCGTAGTCGCTGGTGGCTTCCTCGATCTGCGCGCGGATGGCCTTGACGCGGGCCTCGATGGCCTTGCTCTCGCCGTTGCCGTCGATGATCGTGGTGTTTTCCTTGGCCACCTCGATGCGCTTGGCCTGGCCCAGGTCATGCAGCGTGGCCTTCTCCAGGTTCATGCCGGTTTCCTCGGCGATGACCGTGCCGCCCGTCAGGATGGCGATGTCCTC
>JBBISD010000104.1:0-5246 GCA_037441485.1 Burkholderiales bacterium
TCAAGTACAAGGTCAAGAACGCCGTCAGCTTCATCAGCGACTTCGAGCGCGTGCTCGTGCACGAGGCACGGCGGCGCGGCTACGACGGCGTCATCTGCGGGCATATCCACCACGCGCAGATCCGCACCGTCGATGGCGCGCTGTATGTCAACGATGGCGACTGGGTGGAAAGCCTGACGGCACTGGTCGAGACCCTCGAGGGCGAATTGCGCATCGTCGTCTGGGACCGCATCCTGGCACCCGACCAGCCCGCGCAGCACTGGAGCGACGAGGAAACCGCACCGATCCCCGATCACGAACCCCTCGCCGAGCCGGTCAGCTGAGGATCCCGATGAAGATCCTGACGGTCACCGATGCCTGGCATCCCCAGGTCAACGGCGTGGTGCGCACCATCGAAGCCACCAACCGCGAGCTGGAGCTGGCCGGGCACCAGGCCGAGGTCCTGGCGCCGGCGTCGTTCCGCACCATCGGCTGCCCTGGCTATCCGGAGATCCGCCTGGCCTTGCTGCCCTACCGGCGCCTGGCGCGCCACATCGACGCGCTGGCGCCCGATGCCGTGCATATCGCCACCGAGGGACCGCTGGGCCTGGCCGCGCGCCGTTACTGCCTGCGGCGCGGGCTGCCGTTCACCACCGCCTATCACACCCGCTTCCCGCAGTACCTGAAGGCGATGTACGGCATTCCCGAATCGTGGGTATATCGCTTCCTGCGCTGGTTTCACGGACCGGCCCGGCACCTGCTGACGCCGACGCCGCACGTCGAGCACGAGCTGGCGCAGTGGGGGATACGCAACGTGGCGCGCTGGACGCGCGGCGTGGACCTGGATGCCTTCGCGCCGGCCGCCGAGCCTTCGCCGCTCGTCCGGGGGCTGCCGCAACCGCGCTTCCTGTACGTCGGCCGCGCCTCGGTCGAGAAGAACATCAGCGCCTTCCTGGACCTGGACCTGCCCGGCACGCGCATCGTCGCCGGGGTGGGCCCCGAGCTCGAACAGCTCCGGCGGCGCCATCCCGACGTCTGCTTCCTGGGGGTGCTCAGCCGCCCCGAACTGGCCCAGCTCTATTCGAGCGTCGATGTGTTCGTGTTTCCCAGCCGCACCGACACCTTCGGTCTGGTCATGCTCGAGGCACTGGCGTGCGGCACGCCGGTTGCGGCCTTCCCGGTACAGGGACCGCTCGATGTGGTCGGAGGCTCGGACGTCGCCGTCCTCGACGAGGACCTGCGCAAGGCCGCGCTCGGCGCGCTGCGGATCGACCGGCAGGCCTGCCGCCGCCATGCCGAGGCGTTCTCGTGGCGCGCGGCCACGCGGCAGTTCATCGAGCTTCAGCCGGTGCGTGCCGCCGCCGGCCGTTCCGGCTACGCGCCGGCCTGAAGCCAGCGCGCCGCCTGCAGCGCGAAGTAGCTCAGCACGCCATCGGCGCCGGCGCGCTTGAAGGCGACCAGGCTCTCCAGCACTACCGCGCGCTCGTCGAGCCAGCCGTTGGCGGCGGCTGCCTTGAGCATCGCGTACTCGCCGCTCACCTGGTACACGTAGGTCGGCATGTGGAAGGCGTCCTTCACCCGCCGCACGATGTCCAGGTACGGCATGCCGGGCTTCACCATGACCATGTCGGCGCCTTCCCGCACGTCGAGCGCAACCTCGCGCAGTGCCTCGTCACCATTGGCCGGATCCATCTGGTACACGGCCTTGTTTGACTTGCCCAGGTTGCTGCGCGACCCGACCGCGTCGCGGAACGGGCCATAGAAGGCGCTGGCGTACTTGGCCGAATACGCCATGATGCGCGTGTGGATGAAGCCGCGCCCCTCGAGCGCCTGGCGGATCGCGCCGATGCGCCCATCCATCATGTCGCTGGGCGCGACGATGTCGACACCCGCCTGCGCCTGGACCAGCGCCTGGCCGGTCAGCACGGCAACCGTCTCGTCGTTGAGCACGTAGCCGCCGGCATCGATCAGGCCATCCTGGCCGTGGGTGGTGAACGGATCGAGTGCCACGTCGGTCAGGACCCCGAGTTCGGGGAAGCGCTGCTTGAGCGCCTGCACGGTACGCGGCACCAAGCCGTCCGGGTTGAGCGCCTCGCGCCCGTCCTCGGATTTGCGCGCCGGCTCGATCACCGGGAACAGCGCCAGCACCGGGATTCCCAGGCGCAGGCATTCCTCGGCGGACGTGAACAGCGCGTCGCGGCCCAGGCGCTCGACGCCGGGCATCGACGGCACCGGCTCGGTACCCCTGTCGCGGTCCACGACGAATACCGGGTAGATCAGGTCGTCCGCCGACAGGCGGTGCTCGCGCATCATCCGGCGCGAGAAGTCGTCGCGGCGCATGCGGCGCATGCGCGTTGCCGGGAACGCCGCCGCGGGCAGGGCGTTCGGGGGGGAAGGCGGCATATCGGGCTTTGACATGGCAGGTTCTCTGCGGCGCCAGCGCCGGCGTTTGCTCCCCGGCGGGCCGCGAAGCGCGAGCTTACTCCTGCAGGATCTGCGCCGCCGCCTCCCGCAGTTCGTCCAGGCCCCGCCGGTCCAGCGCGGAAAACAGCTGTACCGAAGTGGGCATCGGCAGTTCCTCGGCGCGCCGCTCGGCGAGCGCGCGTGCGGCCCGACCCTCCATGGTGCCGACCTGGTCGGCCTTGCTGAGCAGCATGTGCAGGCGGAAGCTTTCGCAGTCGTCGCGCCGCCGGATCCAGTCGATCAGCGCTTCGTCGGCTGGCAGGCAGGGGCGGCGCGCGTCCATGACCAGCACCACGCCGCGCAGCAGGCGCCTCTCGTGCAGGTAGCCGCCGACCAGCGCGTCCCAGCGTTCCCGCGTCAGCGCGTCGGTCTTGGCAAAGCCGTAGCCCGGCAGGTCGACCAGGTAGGCGCAGGCCTGGCGCTCGGCCGGCGGCGCATCGTCCTGGACCGCGAAGAAATTGAGCATCTGCGTGCGTCCCGGCGTCTTGGAGGAAAACGCCAGTCGCCGCCGTTGCGTCAGCAGGTTGATCGCGGTCGACTTGCCGGCGTTGGAGCGACCGACGAAAGCCAGTTCCGGCAGCAGGGCCAATGGGGCCGCATCCAGGGCGTCCAGCTCGGCGACGGAGGTGGCAAACTCGGCGGACTCGAATCGCGGGGAATAAGACACGGTAGCATTGACGCCGGGGAATGCTGTACCCGCGACGCTCCTCGAATAAAATAGGCAGCATAGCGGGCGCCAAGAAACACCGCGAGCAACGCGCGGCACTGCCGCCGCGACGAAAGGAATCCGCGCATGAATTTGGGTAGAGCAGTCGATTGGTCCGCACGCTCTTCGGCGCCTGTCCGGACTTACGTGGCGCTCGCGCTGCTGGCCGCTGCGGCGGCGGTGCACGCCGCCGATGCGCCGGTGCGCGGCGACGCAGCCAAGGGCAAGCAGCTGGCGGCCCAGGTGTGCGCGCCGTGCCACAACGCCGACGGCAATTCGGTCATCAGCACCAATCCGAAGCTGTCCGGGCAGGGGGCCGATTACATCGTCAAGCAGCTCACCGACCTGGCCAAGCCGGCCGGGGACAAGACCGGTCGCGAAAACGCCATCATGAGCGGCATCGCATCGACGCTCGAGCCGGCCGATCGCGCCAACGTCGCCGCCTGGTTCGCCGCGCAGAAATCGGATTGGACCAATCCGTCGGGCGCCAAGGACCTCGAAATGGGCCAGCGCCTGTATCGGGCCGGCCTGCCGGAAAAGGCGGTGCCGGCCTGTGCCGGATGCCATGGCCCGACCGGCGCCGGCCTGCCGGCGCTTTATCCGCGCATCGGCGGCCAGTACGCCGAATACCTGGAAGCGCAGCTGCACGCGTTCCGCGAAGGCACGCGACGCAACAACGAGCCGATGTATCACATCGCCTTCCGGCTGTCCGACCCCGAGATCAAGGCGCTGGCCGATTACATCTCGGTATTGCACGCCCGCTAGTATCGGCATTTGATGCCGGCGTCCTTGCGAGGCGAGGACGCCGCTGCACGCCGCGTCCCGCCGCGACCGGGGTCCCGCGGCCTCCTCCGCAGCCCAGTCGTCCCCCGCGGGACCCCGATCACGTCGGGACTAGTCGCACCGCGATGACGCAATCGCATTCACCGGGACAAGCCGGCGGTGCTTGGGGGTGCGCCGGGGACGACTGGGTTTCGGAGGAGGCGGTGCACCCCCAAGCGCCGCCGTCGTGGTCGCTCAGCGCTCAGCGCTCAGCGCGGCAGCAGCGACTCGCCGGCGAACAGTTCGGCGACCGTCTCCCGGCGGCGCACCAGGTACGCCTCGGTCCCGTCGACGATCACCTCGGCCGCGCGGCCGCGGCTGTTGTAGTTGCTGGCCATGCTCATCCCGTAGGCGCCGGCCGACATGACCGCGAGCAGGTCCCCCGCCTCGATGGTCAGTTCGCGGTCGCGCGCCAGCCAGTCGGCGCTCTCGCAGACCGGCCCCACCACGTCGTAGCGCCGGCCCGCGCCGCTGCGCGGGCGCACGGGCAGCACGTCCATCCAGGCTTCGTACAGCGCCGGGCGCAGCAGGTCGTTCATCGCGGCGTCGACGATGGCGAAATTGCGCTCGGCCCCCGGCTTGATGACGCCGACCCGCGTGAGCAGCACGCCGGCATTGCCGACGATCGAGCGGCCCGGCTCGAGGACCAGCAGCTTGTCGCCATGGCCGCGGCGGTCGACGCACGCGAGCAGCGCGGCGATGAAGTCCTCGACTGCCGGCGCCACTTCGTCGCGGTAGCGGATGCCCAGGCCGCCGCCGAAATCGATGTGCCGCAGCGGCACGCCCAGGTCGGCGAGGCGGTCGACGAGATCGAGCACGCGCTCGGCCGCGTCGATGTACGGCGCGATGCTGGTGATCTGCGAGCCGATATGGCAGTCGATGCCGGTCACGTCGATGCCGGCCATGGCCGCGGCGCGAAGATAGAGCGCCTCGGCCTCGGCGGCCGCAATGCCGAACTTGTTCGACTTGAGTCCGGTGGAAATATAGGGATGCGTCTGCGGATCGACGTCCGGATTGATGCGCAGCGACACCGGCGCACGCTGCCCGCGCTGGCGCCCCACGCGATCCAGCGTCTCGAGCTCCGCGGCCGATTCGACGTTGAAGCAGGCGATGCCGGCGTCCAGCGCGGCGTGCATTTCGGCCTCGGTCTTGCCGACGCCGGAGAACACGATGTGCGCCGGATCGGCGCCGGCCGCCAGCGCGCGCGCCAGTTCCCCGCCCGAGACGATGTCGAAGCCGCTGCCGGCGCGCGCCAGCAGGTCGAGCACGCCCAGGT
>JBBISD010000105.1:0-5180 GCA_037441485.1 Burkholderiales bacterium
GCTCAGCAGGTGCGCCCAGCGCGCCTCGCGCTCGCCTGGCGCGCGCGCCAGGCGCACCACCAGCGGGCCGCCGGCCTCCTCGGGGCGGTCGGCCAGTTCCTCGAGGAACGCCTCGACCGAGGAGACGTCGGCAAACCTGTGCATGCGCTCGGTGCCGGCGCGCAGTTCGGCCGCGGTCTGGGGGCCCTTGAGCATCAGCACCGCGAGCAGCGCCACCGACTGGTCCGGCAGGCGCAGCACGCGGCCGAAATTGTGCGAATAGCGGGTGACCCGGGCACCGCTCGATTCAATCACCAGCGTGCGGGCGCGCAGCGCATCGACCACGGCCTGCACATCGGCATCGCGCGCTTCCATCAGCGGATGGCGGTTGTTCTTCTGGTTGCACCCCGCCGTCAGGGCGTTGATCGACAGCGGATAGGTGTCCGGAACGGTGCGCTCCTTCTCCACCAGCACCCCGAGGACGCGGGTTTCCAGCAAGGAGAGCGGCGGCAGGCGCGGCGGCGGCGGCAGGGTCATGGCCGGCGGATGCTACGCGGGCCGGCGGCCGGGCGGAAGGGGGAAATGCGCCGCGTTCCGCAGGCTTTCCGCGCGCCGCGCCGGCCGCGGCGCGGCCGGAATCTGCGACGGAATGCGCAATTGGCAGTGTGGATGGTAAGCGGTGCGCGGCAGCCAGTTGCTACTATTTGCCCCGGCGCTCACCCCTGCCATCACCGTCGGGATCCCGGAAAATGACTCTCAGCATGCCCAGCGACTCCAGCCAGACCGAACTGGCGCGCCACAACATGATCGAGCAGCAGATCCGCCCCTGGGAAGTCCTGGACGCCACGGTACTCGAGCTGCTGGCGCGCGTGCCGCGCGAGCAGTTCGTGCCGCCGCACCTGCGCTCGCTGGCCTTCGTCGACTTCGAACTGCCGCTTAACGTCGATGGCGTGGTCTCGGGCGAGGTGATGCTGGCGCCCAGGGTCGAGGCGCGGCTGCTGCAGGAACTGGGCCTGCACCCGCACGAGCGGGTACTGGAGGTCGGCACCGGCTCGGGCTACATGGCCGCGCTGGCCGCGCACCGCGCCCAGACCGTATGGAGCGTCGAGATCGACCCGCGGCTGGCCGCCTTCGGCAGCGCCAACCTGGCGCGCGCCGGGGTGCGCAATGCGCACGTCGAGGTGGGCGACGGCGCGCGCGGCTGGGCGGCGCACGCCCCCTACGACGTCATCATCGTCTCGGGTTCGCTGCCCGAGGTGCCCGAATCGATGCTGGTCCAGCTCAAGGTCGGCGGCCGGCTGGCGGCCATCGTCGGCACCGGGCCGGCGATGCATGCGCAGATCGTCACGCGCGCGGCACCGGACGGCTACGAGGTGCTGTCGCTGTTCGAGACCAGCACCCGCCCGCTGCGCAATGCGCAGCATGCCTCGAGCTTCCGCTTTTGATGCGGCGCCCGACGATCGTGCGCCCGCTGCCGCGCGGGACCCTGCCGCCGACCGGGCACCATCCGCGCCGTCCGGCCCTGCCACTGGCCGCCGTGCTGGCACTGCTGTGCGGTGCCGCCCCGGCATGGGCCGCGCCCACCGACCTGCTGGCGCTGACGCGCGATGCCCTGCTCAACGACCCGACCTTTGTCGGGGCGCGCTTTTCGCAGCAGGCCAGCGCCGAGGCCGAGCCGCAGGCACGCGCCAACCTGCTGCCCAACCTGAGCGCCTCGCTGGCGGAAACGGCCACGCGCGTGGACCTGCGCGCCGATGACCAGTTCGGCACGAACCTGCAGAAGACCTTCAACTCCTGGGGTCCGGCCATCAACCTGACCGTGCCGGTGTACAACGCCCAGTACTGGGACGGCCTGTCGCAGGCCAAGCTCACCGTCAGGCAAAGCGAGGCGCAGCTGCAGCAGGCGCGCACCGACCTGCTGGTGCGCATCGCCCAGGCCTACTTCGACGTACTGGCGTCGCAGGACGCGCTGGCGGCGCTGCGCGAGAACAAGAAGGCGGTTTCCGAGCAGCTGGCCCAGGCCAAGCGCGAGTTCGAGGTCGGCACCAAGACCATTGTCGACACGCACGAGGCCAAGGCACGCTACGACCAGATCGACGCGCAGGAGCAGGTGGCCCGCGGCGACCTGGCGGTCAGGCAAAGCGCGCTGCAGGCCATCATCGGCCGCGACGCCGGTGAACTGCGGCCGCTGCGCGACCCGGTCGAACTCACCCCGCCGCAGCCCAACGACGTCGAATCCTGGGCGCACAATGCCGAATCGGCCAGCTATTCGGTGCAGTCGGCCCGCGCCGGCCTGGAGATCGCCCACTACGCCACGGTGAGCGCCCACGATGCCTACCTGCCCAGCGTCAATGTCACGGGCAGCATGCAATATCAGCGCTCCGACAACGGCAGCATCTACATCCCGTTCAACAATACCCAGACCACCTCGCAGCTGGGCATCACGCTCACCGTGCCGGTCTTCACCGGCGGCGCCATCCAGAGCAAGGTGCGCGAGGCGCACGCCCGCGAGGACAGGGCCGAACAGGACCTGGAGCTGTCGCGGCGCACCGCCGCGCTGGCGGCCCGCCAGGCGTACACCGGCGTGGACTACGGCCTGGCACAGGTGCAGGCGCTCGAATCGGCCGAGGTCTCGGCCAAGACCCAGGTCGAGTCCACGCGCCTGGGCTACCAGGTGGGCGTGCGCATCAACCTCGACGTGCTCAACGCCAACACGCAGCTGTTCAACACCCAGCGCGACCTCAAGAAGGCCCGCTACGACTTCCTGATGAGCGGACTCAAGCTCAAGGCGGCCGCGGGCGCACTGGACGACGCGGACATCGAGCGGGTCAACGGTTTGCTGGTGCGTTGAGGCGCGCGCTCGCGAACGCCCTCACCCCGGCCCTCTTCCGGAGGGCGAAGGAGTACCGCCCCCCGCGCCAGCGGTGGAGGGGCCGGGGGTGAGGGCATTCAACACCAGCGCCACTGTCCGCTGCGTCGCGCCCCGGTGCGCCGCGGCGAACGCCCGCCCCGCCTGCGCCATCGCCGCGCGCCGCTGCGGTTCGGCGCACAGTTGCGCCACCAGCTGCACCGCCTCGTCCGCGTCGCGCGCGCGCAGCGCCGCGCCGGCGGCGACCGCATCGGCGGCGGCAACGGCAAAGTTGAACATGTGCGGGCCCAGCACCACCGCGCAGCCGCAGGCGCAGGCCTCGATCAGGTTCTGTCCGCCCAGCGGCAGCAGGCTGCCGCCGATCAGCGCGATGTCCGCCATTGCGTAGTACAGCGCCATCTCGCCCATCGAATCGCCCAGCAGCACCTCGCGCGGCGTCTCCGGGCCCGCCAGCGCCGTGTCCCACTGGCTGCGCCGCACCACCGTGTCCCCGCGCTCGCCCAGCAGGCTGGCGACGTCGTCAAAGCGCTGCGGGTGGCGCGGCACCACCAGCAGCCGGGCCGCCGGCGCCGGCTGCGCGGCCAGCGCCTGCAGCAGCAGGCGTTCCTCGCCGTCGCGCGAGCTGGCAAACAGCCACAGCGGGCGGGCGCCGCCGCGGGCGTCGAGCCGTGCGCGCCAGCGGCGTCCCTGCTCGAGCAGCGCCGCATCCGGCTGCTGGTCGAACTTGGCATTGCCGGTGACGACGACCGGGCCGTCGTACAGCCGCGCGATGCGCTGCGCGTCGGCCGCGCTTTGCGCGCCCACCGCGGCAAGCGTGGCCGCGGCGCCGCGCATCAGGCGCGGCTGGCGCAGCGCCTTTTGCAGCGAGCGCCCGGACAGGCGCGCATTGGCCAGCACCACCGCAATGCCGCGGCGGCGCGCGGCATGCAGCAGGGTCGGCCAGATTTCGGTCTCCATCAGCACGCCCACCTGGGGCCGCACCTCGTCCAGGAAGCGCCCCACCGCCAGCGCGGTGTCGTAGGGCAGATAGCGCTGGGTGATGCGGCCCGGAAGCTGGCGCAGCAGGTCGGCACCGGCCTCGCGGCCGGTGGGCGTCATGTGGGTCAGCACGAAGCGCGCGCCGGGCTGCGCCTGCGCCAGCTGGGCCACCAGCGGTTGGGCCGCACGGGTCTCGCCGACCGACACGGCGTGCACCCAGATCACCGGGCCGGCCGCGTCCAGCGGCGCCACCGCCGGCACGGCACGGCCACCGCGGCCCAGGAAACGCTCGGCCCAATGCCGCCGATAGGCGCGCTGGCGGCGGCTGCGCCACAACAGGTATGCCGCGGCCAGCGGCAGCGCGGCATACCCGGCCAGGCGGTACCACAGCGGCGGATAGGGCGGCGCGCCGCCGGCCGCCGGCGACCGGCTCATCCGTGCGCCGCCGCGGGGGCCAGCACGCGCTCGATGGCCTGCAGCACCGCGTCCACCGGCGGTACCTGCGCGACACCGCCCAGGCTGGCGACGCGCCCCGCACCGTGCACGCCACCGCCGCGCAGGCCCACGCGCGCCGGGTCGTAGTCGCAGAAGATGCCCACGGTGGGCGCGCCCGCCGCCGCGGCCAGGTGCGTGAGGCCGGTGTCGAGCCCCACCACCAGCGCCGCGCGCGCCGCCAGCGCCGCGATCTGCGCGATGCTCGAGCGCGGCAGCACGCGCGCCGAGTGCATGCCCGCGGCGCGACGCTCGCAGTCGGCGCGTTCGGCCGCGTTGCCCCAGGCCAGCAGGCACAGCATGCCGCGGCGCGCCAGCTGGTCCTCGAGCGCCCGCCAGTGGTGATCGGGCCACAGCTTGCCCGGCCGGCTGGCATTGCTCAGCAGCAGCACGGCGCCATCCTCGTCGAACGGCGCCTCGGCATTGAGCTGCGCCGCGCGCGCCGCCAGCGCGAAGTTCTCCGGGCCGTCGAGCACGTAGCCGAGCGCCGCGGCACCCAGGCGCCGCATGCGGTCGACGGCGTGCTGGTCGCGATCGACCGTCACCGTGCGCCGGTAGAACAGCGCCGCCAGCGGTTCGCGCGCGCTGCGCGCGGCATAGCCGGTGACCGGGCCGCGTGCCCACGACGCGATCACGGCGCTCTTGACCAGGCCCTGGCAGTCGATGATCGTGTGATAGCGGGTGCGGCGCACGGCGCGGCGCGCGTCGAGCAGTTCGCGCCAGGACGCGGCCGCGAGCGGCTTGCGCCGCCAGCGCCGCAGCGCGACCGGCAGCACCCGCGTGATCGCCGGGTGCAGGCGCGGGATGTCGGCGAACGCCTCCTCGACGACCCAGTCGATGCGCGCATGCGGAAAGGCACGGG
>JBBISD010000106.1:0-4986 GCA_037441485.1 Burkholderiales bacterium
TGCGCAGGCCCAGCGGCAGGTAGCTGTAGATGCCGGCGGCCAGCTTGCGGATCATGCCGGACCGCAACATCAGCTGCTGGCTGACGATGTCGGCATCCGCCGGGGCTTCCTTCTGGGTCGTGAGGTGAAATGCTGACGCGCGCATGGCCGGACCGTTCCCTTTTTCGGACCGCGGCTGCGGGCCATATAATCGGTCGCAAATGATATAGCTTCAGGTGATGACATGCTGGACAAGGACGGGTATCGCCCGAACGTCGGCATCATCCTGCTCAACGAACGCAGCGAGGTGTTCTGGGGCAAGCGCGTAAGGCAGCATTCCTGGCAATTCCCGCAAGGGGGCATCAAGTTCGGCGAATCGCCCGAACAGGCCATGTACCGCGAGCTGTACGAGGAGGTCGGCCTGCGGAACGAACATGTGCGGATCCTTGCCCGGACCCGGGACTGGCTGCGCTACGAGGTGCCCGAGCAGTGGATCCGGCGCGACCTGCGCGGCAATTACCGTGGTCAAAAGCAGATCTGGTACCTGCTGCGCCTGGTCGGACGGGATACCGACGTCTGCCTGCGGCGCAGTGACAAGCCGGAGTTCGACGCCTGGCGCTGGCACGACTACTGGATCCCGCTGGAGTCGGTGATCGAGTTCAAGCGCGAGGTCTACGAGCGCGCACTGCACGAACTGGCGCGTTTCGTCTTTCCGCCGGGCGCGCCGCACGGCGTGCGCGGGGCCGACGCCAAGCCCGAGGCCGGGCCCGGAACCGGCACCGCGTAAGGCGCCGCTACAGCAGCACGAGGTTGTCGCGGTGGATGAGCTCGGCTTCCTCGATGAAGCCCAGCACGTGCGCGATCTCCCCGCTCGGGCGGCGCGCGATCAGCCGGGCCTCCGCGCTGGAGTAGTTCACCAGACCGCGCGCCAGTTCGCGGCCGCCGGCATCGACGCAGGCGATGACGTCGCCGCGCGCGAAGCTGCCCTGCACCTCGACGACCCCGATGGGCAGCAGGCTCTTGCCCTGTTCGCACAGCGCCGCGACCGCGCCGGCATCGATGACCACCCGCCCGCGGGTCTGCAGGTGGTCGGCCAGCCATTGCTTGCGCGCGGCGCGCTTTGGCAGGGTGGCCGTCAGCAGCGTGCCGATCGATTCGCCCTGTGCCAGGCGCACCAGCACCTCGGGCTCGCGCCCGGAGGCGATGATGGTCGCGGCGCCGCTGCGCGCCGCGCGCTTGGCCGCCAGCACCTTGCTGAGCATGCCGCCGCGGCCGATCGCGCTGCCGGCGCCGCCGGCGCACGCCTCCAGGCGCGGGTCGCCGGCCTCGGCGCGCTCGATGAGCTGCGCGGCCGGGTTGCGGCGCGGGTCGGCGTCGAACAGGCCGGCCTGGTCCGTGAGGATGACGAGCAGGTCGGCCTCGACCAGATTGGTGACCAGCGCCCCCAGCGTGTCGTTGTCGCCGAACTTGATTTCATCGGTGACGACCGTGTCGTTCTCGTTGATGACCGGCACCACGCCCAGGTGCAGCAGCGTCAGCAGCGTCGAGCGCGCGTTCAGGTAGCGGGCACGGTCGGCAAGGTCGGCATGGGTGAGCAGCACCTGCGCGGTGCGCACGCCCAGGGCGCCGAAACAGGTCTCGTACGCCTGGGCCAGGCCCATCTGCCCCACCGCCGCGGCGGCCTGCAATTCGTGGACCTGCTGCGGCCGCCGCGCCCAGCCCAGGCGCTGCATGCCCTCGGCGATTGCCCCGCTGGACACCAGCAGCACCTGACGCCCAGCCGCGCGCAGCGCGGCGACCTGCCCGGCCCAGCGCGAGATCGCCGCCAGGTCCAGGCCGCGCCCGTCATTGGTGACCAGGGTGCTGCCGACCTTGACGACGGTGCGCGGGGCGCGCGGGTCGATGGCGGACGAGGCCATGGTCAATGGCGGCGGGCCGCCTTCGGCCGGTCGGCGCGCGCGGCCGCCGCCGGCACCGCGGGCGCCCGGGGGCGCGCCTCGGGCCGCGCGGGCCCGGCATTGTCGGCGGCGGCACGCGCCTCCGGCAGCGGCTCGGGCGCATCGGTCTGTTCGAGGAAGCGCTGCACGGCCCACATCAGGTCGCGGCAACCCTCGCCGGTATAGGCGGAGATCGCGAACATCGGTGCCTTGGTGCGCAGGCGACGGCGCAGCCGCTCGACGACGGCGTCGCGCTCCTCGGGCGGCAGCAGGTCCATCTTGTTGAGCACGAACCAGCGCGGGCGGCGCTTGAGCACCGGATCGTACTTGCCCAGTTCGGCCGCGATGGCGCGCGCCTGGGCTACCGGGTCGACGCCGGCGTCGAGCGGCGCCACGTCGATGACCTGCAGCAGCAGCCGGGTGCGGCTGACGTGCCGCAGGAAGCGGTGCCCCAGTCCGGCACCCTCGGCGGCGCCTTCGATAAGGCCCGGCAGGTCGGCCACGACGAAGCCCTTGCCGGCTTCCTGGCGCACCACGCCCAGGTGCGGGAACATCGTCGTGAAAGGATAGTCGGCGACCTTGGGGCGGGCATTGGAGATCGCGGCGAGCAGGGTCGACTTGCCGGCATTGGGCGCGCCCAGCAGGCCGACGTCGGCCAGCACCTTGAGCTCCAGGCGCAGGTGCCGCGCAAGCCCGGGTTCGCCGGGCGTGCACTGGCGCGGGGCCCGGTTGGTGCTCGACTTGAAGTGCAGGTTGCCCAGGCCGCCGGCGCCGCCGGCGGCCAGCAGCGCGCGCTGGCCGTGCTGCGCCAGGTCGGCCACGAGCTCGCCGGTTTCGTCGTCGAAGACCATGGTGCCGACCGGCATCGGCAGGACGATGTCGCCGCCGCCGGCGCCAAAGCAGTCGGCGCCCCGGCCATGCTCGCCGTTGCCGGCGGCGTGGCGCCGCTGGTAGCGGTATTCGATCAGGGTGTTGAGGTTGCGGTCGGCCACCGCCCAGACGCTACCGCCGCGGCCGCCGTCGCCCCCGTCGGGGCCGCCCTTGGGGATGAACTTCTCGCGCCGGAACGACGCGCAGCCGTTTCCGCCGCGGCCACCGGCCACCTCGATGCGTGCTTCGTCGACGAAATTCATGAATGGAGCTCCGGCACTGCTCGATTGTGCGGCCACGGTGCCCGGGGCGCTACGCGCGGCAACGCCGCGCCGGCATGCGCCGGCCGGGTTTGGCTGGAATGCAATAGCCGGGCGGCGGGCGGGCTCAAGCGCCGGTAGGGCACCGGGACGGGGGAGCCCTAACCCCCGGCCCATCTCCCGCTCGCGCGGGCGCGGGGAGCACTGCCCTTTTCGCCCTCCGGGGGAGGGCCGGCGCCGCCGTCAGGCGGCGGTGCTGACCGGGTGGATGCTGACCGAACGGCGCTTCTTCGGGCCGCCGACGGAAAACTGCACGGTGCCGTTGACCAGCGCAAACAGCGTGAAATCGCGGCCGGTGCCGACGTTCTCGCCGGCGTGGAACTGGGTGCCGCGCTGACGCACGATGATGCTGCCGGCGTGGATGGTTTCGCCGCCATAGGCCTTGACCCCGAGCCGCTTCGCCTGGGAATCGCGGCCGTTGCGCGACGACCCGCCTGCCTTCTTATGCGCCATATCTGCCTCTCGATCGTTACTGCCGGTGGTCCGGGTCCGCCAGCCCCCGACGGGGCCGCGCGGGCGACTCCTCAGCTGATGGAGTCGATCCGGATTTCGGTGAAATTCTGCCGGTGGCCGGCGTGCTTGATGAAGTGCTTGCGCCGGCGCATCTTGAAGATCTTGACCTTGTCGTGCCGGCCATGGGCCAGCACCGTGGCCACCACCGCGGCACCGCTGACCAGCGGCGCGCCGATGCGCACCTGGCCGCCATCGCCCACGGCGAGGACCTCGGACAGGGTCACCTGCTCACCCACTGCGCCGGGCAGGGTCTCGACCTTGACGCGGTCGCCCGCGTTTACCCGGTACTGCTTGCCGCCCGTCTTGATTACCGCGAACATGACCTATCCCCACGTGTCGGGGGCCAGGAGCAGCCCCACGGAAAGCCTTGCATTATGGCAGTTCCCGGCACCCCGAGTCAATCCGCGCGGGTCCGGCGGGCAAGGCGACGGCGCTGCCGGGCCAAATCCGGCCCGGCGCACCCCGGCCCCCTATAATGCCCGGCCAGGACCATCGACCTGCCGTGCAAACCACCTCCTCCCTGCCTCCGCCGATGCCGGCCGCCCGCGCGCTGTCGGACGTGCTCGCCCCCGTCGCCGGCGACATGCAGGCGGTCGACCGGACGATCCGCGAGCGGCTGCGTTCGGACGTCGCCCTGATCGGCACCATCGGCGACTACATCGTCGGGGCCGGCGGCAAGCGCCTGCGCCCGGCCATCCTGCTGATGATCGCCCGGGCGCTGGGCTACCGCGGGCCGGCCCACGTGCTGCTGGCGGCGGTCATCGAATTCATCCACACCGCGACACTGCTGCACGACGACGTGGTCGACGAATCCGACCTGCGGCGCGGGCGTCCGACCAGCAATGCCCAGTTCGGCAACGCCGCCAGCGTCCTGGTAGGCGACTTTCTCTATTCCCGCGCCTTCCAGATGATGGTCGAGGCCGGCAGCATGCGGGTCATGCGGATCCTCGCCGATGCCACCAACCGCATCGCCGAAGGCGAGGTCCTGCAGCTGCTCAACATCCACGACCCGACAGTCGACGAATCGCGCTACCTCGGCGTGGTGGAGCGCAAGACCGCCACGCTGTTCGAGGCGGCCGCCCGCATCGGCGCCATCCTGGCCGAGGCCGATACCGCGGTCGAGGAGGCCTGCGCGCGCTACGGCGCGGCCATCGGCACCGCGTTCCAGATCATCGACGACGTGCTCGATTACGACGGCAGCGCGCAGAACATCGGCAAGCGCGTGGGCGACGACCTGCGCGAGGGCAAGCCGACGCTGCCGGTCATCCATGCGCTGCGGGCGGCCTCCCCCGGGCAGCGCGCCCAGGTCGAGAACGCCATCCGCGACGGCAGCGGCGACTTCGTGCAGATCGCGCAGATCGTCCACG
>JBBISD010000107.1:0-2005 GCA_037441485.1 Burkholderiales bacterium
ACGGCCACACGATCGCGCCGCACGAGATCAACTACCGCGCCAACATCTGGGCGCTCAAGGAACTGGGCGTGCAGGGCGTGTTCGCGGTGGCCAGCGTCGGCGGCATCCGTGCCGACCTGCTGCCGCGCAGCCTGGTCGTGCCGCACCAGATCCTTGACTACACCCACAGCCGCGCCGCAAGCTTTGTCGAGCGCGGCAGCGGTCCGGTGACCCACATCGATTTCACGCTGCCGTACACGCAGCGCCTGCGCGAACGCCTGATCGACGGTGCGCGCCGTGCCGGCGAGGCGCTGTTCGACGGCGCGGTCTACGCCTGCATGCAGGGGCCGCGGCTGGAAACGGCGGCCGAGGTCGACCGCCTGGCGCGCGACGGCGCTGACGTGGTCGGCATGACCGGCATGCCCGAGGCGGCACTGGCGCGCGAGGCCGGGCTCGAGTACGCGACGCTCAGCGTGGTCGTCAACCACGCGGCCGGGCGCGGCGACAGCCGCACCCGCGTGGAGCTCTCGCAGCTGGACCTGGCGTTGCAGCAGGCGGTGGTGCGGGCGGTGCGCGTGCTCGAGGCGGCCGTGGCGGACGCACCATGATCCGCCCCATCCTGCGCATGGGCGATCCGCGGCTGCTCCAGGTGAGCGCGCCGGTCACGCAGTTCAATACGCTCGAACTCGATACGCTGCTCGACGACATGTTCGAGACCATGCATGCGGCCGACGGCGCGGGGCTGGCGGCGCCGCAGGTCGGCGTGCTGCTGCGCGTGGTGATCTTCGGCTTCGAGCAGAACGGACGCTATCCGGACGCGTCGCCCATCCCACCCACCGTGCTCATCAATCCGACCATCGAACCGCTTACCGACGAGCTCGAGGACGGCTGGGAAGGCTGCCTGTCGGTACCGGGGCTGCGCGGCGTCGTGCCGCGCGTGCTGCGCCTGCGCTACTCGGGCGTCGACGCGCAGGGCAGGGCCTTCAGCCGCGAGGCCGAGGGCTTCCACGCGCGGGTGGTGCAGCACGAATGCGATCACCTGGACGGCATTCTCTACCCGATGCGGATCCGCGACTTCTCGCGCTTCGGCTACACCGAGGTGCTGTTTCCGGGGCACGCGGGCGGGGACGACTAGCACGCGCCGCGGCAAGCGGATCGATAGGCATTTCGCCGCGCCGGTCCGGCCGGGTGCCGGGGATGCGCGGCGCCGCCCGGCCGGCATGCGGCATTGACATCCGTCACCCCGATGGCGGCGATGGCAGCGTAGCGATCAGCAATACGTCGAAGCGGTTGCTCAACACCGAATTGTCGGTGAACGAACGCTACCAGGACGCGCCGCCGCTGCCGCAGACCGTGTTCCTTAATCTGACCTCCGGCTTCGGCTACACCGAGGTGCTGTTGCCCGACCACCAGGGCGGCGACGACTGAGGGCCCTCACTCCAGGCCTTGACATGCAAGTACAGACTTGCCTAATATTCATGCAACAAAACGCTTGCATGTAACCCGCCATGGCCGAGCACGGCGCCCACACCAACCTGCTGTTCAAGGCGCTCGCCGATCCCGGCCGGCGCAAGCTGCTCGACCTGCTGCACGCCCACGACGGGCGCACCCTCAATGCCTTGTGCGAGCACCTGGACATGAGCCGCCAGGGCGTGACGCAGCACCTGGGCGTGCTGCAGGCCGCGAACCTGGTGGTCACGCTGCGGCGTGGCCGCGAGAAGCTGCACTTCCTCAATCCGGTGCCGCTGCAGCAGATCTACGAGCGCTGGATAGCGAAGTTCGAGAAGCCGCGCCTGAAGGCGCTGTGCGACCTGAAACGACGACTGGAGAAAACCGATGGCTAAGTCCACCTTTGTGTACGTCACCTACATCCGCACCACCCCCGAAAAGCTGTGGTCGGCGCTGACCGACGCGCAGTTCATGCGGCAGTACTGGTTCGGCATGCACTGCGAAAGCGGCTGGAGGGCCGGCTCGCCGTGGCAGCTGATATCGGGCGAGGGCAGGGTCATGGACGCCGGCGCGATCG
>JBBISD010000107.1:2105-4983 GCA_037441485.1 Burkholderiales bacterium
CCGGCGCGATCGCCCTGCAGGAGGCGTACCCTGCCGCGACCGCCCGCGCGCAATAAAGAGGATGCCGCGCCGGAGCAACGCTACAGTGGCGCCAGTGCCTGCAGCAGGTCGGTCTCGAGCTGCAGCTGTTCGCGCGCGTGGCCCAGGCCCTGGCCGTCGATCAGGAACACGTCCTCGACGCGCTCTCCGAGCGTGAGGATCTTGGCGGTGAGCACGTTCACGCCGTGGCGCGCCAGCACGCGCGCCACCGCATACAGCAGGCCGACGCGGTCGGTGGCCACCAGCGACAGCATGAACTGGCGGCCGGTTTCGTCGGGTTGCAGGTGTACCGCCGGCGCCACCGGGAAGTGGCGCGAATGGCGCGACACCCGGCCCGGCGGCGGCACGCTCGCGTCCGGCGGGCCCGTCAGCCAGGCGGTCAGTTCGGTCTCGACGCCCTGGAGCATCGAGCGGAAGTGCCCGCCGCGGCCGTTGTCGCTGACGAGGAAGGTGTCCAGGGCGTAGCCGTGGCGCGTGGTGTGGATCTTGGCGTCCAGGATGCTCAGGCGCCGGTTTTCGAAATATCCGCACACGCGCATGAACAGGTCCTTCTGGTCGTGCGAGTACAGCAGCACCTCGAGACCCTCGCCGGCGGGCGCCAGGCGCGTGCGCACGATGGGCCGTTGGGCGGTCACGTGCACCAGCAGGCAGCGCGCGTGCCAGGCGATGTCCGAGGCCGAATGGCGCAGGAAGTACACGACGTCCAGTTCCTGCCACAGGCGCTCGTGCGCGGTGGGCGAAAGACCGTAGAGCTGCAGGATGCGCAGCGACTCGCGCTTGCGGCCCTCGAGCTCGGCGTCGGCGCCCGGCGCCTGGCCGCCAAGCGCCCGGCGCGTGCGGCGGAACAGGTCCTCGAGCAGACGCGCCTTCCAGGCGTTCCACACCTTGGGGCTGGTGCCGCGGATGTCGGCCACGGTGAGCAGGTAGAGCGCGACCAGGCGCCGGTCGGTGGCCGTCAGCGCGGCGAACCGCGCGATGACCGAGGGATCGGCCAGGTCCTGCTTCTGCGCCACCTGGGACATGGTGAGGTGGTGCTCCACGAGGAAGGCCACCAGGTCGGCGTCGGCGCCGCTCACCTTGTGCGCGCGGCAGAAGCGCCGCACCTCGGCCGCGCCCAGGCGGCTGTGGTCGCCGCCGCGGCCCTTGGCGATGTCGTGGAACAGCGCTGCCAGGTACAGCAGCCAGGGCCGCTCGACGTCGGCCATCAGCTGGCTGCACAGCGGATACTCGTGCGCGAACTCGCTGGCGGCGAAGCGCCGCAGGTTGCGCACCACCATCAGGATGTGCTGGTCGACGGTGTAGACATGGAACAGGTCGTGCTGCATCTGCCCGACGATGCGGCGGAACACCGGCAGGTAGCCGCCCAGCACCGACCACTGGTTCATCAGCCGCAGCGTATGCAGCACGCCCTCGCGCTGCTGCAGGATCGCCAGGAAGTGCAGGCGGTTCCCGGGGGCGCTGCGGAAGGCCGCATCCATGCGGCCGCGCGCGTTCCAGATGGCGCGCAGCAGGCGCGGCGTCATGCCCTTGAGCTCGGTGTGCTGCTGCAGCACCAGGAAGGCCCGCAGGATCTCGTTGGGGTTGCGCTCGAGCACGCGGTCGTCGGTGATGTCCAGGCGCTCGGCACGCGCGCAGAACGACCCGTCGATGGGTGCGGCCTCGCTGGCCGCTTCCGGGTACAGCCGCTGTTCGACGCTCAGCAGCACCAGCGTGTTGATCTGCGCGACGATCTTGGCGGCGGTGTAGTAGGTCTGCATCAGCACTTCGCTGGCACGGCGCTCTTCCGTGCCGGCGATGCCGAAGGCGCCGGCCAGCGCATGCTGCAGGTCGAAGACCAGCCGGTCCTCGCGGCGCCGCGCCACGATATGCAGCCGCGCGCGGATCTCCTTGAGATGGCCCTGGGTGCGGCGCACCTGGCGGCACTCGGCCGTGGTCATCAGGCCGTTGCGCGCCATCTCTTCCCAGTTGGCGCCCAGCCCGGCAGCGCGCGACACCCAGATCAGCACCTGCAGGTCGCGCAGCCCGCCGGGGCTCTCCTTGCAATTGGGTTCGAGGGCGTAGGGCGTGTCCTCGTACTTCGTATGGCGCTGCTGCTGCTCGAGCAGCTTGGCGCGCAGGAAGGCGCGCGGGTCGAGCACCTGCTGCAGCACCGCCCGGAACGCCGCGAAGCCGGCGCGCGGCCCGCAGATGCGCCGCGACTCGAGCATCGACGTCATGATGGTGGCGTCCTCGCTGGCCTGCTGGCCGCACTCGGGCGCGGTGCGCACCGCGTGGCCGATCGCCAGCCCGATGTCCCAGAGCAGCTGCACGAGGGTTGTCATGCGGGCCTGCTGGCCGGCGTCGGGTGCGGCCTGCGGCACGATCAGCAGGTCGACGTCGGAAAACGGGAAAAGCTCACCGCGCCCGTAACCGCCCACGGCGATCAGCGTGGCAAAGCGCGAGACGCCGGTGTGGTCGGCGGCGATGCTCACATAACGGTCGGTGAGCTGGGACAGGCCCTGCAGCAGCCGGTTGACCGGCGCGCCACCCTGGAACAGCCCGATCAGCTGGTCGCGCTCGGCCGCCAGCGCATCGCGCCACCCGCGGGTGAGGTCGGCAAGGCTGGCGCCCGCCCCGGCGCCGGCACCGTCGGCGGACAGCATCGGTCAGGCGACGGCGACGCTCGGTGCCGGGGCGGCGGATCCGGGGATGCCGGCGGCACTGCGGCGGGTCACGAAGGCCGGCGGCGGCGGCGACCCGGCCGACACGGTGAGGACCTCGTAGCCGGTCGGCGTGACCAGCACCGTGTGCTCCCACTGGGCCGACAGGCTGTGGTCCTTGGTGACGATGGTCCAGCCGT
>JBBISD010000108.1:0-4815 GCA_037441485.1 Burkholderiales bacterium
CCGGCCGGCGGCGCCGGCGGCCTGGGTCCGCGCGCCCGCCGGCCGGACTCCAGGCCGTCGCGCACCGCGCTGAGCAGGCGCGCCAGCGCGATCGGCTTTTCGAGGAAGTCCAGTGCGCCCAGGCGCGTGGCCTCGCCGGCCGTTTCCAGTGTGGCGTGGCCCGACATCATGATGACCGGCGCCGTGAGCTGGCCGCCGGCGACCCATTCCTTGAGCAGCGTGACGCCGTCGGTATCCGGCATCCAGATGTCGAGCAGGATGAGATCCGGGGCCGCGTCGCGGCGCAGGACGCGGGCGCTGGCGGCGCTGTCGGCCGTGCTCACGACATGCCCCTCGTCGGACAGGATCTCCGACAGCAGTTCGCGTATTCCGATCTCGTCGTCGACAACCAGTATGTTTGCCATGTCTACTTCGCGTGCTTCACGTTTTGCGCGTCGGCCGGGGCTGGCGCTGCCGCCAGCCGATGCAGCACTATAGTAACGGTCGCCCCCGAAGACCCTTCGCGGTTGACGAGTTCTATCCGGCCGTCGTGCTCGTCGATGATCTTCTTGACCAGCGCCAGGCCAAGGCCGGTACCGCGGGGCTTGGTCGTTATGTACGGCTCGAATGCGCGCCTAAGTATATTCGCCGGGAACCCGGGCCCATTGTCCTCCACCGACAGCCGCACCGCGCGCGCCGGGCGGCCGTCGCCGCGTCCCGGGTGGTCAATGACGACGACCTCGGTGCGCACGACGACCATGCCGCCGCGGGCGCGGCCGGCAGCGTCGGGCGGCGCGCCGCCGATCGATTCCAGCGCATTGCCGACCAGATTGTGCAGCACCTGGCGGATCTGCCCGGCATCGGCCTCGATCGGCGGCAGCGCGGCGGCCAGTTGCAGCGCCACGCGGGCCGGCGCGTCGGCGCCAGCGGGCAGCGCCGCGCCGCTGCCGGCATCGGCGCCGTAGAGCGCGCCGATCTCCTCGATGAGCGCGTTCAGGTCGAGCGGCGCCAGGCGCGCCGCCGGCAGGCGCGCGTAGTCGCGGAACTCGTCGACCATGCGCTTCATCGCCGCGACCTGGTTGACGATGGTCGCGGTGCCGCGCTCGAGCACGGCCAGCTGCTCGGCGCCCAGGTCCGGCCCCAGTTTCATGCGCAGGCGCTCGGCCGCCAGCTGGATGGGCGTGAGCGGGTTCTTGATCTCGTGCGCCAGCCGGCGCGCCACTTCGCCCCAGGCCACGGCGCGCTGCGCCGAGATCACCTGGGTGATGTCGTCGAACACCACGACGAAGCCCAGTCCGTCCTCCAGCGGCAGGCGTGAGCCGCGCACCAGCAGCGCCAGCGGCTCGGCCCCGGCCGCCGCGCCGACGCGGCTGAGCTGCATCTGCTGCTGCCAGGAGTCCTTGGGCGCGGCCACCAGCGCCTGGTCACGAAAGGCGATGGCCAGGTTGTGCGCGAGCTGCGGACAGTCTTCCTCGAGCGGGCGCCCGCTGCGGGTTGCCAGCGGCACGCCCAGGATCCGGCCGGCGCCGTAGTTGGCGGTGACGATGGCGAATGCCTGGTCCAGCACGATGACCCCGGCCGACAGGTTGGCGAGCAGCCGCTCGAGGTAGGCGCGCGCGGTTTCGAGCTGGCGCGAACGCGTCTCGACCGCGTCGCGCGCCTCGGCCAGCTGGCGGGTCATCGCATTGAACGACTGCGGCAACAGGTTGAGCTCGTCGTTGCCGCGGAACTCGCGCACCGGGCGGAAGTCGCCCTCGGCGACGGCCTTGGTGCCGGCCGCCAGCTCCACCAGCGGCGCGGTCATCGATCCGGCCAGCAACACGCCCGAAGCGATCGCCGCGAACACCGCCAGCAGCAGCGTCAGCGTGAGGGTCAGCTGGTAGATGCTCTGCAGGCCGGAGCGCGCCAGCGACAGCTGCTGGTACTCGCCGTAGCCCGATTGCAGCGCCTGGGCGTTGGCCGCGACCGCCGGCGCGACCGACTGCGTGAGCTGCAGGAAGCGCGGCTCCTCGATGCGGATGCGGTTCGACCCGGGCGGACGCAGGCCGCTGCCGCCGTGGGGCAGGGCATCGGCCAGTGACATAGAGCCGAAGCTGCGCGCGCTGGAGCTGAACGGGATCGGCACGATCGCGCGGGTGCGCAGGCCGTGCTCGGGCTCCACCGCCAGCGCATCGCCCTCGATCAGCGCGTAGCCGCCGACGGCCAGCGTGGTGCGCAACACGCTGGCCGTCGGCAGGGTCGGCGCCAGCGTGAAGCCCGGGGCGCTGCTCGACCACAACAGGTTGCCGCTGGCGCTGACGATCGTCGCCTGCTCGACGCCGACGCGTTCGCGCAGGCGCTCGAGGATGCGCGGATGTTCCAGCGACGGCGCGTCGGCCAGCTCCTGGGCCATCGCGCGCGCTTTGGCCTTGAGATCGTCGCGCTGGCCCTCGAGCACGGCGCGCCCCAGCGCGAGGCCGGACTCGAGCGCGCCCTCGACCTCGACGTTGAACCACGACTCGATCGACCGCAGCAGGAACTGCGAGGACACCACGTAGACCAGCACGCCGGGCACCACGCCCATCAGCGCAAAGGCGATGGCAAAGCGCGCCATCAGGCGCGCGCCAAAGCGCTTGGCACGTACCCGGCGCAGCAGCCGCACCGCGAGCACCGCGACCAGCACGAACAGCACCAGCGCGATTGCGCCGTTGGCCGCCAGCAGGATGGGGTAATTGCGTTCGAAGGCGCGCGAGTTGCCGCTGGCCGACGTGAGCACGAACAGCAGCACGCCGGCCAGCGCCAGGGCTCCGATCAGCCCATACCGGATGAGCCGCGACGTCAGTTGGGCCGAGCGGCGGTTGGGGCGCGGCGCGGCGGGCATCAGTTGCCCGGCCCGACGGCAGCCAGCGGCAGCGGCGCCCAGTCCGACACCAGCGTCCAGTCGCGGTCGGTCAGCGCGTTGACCTGGAAGGGCTTGGGCAGCATCGACGTGTCCAGCCGCATGCGGATGCGCGCGTGCAGGTTGCCGCCCTCCAGCGCGGCGGCGTCGGCGACGCGCCACTGCGCGACGCGGCGCAGTGTTGCCAGCGCCTGGTCGAGCGACTCGAACGGCTGCGCCAGGCCGCCGCGCGCCAGCCGGTACTCGCGCGTCAGCGGACTGAAGCTCAAGCGGTACTCGAGCGCATCGTCGACCACGCGCTTGTCGAACCAGTACCAGCGGCTGCGCGTGACCTCGACGTCGATGGCGAAATACAGGGCGATGCCGTGATCGACCGCGTCGCGCAATGCCGCTGGCAACTGCAGGTCGAACTGGGCATCGACGTAGGCGCCCGGGTCGGCGCCGCGGCGCACCTGCAACTGGGCATGCGACACGGCGATTCGGTCGTCGGCGGCGGCCGGCGGCGGGGCCACCCACGCCAGGACGGCCAGCAGCAGCGCCAGACCGCCCGCCGCGCCGCGGCCGCGCCGGCGCGCCAGCGCGCGCAGCGCGCGCAGCGGACTCGCGCGCCGGATCCGGGCCACGCGCCGGTCAGGACGTTCCGATGCGCGCATGTTGGTTCTAGGTCTTTTCGAGCAGCGCGTAGAAAAAGCCGTCGTGGAGCACGGGATGGGCCGTGGCGTCCTGCTGCGCCGCCGGCGCAGCGATGCCCGGCAGCAGCTGCAATCCGCCCGGGTCGTCGCCGGGGACGCGGAGCCGATGCGCCCCGGGTTGCCGGCGCAGGAACGCGCCGACCTGGCGCCGGCCCTCCTCGGCAAAGACCGAACACACGACGTAGAGCAATCTACCAGCCGGCGCCAGCAGCGGCCACAGGGTCTGCAGCATTTTGGCCTGTTGCGTTGCCAATTTCGCAACATCGGACTCGCGGCGCAGCAAAACGACATCCGGATGCCGCCGCACGACGCCGGAGGCCGTGCACGGTGCGTCGAGCACGATGCGATCGTAGGGCCGGCCATCCCAGTAGGCGGACGGCGTCAGCGCATCGGCGACGATCACCCGGCAGCGACCGTCATCGAGGCCCAGCCGCTGCAGATTGGCGCCGATGCGCTGCGCGCGCTGCGCGTCGCGCTCGACCGCGTCGACCGTGCAGTCGCTGTGCTCGAGCAGGTGCGCGGTCTTGCCCCCTGGCGCGGCGCAGGCATCGAGCACGCGCATGCCGGCGCCGGCATCGAGCAGCGGCGCCGCCCGCTGCGCCCCGCTGTCCTGCACCGAGACACGGCCGGCGGCAAATCCCGGGATCGCCTCGACTGGCACGGGTCGATGCAGCCAGACCGCCCAGGGACCGACCGGCGTCGCGTCCTGGCCGGCGGCGCGCAGTTCCGCGAGCACCTGCGCGACGGTGGCGCGCCGCGCGTTGACCCGCAGCACGAGCGGCGGCTCCTCGAGCTGGGCCGACAGGATCTGCGGCGCACGCGCGCCGTATTCGGCCTCGACGCGGCGCAGCCACCACGGCGGCACGTTGTAGCGACGCGCCGGATCGGCGGACGCCGCGGATTCGAGTTCGGCGCGGCGGCGCAGGAAGGAACGCAGCACGGCGTTGACGAAACCGGCCGCGGCAGCGGTCGCGGGCACCGCCCGCGCGGCGCGCACCGCCTGGTCCACCAGCGTGAATTCCGTGTAGTTGCCGGCCAGCAGCTGCGCCAGCGCCACCGCCAGCAACGCGGCGACCGGGGGTGCCGGCGGATGGTGCGCCAGTTCGGCCAGCAGGAAATCAAGCTGCGCGGCGCGGCGTACCGCCGCAGCCGCGACATCGCGCAGCGCGCCGCCCAGGCGGGCGTTGTCGGGACCGGCGGCGCGGGCGGCCTCCAGCGCGCGGTCCAGCGACTGGCCCGCGCGCACGCGCGTCCAGACGTCGGCCG
>JBBISD010000109.1:0-4776 GCA_037441485.1 Burkholderiales bacterium
GGGTGTGGATGGCCTCCTCGAAGGCCTGGCGCAGCAGGAACTGGCGGCATTCGGGCGCCGTGATCTGGCGGTAGGTGCCCAGCACGATGTTGTTGGCCGCCAGCGAATCGGCAGTGACGAAGAAGCCCAGGTTGCGCTTGACGATGCGCCGCTCGTCCTCGGTCAGGCCGTTGGGGTCCTTCCAGAGGGCGACGTCGCGCGCCATGTTGACCTCCTGGGGCATCCAGTGATTGGCGCAGGACGCCAGGTACTTGTCCCAGGCCCACTTGTACTTGAACGGCACCAGCTGATTGACGTCGGCCCGGCCGTTGATGATCCGCTTGTCCTCGACCCGGACCCGCCCATCCCTGGCGGCGGGCGCCGGACCATCTTTCGCCGCCGGCGCCGGACGCGCGGCGGCTACCGGTGGCGTGGCGGCGGGGGCGGCGGACGCTTCATTCCATGACAGCATTGCATTCCTCTCGAATTGCCGGTTACCCGCGGCGGGCCGGGAGCCTCCCGGGCCCGCCGCCGGACGCTACTGACAGACCTCGCACTCGCTGAACCCGGCATCGCCGGGACGCAGCGTGCATACCGGGCCGCTGGGCGCCGGCTCGTCGACCGGCACGGCGTTGTGGGTGCCGCCCCGCCCGGTGGATTTCTCGGCGTGGGTGGCGCCGATGGTCCGCAGGTAATACGTTGTCTTCAGGCCGCGCAACCAGGCCAGCCGGTACGTTTCGTCGAGCTTGCGGCCCGAGACCCCCGCCATGTAGATATTGAGCGACTGGGCCTGGTCGATCCACTTCTGGCGCCGCGCGGCGCATTCGATCAGCCACACCGGGTCGATCTCGAAGGCCGTCGCATACCGCCGGCGGATGTCGGCCGGAATGCGATCGATCCGCGCCAGGCTCCCGTCGAAGTACTTGAGGTCAGCCACCATCACCTCGTCCCACAGGCCCAGGGCCTTGAGTTCGCGCACCAGATGCGCATTGGTGACGGTGAATTCCCCCGAAAGGTTGGACTTCACGAAGAGGTTCTGGAACGTCGGCTCGATGCTGGCCGAGACGCCGACGATGTTCGAGATCGTCGCGGTCGGCGCGATCGCGGTGCAGTTGGAATTGCGCATGCCGAAACGGCCGATCCGGGCCCGCAGGGCATCCCAGTCCAGGCGCGCACTGCGGTCGGCCTCCAGGTGGCCGCCGCGCTCGGCCTCCAGCAGGTCCAGCGTGTCCTGCGGCAGCACGCCGCGGTCCCACAGCGAGCCGCGGAACGAGGAGTAGGCGCCGCGCTCGGCCGCAAGTTCGGTCGAGGCCCAGTACGCGAAATAGCAGACGGCCTCCTGGCTGGTATCGGCGAATTCGACGGCGGCGGCCGACGCGTACGGGATGCGCATGCGGTGCAGGCAGTCCTGGAAGCCCATGATGCCCAGGCCCACCGGCCGGTGGCGCAGATTGGAATTGCGCGCCTTGGCGACGGCGTAGTAGTTGATGTCGATGACGTTGTCGAGCATCCGCATCGCCACGCCGATGGTGTGCTGCAGCTTGCCCATGTCCAGGGCCAGGCCGCCGGCGCCGTCCGGCGCCAGGTGGGCCACCAGGTTCACCGAACCCAGGTTGCAGACCGCGATCTCCTCGTCCGACGTGTTGAGCGTGATCTCGGTGCACAGGTTGGAACTGTGGACCACGCCGACATGCTGCTGGGGCGAGCGCAGGTTGGCGGCATCCTTGAAGGCGATCCATGGATGGCCGGTCTCGAAAAGCATCGACAGCATCCTGCGCCAGAGCTGCGCGGCCGGGATCTTCTTGAAGAGGCGCAGTTCGCCGCGCGCCGCCTTGTCCTCGTAGGCGAGGTAGGCCTGCTCGAAGGCGCGGCCGGTCAGGTCGTGCAGGTCCGGCACGTCGCTGGGCGAGAACAGCGTCCAGTCGGCACCGGCCACGACGCGCTTCATGAACAGGTCGGGAATCCAGTTGGCGGTGTTCATGTCGTGGGTGCGGCGCCGGTCGTCGCCGGTGTTCTTGCGCAGTTCGAGGAACTCCTCGATGTCCAGGTGCCAGGTCTCGAGGTAGCAGCAGACCGCGCCCTTGCGCTTGCCGCCCTGGTTGACGGCGACCGCCGTGTCGTTCACCACCTTGAGGAACGGCACGACGCCCTGCGACTTGCCGTTGGTGCCGCGGATGTGGGCGCCCAGCGCGCGCACCGGCGTCCAGTCGTTGCCCAGGCCGCCGGCGTACTTGGCCAGCAGCGCGTTGTCCTTGATCGATTCGTAGATGCCATCCAGGTGGTCCGGCACCGTGCTCAGGTAGCACGACGACAGCTGCGAATGGCGGGTGCCCGAATTGAACAGCGTCGGGGTCGAGCTCATGAAGTCGAAGCTCGACAGCAGGTCGTAGAACTCGATGGCGCGCGCCTCGCGGTCGACCTCGTTGAGCGCCAGGCCCATCGCGACCCGCATGAAGAAGGTCTGCGGCAGCTCGAAGCGGCGCCCGTCGCGGTGCAGGAAATACCGGTCGTACAGGGTCTGCAGGCCCAGGTACGAGAACTGCAGGTCGCGCTCGGGGCGCAGCGCCGCGGCCAGGCGCGCCAGGTCGAACTGCAGCAGGCGTTCGTCGAGCAGTTCGGCATCGACCCCCAGGCGGATGCCGCGCGGAAAGTACTCGCCATAGCGCTGCGCCATCGCCGCCTGGGCCACTTCGGCGCCCAGGACCTCGGCCCGGATCACGTGCAGCAGCAGGCGCGCGCTGACCTCGCTGTACGCCGGGTCGGTCTCGATCAGCGCGCGGGCGGACAGGATGGCCGACTTGTGGACTTCCTCGAGTGCCACGCCGTCGTACAGGTTGCGCAGCGTCGCCTCCAGGACCGCGTCGACCGAGACGAACTCGGTCAGCCCCTCGCAGGCCGCGGCGATGGTCGCGCGCAGCTGCGCGGTGTCGAGCGGTACGCGCCGGCCGCCGTCGATGACGCCGAGCGCCGCCGGCGGCGCCTCGGCCGGCACCTGCCGCGCCCGCTCCTGGCTGCGGCGCTCGCGGTACAGCACGTAGGCGCGCGCGACGTCGTGCGCGCCGTCGCGCATCAGCGACAGTTCGACCTGGTCCTGGACGTCCTCGATGTGGAAGGTGCCGCCGGCGGGCTGGCGCCGCACCAGCGCCGCGACCACGGCCTCGGTCAGGCGCTCGACCTGCTCGCGGATCGCCGCCGACGCCGCGCCCTGGCCGCCGCGCACGGCCAGGAAGGCCTTGGCCATTGCCACGGCAATCTTGGACGGCTCGAAGCGCACCACGGCGCCATTGCGCCGGATGAGGTGGTATTCGGCCAGCGACGCGGCCAGCGGGTGCGACAGCGAACTGCCGCCGCCGCTGCCCGGCTCGCCGGCCAGCGCAAACGCCGCGACCGCCGAGCCGCTGTCGATCGTGGCCGGCGTTTCAATGTTTCGATGTTGCATGCTTTCCCCCGGACCCCGGCATCGCGCGGCACGCGCCACCGATCCGGGACCTACTAGTTCTAGAAATGCCATTCCGCGCGGCGGGCATGTCCGCCGGCGCCCGGCGGCACGGTTTACCGCGCTGCCCGGCCGGCAGGGCCGCCGCCCTCGAACTTCCGCGCCGCCTCCGCACCACTATATGTTGTGGTATCTATGGGCATAGCAACAAGAAGTTGTGGACGAATGGTAGGAGAAGTTGCGGCGAAGGGCAACCGGAAATTGTTTCGCTTTGCGAATCCGGCCGGGGATTTGAAACGCGTCGCACGGGCGGACTGGTATTTCCCTGGAAGAATCGGGGTCGGCAGCTTGCTGCCGGCCTGGCAGTTGCGGAGACGGATGCGCCGCAATCCCGTTGCCATGGCACCGATGCAGGCACTAGCCCCGGCTGCGCTGTGTCCGCAGCGCAGCCGGGGCCAGTGCCGACCCCGCGGAATCCGGCCCGCACCGCAACGCCTGCCGACGCCGCGCGCCGGCCCGGCAGCAGGTCCGCGCCTCGAAGGGGCTCGAACCGCGTGCGCGGGAACGCCCATGCCGCGGTGAATTCGCGCTATCCCGATGTCTATCGGTCGCGCCGCACGCGCGACCAGTCGAACAGCGGGCCGGGGTCGAACTTGCGCTGCGGTGCAACCTCGCTGTGGCCGCGCGCCCAGCGGATCGGGTAGGCGTCCCACAGCGCGGACTGCAGCGGCGCGAGTTTCGCGTACTGCTGCACGGTGAAGGGTTCGAATTCGCTGCCCTCGAGCTCGATACCGATCGAAAAGTCGTTGCAGCGCGGGCGGCCGTCCCACAGCGAGACGCCGGCATGCCAGGCCCGGTCGCCGGTGGCGACGAACTGCGTGAGCGTGCCGTCGCGCGCGACCAGGAAGTGGGCCGACACCGGCAGTCCACCCAGCGCGGCAAAGTAGGGATGGGCCTGCGGATCGAGCCGGTTGGTGAACAGGCGCTCGATCGCGTCGCCGCCAAAGACGCCCGGCGGCAGGCTGATGCAGTGATACAGCAGCAGCTCGATGCGGCTGCCCGGCGGCCGGGCATCGCGGTTGGGCGAGGGCAGCGCCCGCGCCCCGCTCCACCAGCCGTCGGCCTGCAGCGTCACGACCGGGGCCCGCTCATTTGAGCCCGAGGCGCTGCATCCGGTAGCGCATCTGGCGAAACGAGATGCCCAGCTGCTGGGCCGCGGCGGTCCGGTTGTGGCCGGTCCGGGCCAGCGCCGCGCGAATGGCCGCGCCCTCAATGTCGTCGAGGTAAGCGGCCAGATCGCTGGGGACGCCGTCGGCGACCGTGTACGCGGGCGCGGCCGGCGGCACCTCGGCCGGCGGGCC
>JBBISD010000110.1:0-4685 GCA_037441485.1 Burkholderiales bacterium
ATACCGGACTACCGTCGCCAGCGCCATGTACTGCAGCTGCTTACCTTGTTCGCGCTGGTGGTGGCGCCGGCACTGGGCGTGTTGCGCATCGACCTGGCCACCGGCACCCTGATGGTGCTGGGCCACGCGGTGAACCTGCGCAACTTTCCGGCGGTGGCCGGACTTGCGCTCGTGCTGGCCACCGCGCCACTGGTGATGGTCACGACGATCGGCACGCTGTGGTGCGGCTGGGCCTGTCCGCAAAATGCGGTCTCGGAATGGGCCACGACGCTCACGCACCGCTGGCTGGGCCGGCGCGCCAGCGTGGACATCGAGGGGGCCGGATTGCGGGTCGCGCCGTCGAAGAACCGGCTGGGCAACTGGGCGCGGCTGGCCCTCAGCTTCGCCGGCGCGTCGCTGCTGCTGGGCCTGATCCCGCTTTTCTACTTCCTGGCGCCCGGCGAGCTGTGGGCGCTGGCCACCGGCGCCGACCGGCAGTTCCGCGGCTTCGTCGCACGCCTTTATGGGGTGAGTGCCGGCCTGGCATTCGTCGACATCGCACTGGTGCGCTACTTCCTGTGCAATTACGCGTGCCTGTACCGCATCGGCACCCTGCTGTTTCGCAACGAGCACGGCCTGCAGGTGCAGTACGACGCGCTGCGCGCGGCCGACTGCGCCCGGTGCAATGCCTGCCGCGTGTCCTGCCTTACCGGCGTCGATCCGACCGCCATCGGGCGCTATGACCGCTGCATCAATTGCGGCGAATGCATCCAGGCCTGTGCACGGCTGCACGCCCGGCACGAACCCGCGCAGGCCGGACTGCTGCGATTCGCGCCAGGATCCGGCCAGGGCCGTCGCGGCGGCGCGGCGCTGCTGGCGCGGGTGGGCTGGCATGGGCTGCTTTTTCTGGCCGGCATGGGCCTGCTGGCGTTCGGGTTGCCGTCCTGAGCGCGCACGGGATGCCCTCTGCGGCGCCGCTGTCCATCGCCCGGCCGGGGACTTGCTAGTATCGCGCGCTGCCAGGTGCTGGCAGCCGGCCGGCGCCGCCGCGTCGTGCGTGACGCGGCGTATTTGCGGAAACCTTTCTTCCATGCCCTCCCCCCTGCACGACCCCGCCAGCAGACGCCCGATCACGGACGCGCAGACCGCGATCGCGGCGACGGCCGCGGCGCAACCCGTGCGCCGCGTGCTGATGGCCAGCCTGGCCGGCACGGCCATCGAGTTCTTCGATTTCTATACCTACGCCAACGCCGCGGTGCTGATCTTTCCGAAGCTGTTCTTTCCGGCCTCGGATCCGGCCGCTGCGCTGCTGCAGTCGCTGGCCACCTTTGCGATCGCCTTCTTCGCGCGACCGATCGGCTCGGCCTTCTTCGGCCACTTCGGCGACCGCATCGGCCGCAAGGCCACGCTGGTGGCGGCGCTGCTGACGATGGGCCTGTCCACCGTGGTGATCGGCCTGCTGCCCACGTATGCCAGCATCGGCTACCTGGCGCCGCTGCTGCTGGCGCTGTGCCGCTTCGGCCAGGGTCTGGGCCTGGGCGGCGAATGGGGCGGCGCCGTGCTGCTGGCCACCGAGAACGCGCCGGCGGGCCGGCGGGCCTGGTACGGCATGTTTCCGCAGCTCGGTGCCCCGATCGGCTTCATCCTCTCGGGCGGCATCTTCCTGCTGCTGACGCGCAGCCTCACCGACGGGCAGTTCGCCGACTTCGGCTGGCGCATACCCTTCCTTGCCAGCGCGGTGCTGGTCGCGGTGGGACTGTACGTGCGGCTGAAGATCGCCGAGACGCCGGCGTTCGAGGAAGCGATGCGCGCCGAGCGGCGCGTGCGCGTGCCGCTGGCCCGGGTGCTGCGCCAGCACGCCGGCACGCTGGTGCGCGGCACGCTGATGGCGACCGTGACCTTCCAGCTCTTCTACCTGGTGACGGTGTTCTCGCAGAGCTGGGCCACCAGTGCGCTGCGGATGCCGCGCTCGCAGGTGCTGATGATCCAGCTCTTCTCGGTGCTGTTCTTCGGCCTGATGATCCCGGTGTCGGGACGATTCGCCGACCGCTTCGGCGGGGTGCGCACGATGAGCGCGGTCACCGTGGGGATCTTTCTCTTCGGGCTGGCCTTCTCGAGCCTGTTCGGCAGCGGCGATGCGGCGCAGTTCGCCCTGGTGCTGTCGGTGGGCATGGCGCTGATGGGCGCGACCTACGGTCCGCTGGGCGCCGTGCTGGCCGAGCTCTTTCCCACCGAGATCCGCTACACCGGACTGTCGCTCGCCTTCAACCTGGCGGGCATCGTCGGCGCCTCGCTGGCCCCCTACATTGCGTTGTGGCTGGCGCACAACTACGCACTGTCGTACGTGGGCTACTACCTCTCGGGCGGCGCGCTGATCACGCTGCTGGCCCTGACGCTGCGTCCGAGGGCTTGATTTTGCGCCATTGCGCCCCCAGCTACGCCGTGTGCTGCGCCCGCGGCCGAGCAGGCCCGGCGCCGCCTCCTGCCGGTGCGCGCCGGCTTTCATCGCCTCGCCAAGGATCATCATGCTCTTCGAACCGTTCACGTCTTCTTCGCTGCAGCTGCGCAACCGCGTCGTGATGTCGCCGATGACGCGCAATCGCGCGGTCGACGCCAACACCCCCAATGCCCTGATGGCCGACTATTACGCCCAGCGGGCCGGTGCCGGCCTGATCGTCTCCGAAGGAACGTCGCCCTCGCCCAACGGACTGGGCTATCCGCGCATCCCCGGGCTGTTCAACGCCGCGCACGTGGCCGGCTGGAAGCTGGTCACCGCGGCGGTGCATGCCCGTGGCGGCAGGATCTTCGTGCAGCTGATGCATTGCGGACGCGTCGCCCATGCGGCCAACCTGCCGGCCGGCGCGCGCGTCGTCGGGCCGATGGCCGTGGCCTGCCCCGGCGAGATCTACACCGACCGCCGGGGCCTGCAACCGCACAGCCTGCCGCAGGCGTTGAGCGAGGCCGATATCGCCGCCACCGTGGCCGAATATGCGCAGGCAGCGCGCCTGGCCATCGAGGCCGGCTTCGACGGCGTGGAACTGCATGCCGCCAACGGCTACCTGATCGAGCAGTTCCTGAACGCCAACGTGAACCAGCGCACCGACGGGTATGGCGGCAGCATCGCCGGCCGCAACCGTTTCGCGCTCGAGGTTGCCCGTGCCGCCGCCGCGGCCATCGGTGCCGAACGCATCGGCATCCGCCTCTCGCCCTACGGCGCATTCAACAGCACCGGCGCCTTTCCCGAGGTCGAGGCGCAGAACCTGGCGCTGGCAAGGGAACTGTCGGCGCTCGGCCTGGCCTACCTGCACGTGCTCGACCACTCCGCCATGGGCGCACCGGCGGTGCCCGCCGCGACGCGTGCGGCCCTGCGCGCGGCGTTCAAGGGAACCTTCATGCTGGCCGGCGGCTTCGATGCGGCCAGCGCCGAGGCCGCGCTGGCGTCCGGCCAGGCCGACCTGATCGCCTTCGGGCGCCCGTTCATCTCGAACCCGGACCTGGTCGAGCGGCTGAAGGCCAACGCACCGCTGGCGGCGCCCGACATGGCGACCTTCTACGTCGCGGGGGCCAAGGGGTACACCGACTACCCGCGACTGGCGGCCTGAAGCGCTGATCACCCTCGCCCCGGCCCTCTCGCGCAAGCGGGAGAGGGAGACGGGACGTGGTGTTACATGAACTTGCGCCGCTTGAACGCCGCCACCTCGTCCGCGTTCAGCGCATACCACTCCCCGCTGGTCTTGCGCGCAGCCAGCCGCTGCTGCCAGTACGACAGGATGCCGGCCGGATCATCGGTGCGGATGTTGTGCACCGGCCTGGCACTGGCAGCGGCGGCGATCGCCTGCTCGTACTCGCCGCGATTCATCGTCAGCGTGTGGCCCAGCCGGTAGTGCTTGCCCGACTGCAGCAGAAAGACATAGCCGTCCTCGGCCTGGACGTCGCCGCGCCGCGCGGGGTCACGCGCGGCGTCGCGCGCTGGATCATTCAGCGAAGGCATCAGGCCGGCGTCGAGCAGTGCCCGCACGTCGGCAAACTCCGGCACGTCGCGGCACCAGGCCCGCAGGCGGTCGAAGCGCTCGGCGGTGCTGCCCAGGCGTTCGATCGCGCCGCCGCTGGGGAAGGCCGCGTTGGCACTGCGCTCCGCGCGAATCTGCGCCAGCGTCGGAAACCCGCCCAGGCGGCGGCTCAATTGCGCCAGGGCGGCCAGGACCGCGGCCGCATCGGGCGGCGCCGGCGTGCCGGCCGGCGCCAGGCCGGCCTCGGCCAGCGCATCGGACCAGCGCTGCCAGTGGCAGCCGCGCCAGTCGCTTTCGCGGATGCCGGTTTCGTGCAAAAAACGCGTGCGGCCCGGGGCGACGCCGCCGTTGCGCGCCGCCGTGCGGCGGATCTCGTCGAGTATGTGCTGTTTGTCCATTGACGCCACCTGCCCCGCCCGCTGCCACGGCGCGGCGCGCCGTAAGCCGCGAGTAGACCACGATTTGGCGGCCCGCACGCCGCGCCGGCGGCGCCCACCGGGTTATTAATCGCATTTTTCGATTATTGTTATGGTTTTAATTCATTGGATGAATCTCTAGCGCCACCGCATCATCCGTTCAACGCTTTCTTCCCTTTCATCAAACGCATCGGAGCACCACCATGTCGCTGATCAACACGCAGGTCAAACCCTTCAAGGCCAACGCCTTCCACAACGGCAAGTTCATCACGGTGAGCGA
>JBBISD010000111.1:0-4638 GCA_037441485.1 Burkholderiales bacterium
CGCGCCGGCCGCTGCCGTCGCGCCGGCAGCGCCGGCCGCAGCGCCGGCCGTCGAGACGCGCGTGCACAAGGTCAACGTCGGCGGGTTCGAGACGCTGCAGCTCGAGGACGACCTGGAGCATTCGTTCCGCCGCGTCGGCATCGCACTGGACCGGCTGGGCTTCACCATCGAGGACCGCAGCCGCGAAAAGCACGCCTACAGCGTGCGCTACCTCGATCCGGAGTACGAAGTCAGCGAAAAGGAGAAGCGCAGCTGGTGGGACAAGATCTTCAACGCCGATGCCAAGGTGCCGGAACAGCAGTTCCACATCGTCATGGCTGCCAATGGTCCGCGCACGGTAATCGAAGTGCACGACAAGGACGACCGCCCGGACAGCGGGGCTACGGCCCGGCGCATCCTGGACCAGCTGCTCGAACAGTTGCGCTGAGCGCAGCGCGCGGCAGCAAAGAAAAGGGCCGGCGATTGCCGGCCCTTTTGCTTGACGTCGGGATGCCGGTTACTTCTTGGCGTCCTTCGAGGCGTCGGCCGGAGCGGCAGCGGGCGCGGCCGGAGCGGCACCGGCAGCCGGAGCAGCGGCGTCAGCGGCGGGCGCGGGGGCCGGGGCGGCGGCGGGCGCCGGCGGGGGCGGGGGGGCGGGCTTGTCGCAGGCGGCCAGTGCAGCCACGGACAGAGAAGCGGCGATGAGCAATTTCTTCACGATGTATTCCCTTCTAATTGATATGGAGTGCAAACAGGAACGAAAGGTGAGTCGTCCGCTGGAGATCAATCCGGCTCCGGCCAACGGGTAACGATGACCGCAAACTCCCCGGACCGGGAGTATAGCTGGCGCAGCGCACCATCTGCACGGGCCCGCGCGACTATATCCCTATAACGCGGCAAGATGTAACCAGCCGCAGCGGTACCAGTCGTGCAGCAATGCGAGCAGCGGCGCCGCGCCCGGGCGGTCCGGGGCCACCGCGCCCGGCTCGAGGCGTCGGCGATTGGCCAGGTGCCGCAGCGGCCTGGCCAGCGCCCCGTCGGCCGGCGCCAGTTCGCCGTTGATCGCGCATTGCGCGTCGGCATACAGCAGGCGCGTGCGCGCGTCGAGCACCAGCGCGCGGTGCGCCAGCGCCCGGGCAAACGCGCCCGCAGCCAGCGCCGGACGCGGTGGGTCGAAGACGACGGTCGGCTTGGGCTCGGTAAGGTGTTCGAGCAGGGTGCGGCCGGCCTCGCGCCGGTTCGGCACCGTGCGCTGCAGTTCGCGTAGCGCCGCATCGATCATCGCCGGCGGCAGGCGCGCCGGTTCGCGGGTCGGACGGTGCGTGGCGTCGGGCATGTGGCCGGCGCGCGGCAGGGCGCGTCCCTGCCGGTCGTGCCAGGCATCGATCACCTCCTGCCAGGCGGGCAGCCGGAAACCGATGGAGATGGTCACGCATTCGTCGAGCGCTACGCCTTCGTGGGCGACCCCCGGGGGCAGGTAGAGCGCATCGCCGGGCTTCAGTATCCATTCCTGCTCGGCCCGGAAGCGCGCCAGCACGCGCAGCGGCAGGCCCTCGACCAGGCGCGGATCGAACTGGCGCGCGATGCGCCAGCGCCGCCGGCCGTGGGCCTGCAGGAGGAAGACGTCGTACTGGTCGACATGCGGCCCGACCCCGCCGCCGGCGCCCGCCAGGCTGACCATGACATCGTCGAAGCGCGCCGCGGGCAGGAAGGCAAAGCGCGCCGCCAGCGCGGCCACGGCCGGCACATGCAGGTCGACCCCCTGCACGAGCAGCGTCCAGTCGGGACGGTGCGCCGCCGGCAGGCTGCGCGGGCCAAACGGCCCGTGGCGCAGCCGCCAGCGTCCGCCGCCGCTGCGCACGAGACGCGATTCGACACCGGGGTCGGCGGCCAGCGCACGCAGCTCGGCGGCCTGCACCGGGCTGGTGAAGCGCGGCAGCGCCTGGCGCACGCATATCGGGCGGCGCTGCCAGTAGCGCGCGACGAAATCGGCCACCGGCAGCGTGCCCAGGCGCCGCAGCGGCGCGTCCGCGGCGCTCATGCGGCGGCCTGCGGAGGCAGCAGCGCCAGTGCCCGCAGTTCGTACAGCAGCTCGAGCGCGGCGCGCGGCGTGAGCTGGTCGGGCTCGACCTCCTGCAGCCGCTGGCGCAGCAGGTCCACCAGGACCTCGACGGCAGGCGCGGCGCCGTCGGAGGCGCCGGCGGCGAACAGGTCCAGCTGCGGACCGCCGGCCGTGTGGCCCTCTTCGAGCTGCGCGAGCAGCTGGCGCGCGTGGGCGATCACCGCGCGCGGCACGCCGGCCAGGGCCGCCACCGCCAGGCCATGGCTCTGGCTGGCGGGCCCCTCGCGCACCTGGTGCAGGAAGACCAGGCGGCCGTGCGTCTGGGTGGCGGCCACGTGCACGTTGGCCACGCCGGCCAGGCGCGTGGCCAGCGCGGTGATCTCGAAGTAGTGCGTGGCAAACAGCGTCATGCAGGCATTGTCCTCGACCAGCGCGCGCGCGATCGCCGCGGCCAGCGCCATGCCGTCGAAGGTCGAGGTGCCGCGCCCGATCTCGTCCATCAGCACCAGGCTCCGGGGCCCGGCGCTGTGCAGGATCGCCGCGGCCTCGGTCATCTCGACCAGGAAGGTCGAGGCGCCGCGCGCCAGGTCGTCGGCCGCGCCGATGCGCGTGAGGATGCGGTCGACGGGTCCGAGCACCGCGCGGCTGGCCGGCACGTAGCTGCCGCAGTAGGCCAGCAGGCACACCAGCGCCACCGAGCGCATGTACGTGGACTTGCCGCCCATGTTGGGGCCGGTGATGACCAGCATGCGCCGCTGCGGATCCAGGCGGCAGTCGTTGGGCGTGAAGTCCTCGAGCACCCGCTCGACCACCGGGTGGCGCGCGCCCTCGATGTCCAGCCCCGGCGCGGCGGCCAGCGTCGGCCGCACCCAGCCGGCCGCGCGCGCATGGCGCGCCAGCGCCCCCAGCATGTCGACCGTGGCGACCGCGGCGGCCGCGCGCAGCAGCCCCGGGACGGCGCCGGCCAGCGCCTGCAGCAGCGCGTCGAACAGCTCGCGTTCGCGCTGGCGCGCGCGCTCCTGCGCCGACAGCGCGCGGTCCTCGAAGGCCTTGAGCTCGGGCGTGATGTAGCGCTCCGCATTCTTCAGCGTCTGGCGCCGGCGGTAGTCGTCCGGCACCTTGTCGCTCTGGCCGTTGGTCACCTCGATGTAGAAGCCGTGCACGCGGTTGTATTCGACGCGCAGGTTGGTGATGCCGGTGCGCGCCCGCTCGCGCGCCTCCAGGGCCACCAGGAACTGGCCGGCGTTGTCGCGCAGGCCCCGCAGTTCGTCCAGTTCGGCGTCGTAGCCGGCCTGCATCACGTCGCCGTCGCGCGGCGCGAACGCCGGTTCGGGCAACAGCGCGGCGCGCAGCAGCCCGACCCAGCCCCTGTCGGGCGCGATCGCGCCCGACAAGGCCGCGGATTCGCCGGCGCCCAGCGCCGCGACGACCTGCGCGAGGCCGGCCAGCGCGGGCGCACAGTCGCGCAGCGCCGCCAGTTCGCGCGGGCGTACCGACTGCAGCGCAATGCGGCTGGCGATGCGGTCCAGGTCGGGCACGGCGCGCAGCGCCTCGTGCACCGCCGGGGCGGCGTCGGCGGCGAGCAGCGCCCCTATCAGGTCGTGGCGCGCCCGCACCGCGTCGGGTGCCCGCAGCGGATGGTGCAGGCAATGGCGCAGCCGCCGGCTGCCCATGCCGGTGGCGCAGTGATCCAGGATGGAGAACAGGCTGGGCGCCTCGGCATCGCGCAGCGCCTCGGTCAGCTCCAGGTTGCGCCGCGTGATCGGATCGAGCCGCAGGTAGTCGGACGGCGACTCGCGCCGCAGCGAGCACAGCTGCAGCGTGCGCTGGCCCTGGGTCTGCTGCGCATAGCCCAGCAGGCCGGCACAGGCGCCGAGCAGCAGGTCCTGGCCGTCCAGGTCGAAGGCCTGCAGGCTGGCGACGGCCAGCGCCTGCTGGACCAGTTGCCGGCCGCGCGCGGCGTCGAAGTGCCATGGCGGCGACGCGTGCACGGGCACGGCGGTCTGCAGGCGCTCGCGCTGGTCCTCGGGCAGCACGATCTCGGCCGGGGCGATGCGCGCCAGCTCCGAGGCGAGCTCGCCGGCCGCGACCTGGGTCACGCGCAGGTCGCCGCTGGCCAGCACCAGCCAGGCGATCGCCACGGCGTCGTCGCCGTCCCGGCCCCGCCGGCCGGGGCCGCGCGCCGCTGGTGCGTCGTCGCCCGGACCGGGGTCGGCCGGCCCGAACAGCACGGCGGCCAGCACCGCATCGGCCTTGGCGGGCAGCAGGTTCTGGTCGGTGAGCGTGCCGGGCGTCACGATGCGCACGACGCGCCGCTCGACCGGGCCCTTGGCCAGCGCCGGTTCGCCGGTCTGTTCGCAGATGGCCACCGATTCGCCCAGCTTCACCAGGCGCGCCAGGTACTGGTCGACGCTGACCGCCGGCACCCCGGCCATGCGCACCGGCGCGCCGGCGGACATGCCGCGCGCCGTGAGCGTGAGGTTGAGCAGGCGCGCGGCGCGCTCGGCGTCGTCGTAGAACAGCTCGTAGAAGTCGCCCATCCGGTAAAAGACCAGCACGTGCGGATGCTCGGCCTTGATCCGCAGGTACTGCTGCAT
>JBBISD010000112.1:0-4554 GCA_037441485.1 Burkholderiales bacterium
GCACGCGGTACTTGCCGGCGAACTCCACCGAGCGGATCTGCAGCACCTTGGAGCCGAGGCTGGCCATCTCCAGCATTTCCTCGAAGGTGACCGTGTGCAGGCGCCGCGCCTCCGGGACGATGCGCGGATCGGTGGTGTAGACGCCGTCGACGTCGGTGTAGATCAGGCATTCGTCGGCGTGCAGCGCCGCGGCCAGCGCAACGGCCGACGTGTCCGAACCGCCGCGGCCCAGCGTGGTGATATTGCCGTCGGCGTCCTCGCCCTGGAAGCCGGCCACTACCGCCACCGTGCCCGCGTCCAGGTCGGCCAGCAGCCGCTCCGATTCGATGGCGTTGATGCGCGCCTTGGTGAAGGCGCTGTCGGTCAGCACGCGCACCTGGGCGCCGGTGTAGCTGCGCGCCGGCACGCCGATGTCCTTGAGCGCCATGGCCAGCAGGCCGATGGTCACCTGCTCGCCGGTGGCCGCGACCACGTCGAGCTCGCGCGGATCGGGGCTGGGCTGGATCTGGCGCGCCAGGTCGATCAGGCGGTTGGTCTCGCCGCTCATCGCCGAGACGACCACGGCCACCCGGTGACCGGCGCGGTGCCACTTGGCGACGCGGCGGGCAACGTTCTTGATGCGCTCGGGGCTGCCGACCGAGGTGCCACCGTACTTGTGGATGATGAGCGACATGTCTGGGGCGCGCCCGGTGCGGTGCCGGGACGCTCTGGAACGGTCAAAACCGTCGATTATAGGGGGACATCGGCGCGCTTGCTGCGGCGCACCCCGCCCGGCAGCAACTCAGTCGGGCAGCAGCGCCGCCTCGCCCTGCCATTCGATGCGCACGCGCCCCGGGCCGGGTTCGACCAGGCGTGCGTCGGCCCCCAGGCGGGCCACAAAGATCAGGCGGTCGTCGCGCCACAGCAGCGGCAGCGCGCCGCGCGCGAACTCGGGCACGCCGGCTTCCTGGTACAGGTGCTTCAGGCGCTTGGAAGGGCGCAGCGCGTGGGGCTTGAAACGCTCCCCGCCGGTGCGGGCACGCAGCTCCAGCGGCTGCGCGCGCAGCCAGTCGGCGTCGAAGCCGGCGTCCTCGGCCGGCAGGAAGCGCAGCACCCCGCCCCACGAACCGACCGCCACCTCGCGCTGGCCGTCCCAGCGGATGCGCTCGCAGGTGCGCGCCGCCGCCTGCGGCAGGCGCAGGCACAGCAGGCCGCCGTGGCGGCGCAGCTCGCGCGTGCCGATGCGGATAAGCATGCGGCCGTCGCGGCCGCCCCCCAGCGCCTGCTCCAGCGCCTCGGCCAGGCGGGCGCGCGAGGGCGCCTCCAGGCCCGCCTCGGTGATCCACGCGCGCAGCACGAGGCTGCGGTGCACCGGCGGCAGGGCGGCCAGGCGATCGAGCCGCAGCATGCCGGCGGGCGCGCCGTCGGTACAGGCATCCAGGCCCTCCCGCGCCAGGTCCTGCAGCACCTCGGCGGCTTCGGCGACGAGGTCGATCGAGCGCGCCGCCGCCTTGCGATAGCCGCTGCGGATGCGCGCCAGCGCGGGCATGACGTGCAGGCGCAGCGCATTGCGGGCAAAGCGCGGGTCGGCATTGCTCGGGTCCTCGACGACGGCCAGGCGGTGGCGCTGCACGTACGCCAGCAGTTCGCTGCGGGCAATGGGCAACAGCGGCCGCAGCAGCGGAACGGTGCCGTCGGCGCCGCTGCCCAGGCGGCGCTGGCCGGCGATGCCGGCCAGACCCGCGGGCCCGGCCCCGCGCAGCCACTGCAGCAGGAAGGTCTCTAGCCGGTCATCGGCGTGGTGGGCGGTGAGGATCGCCAGCGCCGCGCATTCGCCCGCCACCTGCAGCAGCGCCTGGTAGCGTGCGGTGCGCGCGCCATCCTCCAGCCCGCGGCCGCGCTGCACGCGCACCGCGCGCACCACGCACGCCACCTGGCGGCGCCGGCACGCTTCCTCGCAGTGCGCGACCCAGGCGTCGGCGTCGTCCTGCAGGCCATGGTGGACATGCACCGCGATCAGCGGTGGAAAGCCGCCCGCGCCGCGGTCACGCAGCCGGCAGGCCAGGTCGAGCAGCACGGTGGAGTCCGGACCGCCGCTGTAGGCGATGAGCAGCGGCCGCTGCGGCATTGCGGCCCGCGCGCGGCGCGCGCCGGCCGCCGCATGCGCCGGCAGCACCGGCTCGACGGCCCGCTGCAGCGCCGATAGCAGGACGCTATCGGCGGGATCAGGCTTCGGCGGACGATTCCTTGAACTTGCCATAGCCCATCAGGCGCGTATGGCGGGACGCCAGCAGGTCCTTGGTCTTGACGCCCTGGAACTGGCGCAGCGCGTCGGTCAGCGCGCGCTTGAGCAGCGCGGCCATCTGGGGCGAATCGCGATGCGCGGCGCCCAGCGGCTCGGCGACGATGCGGTCCACCAGGCCCAGGGTCTTCAGGCGGCTGGCGGTGAGGGCCAGCGCCTCGGCGGCGTCCGGGGCACGGTCGGCGCTCTTCCACAGGATGGAGGCGCAGCCCTCGGGCGAGATGACCGAATACGTCGAGTACTGCAGCATCAGCACCATGTCGGCCACGGCAATGGCCAGTGCGCCGCCGGAGCCGCCCTCGCCGATGATGGTGGCGATGATCGGCACCTGCAGCTGCGACATCGCGTACAGGTTGTGGCCGATGGCCTCGGACTGGCCGCGCTCCTCGGCGTCGATGCCCGGATAGGCGCCCGGGGTGTCGATGAACGTGAACAGCGGCAGGCGGAACTTCTCGGCCAGCTTCATCAGGCGCAGCGCCTTGCGGTAGCCCTCGGGCTTGGGCATGCCGAAGTTGCGCAAGGCGCGCTCCTTGGTGTCGCGGCCCTTCTGGTGGCCCAGCACCATCACGGGCTGGCCGTTGAAGCGCGCCAGGCCGCCGACGATCGACAGGTCGTCCGCGTACGAGCGGTCGCCGTGCAGCTCGTGGAAGTCGGTGAAGATCTCGCTGACGTAGTCCAGCGTGTACGGCCGCTGCGGATGGCGCGCCAGCTGCGACACCTGCCAGGGCGTGAGCTTGGCGTAGATGTCCTTGATCAGGCCCTGACTCTTGACCTGCAGGCGGGCGATCTCCTCGGAGATGTCGACGGCGGAGTCGTCCTGGACGAAACGCAGTTCCTCGATCTTGGACTCCAGGTCCGCGATCGGCTGTTCGAAGTCCAGAAACGTCGTCTTGGCATTGGCCATGAGGGTAGCGTCCTTCAATATTCCACGGGCACCGGGTCGAGGCTGCGCCAGAGGTACCACGTTGCCACGCTGCGATACGGTGCCCAGCGCGCACCCAGGCCAGCCGCGCGCGCGCGACCGGCGCCCCGCAGCAAGCCGGCCGGCGGCTCGCCATCGAGGTAATGACGGCCGATGGCCTTGAGCAGGCCCAGGTCGTCCAGCGGCAGGACGTCCGGGCGAAGCAGATTAAAGATCAAAAACATCTCCGCTGTCCAGCGCCCGATGCCGCGGATGTCCGTCAGACGCTCGATCACATCTTCGTCGGGCTGCTGCGCCAGCGCGGCCAGGTCCAGGCGTCCCTCGGCAAAATGGCGCGCCAGGTCGCGCAGGTACTCGACCTTGCGCGCCGACAGGCCGCAGGCGCGCAGCGTGGTCGTGCGCCGGCGCAGCAGCGGCGCGGGCTGCATTTCGGGGCAGCGCCCCTGCAGCCGCGCCCAGACGGCATCGGCGGCCTTCACCGAGATCTGCTGGCCGACGATGGAGCGCGCCAGCGTGGAAAAACCATCGCCACGCGACACCAGGCAGATGCGCGGATGCGCGGCGATGATGCGACCCATTTGCGGATCGGTGGCCGCCAGGTGGCGCTTGGCGCGGGCCCAGAAGGCGGGGCGCTCGCGGGCGCCGTTGGCAACCCTGGTCACGCACGCCGCCAGGTGGTGCCGCCCGGCCCGTCCTCGAGCGCCACGCCGGCGGCCAGCAGCTCGGCGCGGATGCGGTCGGCAACGGCAAAATCGCGCGCCTTCTTGGCGGCACTGCGCTGCGCGAGCAACGCCTCGATGGCTGCCGCGTCGAGGCCGTCGGCGGTAGCCGCGGCCGCACGCGCCGGCCCACCCTGCAGGAAAGCGTCGGCGTCCTGCTGCAACAGCCCCAGCACGCCGCCGAGCGCGCGCAGCTCGCGCGCCACGGCCGGATCACGGCTGCGGTTGAGCTCGGCGGCCAGGTCGAAGAGTTCGGCCACCGCCGCGGCGGTGTTGAAGTCCTCGTCCATCGCCGCGGCAAAGCGCTGCCCGGCGGCGCTGGTCCAGTCGGGCGCGGCGTCCTGCACCGCAAAGCCGCGCAGCGCGGTGTACAGGCGCGTGAGGCCGGCGGCGGCCTCGGCCAGCATGTCCTCGGAAAACGCGATCTGGCCGCGGTAATGCGAGCGCACCAGGAAATAGCGCAGCACCTCGGCGCGGTGGCGCGTCAGCGCCTCGCGGATGGTGAGGAAGTTGCCCAGCGACTTGGACATCTTCTCGGCGCCCATGCGCAGCGCGCCGCAGTGCATCCACAGCCGCGCCAGCGGCACGCCGTAGGCGCCCTCGCTTTGCGCGATCTCGTTCTCGTGGTGCGG
>JBBISD010000113.1:0-4467 GCA_037441485.1 Burkholderiales bacterium
GCCGCTGCCCGACCTGCGGCGGCAACGGCTTCGAGCACGTGGAGATGCAGTTCCTGTCGGACGTGTACCTGCGCTGCCCGGACTGCAACGGCACGCGCTTCCGCCCGGAAGTCCTGGAGGTGCACCTCGAGCGCCAGGGCCGCAGCCTGTCGATCGCCGACACCCTGGAGCTGACGGTGGCCGAGGCGGTGCAGCTGTTCTCGGCGGACGCGGAGGTCGTGCGCACGCTCGGTCCGCTGGCCGACGTGGGCCTCGATTACCTGCGCCTGGGCCAGCCGGTGCCCACGCTGTCGGGCGGCGAAGCCCAGCGCCTGAAGATCGCCGCCTTCCTGGCCGACGCGTTGAAGGCGACCCCCGCCCGCCGTAGTGGCGAACGCCGCGAAGTCGGGCCCGGTGGCGCCCTGCTGCTGTTCGACGAACCAACCACCGGCCTGCACTTCGAGGACATCGCGCGGCTGATGCGCGCGCTGCGCAAGCTGCTGGCGGCCGGTCATTCGCTGATCGTGATCGAGCACAACCTGGATGTCATCCGCGCGTCGGACTGGGTCATCGACCTGGGCCCGGAGGGCGGCGACGACGGCGGCCGCCTGGTGGTCGCCGGGCCGCCGGGCGAGGTGGCGCAGCACGCGCATTCGCATACGGGGCGCGCGCTGCGGGAGTACGAGCAGAGCCTGGTGGTGTCCGAGCCGGTTCCGGGTCCCGCCTTCGCGGCTTTCGCCGCCACGGCGGGCGTTGATCATCTGGATGGCGCGTCCGGCGCCATCCAGATGATCAACGCCCGCGAGCACAACCTCAAGGGCATCGACGTCGCGATCCCGCGCGACACGTTCACGGTCATCACCGGGGTCTCGGGCAGCGGCAAATCGACGCTGGCCTTCGACATCCTGTTCAACGAGGGCCAGCGGCGCTATCTCGAATCGCTCAATGCCTACGCCCGTTCGATGGTGCAGCCGGCCGCGCGGCCTAGCGTGGACGCCATCCACGGCATCCCGCCGACGGTGTCGATCGAACAGCGGGTCAGCCGCGGCGGCCGCAAGAGCACGGTGGCCACGCAGACCGAACTGCACCATTTCCTGCGGCTGCTGTTCGTCAAGCTGGGCACCCAGTATTGCCCCAGGTGCCAGCTGCCGGTGCAACCGCAGGGCTTCGACGCCATCGTCGCGGCGATCCAGCGCGAATGGCGCGGGCGCGAGATCGGCATCCTGGCGCCCCTGATCGTCAATCGCAAGGGCCTGTACACCGACCTGGCGCGCTGGGCCGCCGCCCGGGGCCACACCCACCTGCGGGTCGACGGGCAGTTCGTGCCGACCCGCCCCTGGGAGCGGATCGACCGCTTCAAGGAACATTCGATCGACCTGCCGGTGGGCAGCCTGCAGGTCACGCCGCAGAACGACGCCCTGCTGCGCGACACCGTGCGGGCCGCGCTCGAGCACGGGCACGGCGTGGTCGAGGTGGCCTGGCCGCTGGAAGGGCTGCGCGCGGCAATCGAGCGCGGTGCTCCCGGCCCGGCCCTGGAGCGCCGCCTGTTCTCGATCCACCGGGCCTGTGCCGGCTGCGGCGCCTCCTTTCCCGAGCCCGACCCGCGGCTGTTCTCGTACAACTCGAAGCACGGCTGGTGCACGCACTGCTTCGGCACCGGCCTGCAACTGGCCGGTTTCGAGGCCGAGCACACGGGCGAGGAGAAGTGGTTCAACGACTGGTACGAGGGCGACGAGACGCCCTGCCCGGCGTGCCACGGGCAGCGCCTGAACCCGACCTCGCTGGCCGTGCGCTTCGACGGCCGCTCGATCGCCGACATCGGGGCGATGACGGTCGCCCAGGCCCAGGCATGGTCCAGCGGCCTGCAGCTGGAAGGGCGGGCGGCGCAGATCGCGCGCGATGTCGTAACCGAAGTGGCCGGGCGCCTGGACTTCCTGATCGAGGTGGGCCTGTCGTACCTGGCGCTCGATCGCGCGGCGCCGACGCTGTCGGGCGGCGAATCGCAGCGCATCCGCCTGGCGGCGCAGCTGGGCTCCAACCTCCAGGGCGTCTGCTACGTGCTCGACGAACCCACGATCGGCCTGCACGCGCGCGACAACGGCATCCTGCTGCGGGCACTGCGCAAGCTCGAAGCGCGCGGCAATACCCTGGTGGTGGTGGAGCACGACGAGGACACCATCCGGGCGGCGCAGCATCTGATCGACATCGGTCCGGGTGCCGGGTCGCGTGGCGGACGCGTGGTGGCGCAGGGCACCGTGCAGGACCTCATCGACTGTCCGGGGTCGGTGACCGGCCGCTACCTGCGGCCCGACGCGCAGCGCCACACGGCCGCGCCGCGCGCCGTCGATGCCGCTGCCGCGGCGCTGGCGATCCGCGGGGCGGCGCTGCACAACCTGCGCGATATCGACGTCGACGTGCCGCTGGGCCGGCTCGTGGTAGTGACCGGGGTGTCGGGCAGCGGCAAGTCCACGCTGGCGCGCGACGTGCTGCTGACCAACCTGCGCCGCACGCTCGGCGATGCCGAGGCTGCGCGCCGGCTGGCGCGCAGGAGCCCCGATGCCCGGGCGGCTGGCACCCGGCTGCAGGGCTGCCGCGGCCTGGCCGGCTGGGACCTGCTCGAGCGGGTGCTCGAGGTCGACCAGACGCCGATCGGCAAGACGCCGCGCTCGTGCACCGCCACGTACGTGGGCGTCTGGGATGCCATTCGCAAGCGCTACGCCGAGACCACCGAGGCGAAGATGCGGGGCTTCTCCGCGAGCCGCTTCTCCTTCAATACCGCCGGCGGCCGCTGCCCGGCGTGCGAGGGCCAGGGCGTGCAGACCATCGAAATGAGCTTCCTGCCGGACGTGAAGATCGTCTGCGAGCAGTGCGGCGGGCAGCGCTTCGAGAAGAGCACGCTCGATGTGCTGTGGCGCGGCAAGAGCATCGGCGACGTGCTGGCCATGGAGATCGACGAGGCGGTGACGTTCTTCGCGACCAGCCCGCAGATCGCCCACGCGCTGCAGTTGCTGCAGGACGTGGGCCTGGGCTATCTCACCCTGGGACAGGCATCGCCGACGCTGTCGGGCGGCGAGGCGCAGCGCATCAAGCTGGTCACCGAGCTGGCCAAGGCGCGCGCGCCGCTGCCGCCCGGCGCACGCGCCCCGGGGCGCAAGGCCGGCGGCAGCACGCTGTACGTACTGGACGAACCGACGGTCGGATTGTCGATGGCCGATGTGGAACTGCTGCTCAAGGCGCTGCATCGGCTGGTGGACGCCGGCCACAGCGTGATCGTCGTCGAGCACAACCTCGACATGATTGCCCAGGCGGACTGGATCATCGACCTGGGACCCGACGGCGGCAGCGCCGGCGGCAGGGTCGTCGGCGCGGGGCCGCCGGCCCGGCTGGCAGCGCTCGATACCCCTACTGGCCACGCGTTGCGCAACTGGCGGCGCGGCCGATAATTCGCGGACGAATCGCGTGCCGCCGGACGCGCGGCGCTTCCGAGGAGGCACAGATGGCAGATCCCGCATCCCCCCAGGCCAACCGCCCGGCAGCCGAGGCCGACCTCTCCCCGCTGGCCCGAGAGGTGCTGCAATGCGGCGGCACCGAACGCGCCTTCACGAGCCCGCTCAATGGCGAGAAGCGGCCGGGCACCTTCGTGTGCGCGGCCTGCGGTACGCCGCTGTTCTCGAGCGCCACCAAATACGACAGCGGGTCGGGCTGGCCGAGCTTCTACGCGCCACTGCCGGGGGCGGTGGCCTTCGACGCCGACAACAGCATGGGCATGCGGCGCACCGAATATCACTGCGCCACCTGCGGCGGCCATCACGGCCACGTCTTCGATGACGGCCCGCAGCCCACCGGCCAGCGCTATTGCAACAACGGCGTGGCACTGCGGTTCATTCCGGAGGCGTAGGCGCGCGGGAGCGGGGGTAAGGGCCGCCGGCGAACCTCCCGGAGAAAAGAAAAGCCGCGGTGCTTGCGCACCGCGGCTTTTTCACGCGTCAGGCCGTTTTAGCGGCCGCGTCGCGCCGGGGCGTCGCCGCCCCAGCCGGGAGGCAGGTTGCTGCGCACGTTCGAGGCTTCGGTGCGGGCCGGACCACGGGTGCCGCGGCCGCCGCCGGGGGCCGAGCCGTTGCGCTCGAAGCGCTGGGCGCCCGGGCGGGCGGCGCCGTCGCGCGGTGCCGGGGCACGATTGCCGTCGACCTCGCCACGCGGCGCATCGCTGCGCGGCGCGCTGCCGGTACGCATCGGGCCGATATAGGCCTCGCGGCGCGGGGCATTGCCACGCGGACCGGACCCCGGCGCACGCGCCGGGCGCTCGCCGGTGGAGCGGAAGCCTTCCGAGCGGTATTCGGCGGTGGTGTTGCCGTTGCGGTCGCCGTTCTCGTCCAGCGGATGGCCGGCGGAGCGACGGTTGCCGCGTTCGCCGCCGGCATTGCCGCGCGGCGCCGCATGGCGTGCACCGGCAGGTGCGCCGCCGCCGCTGCGGCCGCGGCCGCCGGG
>JBBISD010000114.1:0-4434 GCA_037441485.1 Burkholderiales bacterium
GTGCGTGGCGCCGTGGCCCGCGCGGCGGCACCGCGGCCGCCGGCCGTTGCCGTCGCCGCGGCGCCTGGCGCGCTGGCGCTGGTCGAGCGCCTCGTCGAGGAGGCCCGGCTATGGCGCCAGGCCGGTTCGCTGGGCCGCTACCTGGGCCTGCTCGCGGCGACGCTCGACCGGCTGGGCATGCGCGTGCCGCTGGCCGCCGATCCGGTCGGCGCGACGCTGCTGCAGGCGATCGACCGCCTGCAGGAACACCTGGCCGGATCGCGCATGGCACTGGACCTGGACGAATTCCGTGCGTTCCTGGCCGGGCACCTCGAGGACCTGGGCACCGGCAGCGCCGGGCCATCCGGCGCCGTCGTCATGACGACGCTGGCGGCCACGCGCCTGCGCCGTTTCGACGCGGCGCTGCTGATCGGCGCCGGTGCCGAGCACCTGCCCGGGCGGCGCGGCGGCACCGGCCTGCTGGCCGGCGTCGTGCGCCGCGAACTGGGCCTGGCCACCGACGCCGATCGCGACCGCGAGCGCATGGCCGACGTGGCCAGCCTGATGGTCAATGCGGGCGCCACCGCGGCGACCTGGCGCCAGCGCGACGGCGACGAGCCACGGCCGCTCGCGCCGCTGCTCGACCGCCTGTGCCTGGTCGTCGCACTGGCCGGCGGCCCGCCGCTCGTGGCCGAAATGCCGGCGCAATGGCGCGCGGTGCCGGCGGCACCGAACACGATCGCCGCGCCCGGCGCGCCGGGGCGCCTGCCGCAACGGCTGTCGGCCAGCGGCTACCAGGACCTGATCGACTGTCCGTTCCGCTTCTTTGCGCTGCACGTGCTGGGACTGCGCGAGCGCGAGGCGCCCCGCGCGCGTCCGGATAAACGCGACCTGGGCCTGGTCCTGCATCGTGTGCTGCACGAATTCCACCGCCTGCACCCACAGGCCGGGACCGACCCCGAGGCCGACGCCCAGGGACTGCTTGCGGCCATCGACGGCGTGCTGGGGCCGCTGCTGCCCCAGCAACCCGGCCTGATCGCCTATCGCCAGCGCATGCGCCAGCTGGTTGCCGGCTACATCGGCTGGCTGGCCGCCGACGTGGCCGCGGGCTGGCACTGGCGCGACGGGGAGCGCGCCCTGTCGCAGCCCCTGCACGCGGTCCGCGGGGCGCACGGCGCGGGCGGTCCGCCGGTGCAGATCTACGGGCGCCTGGATCGCATCGACGAACACGCCGACGGCAGCCGGCGCATTCTGGACTACAAGGCCCGCGATGCCGGCGTGTTGCGGCGCGCCCAGCGCGATCCCGGCGAGGCGATCCAATTGCTGTTCTACGGGCTGCTGCTCGATCCGCCGGCCGCCCGGGCGGCCTACCTCAGCCTGCAGCCGCCCAAGGATCTGCGCGATCCGCTCGATGGGGTCGCGACCCTGGTGGCGGCGCCCGAGCCGTTCGCCGACAACGTCGCCGCGCTGGCCGCGCGCCTGGCCGGCGACCTGGCCCGCGTCGACGCCGGTGCACCGCTGGGCGCCAATGGCGCGGAGTCCGTGTGCCGCCGCTGCGAACTGCACAGCCTGTGCCGCCACGGCTTCGCCCCGGCGGCGGCCGAGGGCGCGGAGGGCGCCGATGAGTGACTACCGCATCGACGGCGTCGCGGTCGACCACGCCGCATTCGTTGCGCGCGCGCTCGACCCGCAGGCCAGCTGCGTCGTCGAGGCCTGTGCCGGCAGTGGCAAGACCTGGCTGCTGGTGGGCCGCCTGCTGCGATTGCTGCTGGACGGCGTGCCGCCGGGCCAGATCCTGGCGATCACCTTCACGCGCCGTGCGGCGCAGGAAATGCGCCAGCGCCTCAACGCCGACCTGGTCGCGCTGGCCGGCGGTACGGACGACCAGGTCGTGCAGATGCTGTGCGCCCGCGGCATGCGGCCCGATGCCGCGCACGCCGCGTGCGAGGCGGCGCGCGGCCTGTACGAGCGGGTGGCCACCGCGGAGCCGGCCATCACGCTGGAGACCTTCCACGGCTGGTTCGGGCGGCTGGTGCAGAGCGCGCCGCTGCAGGCCGGTGCCGGCTACGGCGCGACCCTGCTTGAACGCACGGCGCCGCTGCTGGACGAGGCGTGGGGGGAATTTTGCGCCGAACTGCTCCGTCCGGCCGGTGCCGGGCTGCGCCGCTGCTACGAGGCGCTGACGGCGCTGGTTGGCGACGAGGCCGCCGAGCGGATCCTGCGCAGCTTTGTCCACCATCGCACCGACTGGTGGAGTTTCGCGCAGGGCGGCGGCGCGCCCGAGACGCGCGCGACCGCGGACATGCGGCTTCGGTTGCAGGCACTGTGCGGCAGCGTCGCCGGCCATCCGGCGCGGCTGCTGTGGTCGACGGCCCACCAGGCGGCCGCGCGCGACCTGGTGCAGTGCCTGGGCGCGATCGGCAAGCCCCTCAAGACGGTCGTGGCGGCGATCGAGGGCCTTGGGCACTGGCTTGCCGACGGTGCCGGGCAGCAGGCCGATGGCGCCGTGCCGGCCGATCCGGACGCGGCCGCCGCCGTCGACCGCCGGGCAGACCAGTTCCAGCGCCGCCTCGAGCAGATCCTGCTGACTGCCAAGCGCACGCCCTTGCTGGTGCTGACGCCGGAGCGCATCGCCGCGCACCTCGGCGGCGATCCGGCGCTGCAGGAGCGCTATGGGCAGGCGCACGCGGCCTTGCTGGCGGGCCTGCAGCGGGTGGAGTCCGCCAGGCTCGAATGGCAGGCCATCGCGCTCAACGACAATGCGCTGCGCTGCGGCCAGCGGCTGCTGGTGCTGTTCCAGCAGCGCAAGGCGCGCAGCGCCGCGCTGGACTTCGCCGACCTGGAATGGCACGCGCACCGGCTGCTGGCCGACCCAGACATCGCCGCGTACGTGCAGACCTGGCTCGATGCGCGCTACCGCCACCTGCTGCTCGACGAGTTCCAGGACACCAATCCCCTGCAGTGGCAGATCCTGCAGTCCTGGCTGGGCGGCTACGAGGCGGACGCGCAGCGGCCGCGCGTATTCCTGGTGGGCGACCCCAAGCAGTCGATCTACCGCTTTCGCGGCGCCGAGGCGCGCGTGTTCGCCGTGGCCCGCGAGCGCCTGGCGCGCGACTACGCGGCGGCGGCGCTGCGCACGAATGTCACGCGGCGCAATGCGCCAGCGCTGCTGGAGGCCGTCAACCGCGTGTTCGCCGCGGGCAATCCCCTTTACGAAACGCAGTCGACGCTGGCGGCCGACGGTCCGGGCACCGGCGTTGTGCTGCTGCCGCGCGTGGCCATCGCGCCGGCCCCGGCCGGGTCCGGCGGCGCGAACCTGCGCGACGTACTCAGCGAGGCGCGCCAGGAGCGCCGTCGCGACGAGTACTACCGCGAGGGCGCCGCGCTGGCGCACCACATTGCCGGGGCCGTGGCGCAACTGCGCGTGCCCGAGGCAGGCGCGCTGCGCGCGGCGCGCTGGTCGGACGTGCTGGTTCTGGTGCGCCGGCGCACGCACCTGGCCGACCTGGAGCGCGCCCTGCGCGACGCCGGCATTCCCTTCCTGAGCGCGCGGCGCGGCAGCCTGCTGCGCCGGCTGGAGATCGAGGACCTGGTGGCCCTCCTCGAATTCCTGGTCGACCCGAGCGACGACCTGCAGCTGGCGCGCGCGCTGCGCAGTCCGGTGTTCGGCGCCGACTCCGCGGACTTGCTCGCGCTGGGCGCCGCGCCGGGCGCCACCTGGTGGCACAAGCTGCGGGGCCTCGCACCGTGCCCGCCGGCGCTGGCGCGCGCCGCCGGGCTGCTCGGCCGCTGGCTGCCGCGTGTGGGCGTGCTGCCGGTGCACGACCTGCTCGATGGCGTGCTGTTCGAGGCCGATGCGCGCGCCGCGTATGCGGCCGCGGCGCCGGCGTCGGCCGTGTCGCAGGTTCAGGCCAATATCGACGCGCTGCTGGAGCTGGCGCTCGCGCTGGACGCCGGGCGCTTTGCCAGCCTGCCGCGCTTCCTGGCTGAATTGCGCGGCCTGGGCGAGGACGAGGATGCCGAGGCCGACGAGGGCATGGCGGCCGGCGAAAATGCCGTGCAGCTGCTCACGATCCACAGCAGCAAGGGCCTGGAGGCGCCCATCGTCGTGCTGCCCGACACGCATGTCGTCAATCGCCGCGACGATCGCAACGAGGTACTGCTCGGCTGGCTGCCCGAGCGCGCCGTACCCGACCACTTCTCGCTGGTCGGGCGCATGAGCGAGCTGGGCGCTGCCCGCGCGCACTGGGTCGACATCGACCGCCAGCAGCGCGAGCAGGAGGACTGGAACCTGCTCTACGTGGCGATGACGCGCGCGCGCCAGTTGCTCATCGTCTCGGGCGTGGACGGCGCGCTGCCGGCCGCCGGCAGCTGGTACGAACGCATCGCTGTCGCGCTGGGCCCGGCCGCTGCCGTGGCGCCGCCGGCCGCGGTCGCCGCGCCGGCGGCCCCAGC
>JBBISD010000115.1:0-4156 GCA_037441485.1 Burkholderiales bacterium
CTCGTGTCCGGCAACTGGGCCAGGTAGCCGATGCCGGCCCCGGGCCGGACCGCGGCGAGTCGGCGACCGACGCGCCCGCGGCACGCGCCACCCTGCCCGGTCCGGCAAGCACCCTGCCGGCGCGCGCGCTGCCGGCCGATACGAGTTCCGGCGCGGCTGCAGACCCTGCGCCGGGCGATGCGACCACCAGCGCCGGTGGCGTCACGGCCAACATCGGCAGCGCGACGATCGCCGTCGCCGGCCTGGCGGGCCACGCCGCTGCCGACGTCGGCGCCGGCCAGGAGCTTGCCCGCACGCCGGCGCTGCCGGTGGGCCTCGCAGTGTCGAAGGCCGGGACAGCCGCCATCGGCACCGCGCCCGTGCCCGGCGCGCCACCCATTGCCGCGCCGCCAGCGCCTGCCACCACCAATGACATCGGCCTGGCTGGCTTCTCGTCGCTGCTGGCAGGCAGTTCCGCGGCGCCGGGCGCCGCGAGCGAACACGCCAGCCTGGCCGTGACAACGCCGGTCGGCGACGCGGGCTTCGGCACCGACCTGTCGCGCCAGATAGTCAGCCTGACGACCACCGGCGTGCAATCGGCCGAACTCACGCTCAATCCGGAACACTGGGGTCCGGTGACGGTCGCCATCCAGATGAACGGGCTGCAGGCGTCGCTGTCGATCTCGGCAAGCCACGAGGCGACCCGTGAGGCGCTGCGCAGTGCCCTGCCCCAGCTGCACCAGATGTTCGAACAAAGCGGCCTGCAACTGGGCGGCGCACAGGTCGGCGACGGTTCGCAGCGACCGCCGCAGCAGGACCCCGGCCGTTTCGCGCCGCCGGTACCGGCGCCGGACGCTCCAGCGTCCGCCGCGCCGCGAGAGATCCCGCTGCCGGCCAGCGCCGCCGGCCCGGGCACCGTCATCCGGCTGATCGATACGTTCGCGTAAGCGGCGACCCGCCTGGGGCGGCGCGCGGTTGCACTCCCCGCCTGGCGGCGGGCGCTCCAGCCATCGGGAAAGATCGCTATTGCCCGGCATATTCCCCGGATCGCGCGGGCGGCGCATTCCCAATAATCACTAAAGATTTCCGGCCGGCTGCCGAGCGGTGCGGTCGGGTCGCGAACAGGAAAATGGGGAAGCAATGGCCGACAGCAAGGCTGCCGTCGCGGCGGCACCAGGGAAAGATGCACCCGGCGGCGCCAAGCCGGTGCCGAAGAAGAAGAACCGCAAGCCGATGATCATCATCGGCGTGGCGGTGCTGCTGGTGGCCACCGTTGCCGGGGCGTTCCTGATGCTGCGCCCGCACGACGACGCCGCGGGCGCTGGCGCGGGCGCCGCCGCCGACAAGGGCGCAGGCGACAAGGACAAGAAGGCCGACGCCAAGAAGCCGGTGTTCGTCGATTTCGACACCTTCACGGTCAACCTGAAGGATCCGGAAAAATTCCTCCAGATCAAGCTGACCTTCCAGGTCAAGAGCGACGCGGCGGCCGAGGGCCTCAAGGAGGTCATCCCGGTGGTGCGCAGCGCCATGATCCCGGTGCTCAGCTCGCAGGACGCGGCCGACCTGATGACCAACGACGGCAAGGGCAAGCTCGCCAGGCAACTGGCCGACGCGGCCAACCAGGCGCTGGCCGACGGCGACCTCAAGGACGCCCTGCAGGCCGTGCTGATCACGCACATGATCATCCAGTGAACGACCCCGACGGCGACGACCATCATGGCTGACCAGATACTTTCCCAGGACGAAGTTGACGCCCTCCTCGAAGGCGTCACCGGCGAGTCGCAGAAGCTCGACCGCGACGAGGGTCCCGCGGAGGGGGTCCGCAACTACGACATCTCCAGCCAGGAGCGCATCGTCCGCGGGCGCATGCCGACGATGGAGATCATCAACGAGCGCTTCGCCCGCAACCTGCGCATCGGCCTGTTCAACTTCATGCGCCGCAGCCCGGAGATCTCCGTGGGTCCGGTGCGGGTCATCAAGTACTCGGCGTTCCTGCGCGACATCGTCGTGCCGACCAACATCAACATCATCTCGCTGGCGCCGCTGCGCGGCCAGGGCCTGGTGATCTTCGACCCCAAGCTGGTGTTCTGCGCGATCGACACGCTGTTCGGCGGCACCGGCAAGCAGCACTTCCGGATCGAGGGGCGCGACTTCTCGGCCACCGAGCAGCGCATCATCCACCGCATGATGGAAGTGACCCTGGCCGAGTACTCCAAGGCCTGGGGGGCGCTGTTCAAGTTCGCGTTCCAGCACCAGCGCTCGGAGATGCACACCCAGTTCGCCAACATCGCCTCGCCCTCGGAAATCGTCGTCGCGATCACCTTCAACGTCGAAATCGGCGACAGCGGCGGCGAGATCCACCTGTGCTTCCCGTATTCCTCGCTCGAGCCGATCCGCGACATCCTGTACTCGTCGCTGCAGGCCGATGGCCAGGAGCCGGACCGGCGCTGGGTGCGCCAGCTGGCCAAGCAGGTGCAGTCCGCCGAGGTCGAGCTGGCCGCCGAGCTGGCCAGCACCCATCTCACCGTCGCCCAGCTGATGAAGCTGCAGGTGGGCGACTTCATCGGCCTGTCGATCCGCGACATCATCCCGGCCAAGGTCGACGGCGTCACGATCATGGAATGCCGCTTCGGGGCGGTGAACGGACACACGGCAATCCGCGCCGAGCGCATGGTGAAGTACTCGCACTTCAGCGAGAACTTCTCCATCGAGGAGAATTGAGCATGAGCAACACGGGTGGCAAGGGCCCCGCCGACGCGGAAGACGATTGGGCGGCAGCGCTGCAGGAACAGGCCAGCACCGGCGGGGCGACCATCGAATCGAGCGCGGCCGTCGAGTCGATCGCCCAGCCGGCCAACATCTTTCCGCGCCTGGCGCCGGGCACGCCCGCCGACGGCCCGCAGGACCTGGACCTGATCCTCGACATCCCCGTCAACCTCACGGTGGAGCTGGGCCGCACGCGCATTCCCATCAAGCACATCCTGCAGCTGGCGCAGGGCTCGGTCATCGAGCTCGACGCACTGGCCGGCGAGCCGATGGACGTGCTGGTCAACGGCTGCCTGATCGCGCAGGGCGAAGTCGTGGTGGTCAACGAGAAGTTCGGCATCCGCCTCACCGACATCGTCACGCCGAGCGAGCGCGTGCGCCGCCTGCACAAGTAGGCCGCGCACCATGCCTCCCCGCATCCACCGACTCGGCGCCGCCGGGCTGCTGCTGGCGTGCCTGGGCGCCCGCGCCCAGGGCGCGCCCCACCCGATCGAGGGCCCGTCCTTCATGCCGATGGTCCTGGCCCTGCTGCTGGTGCTGGGCCTGATCGCCGCCGCGGTCTGGGTGATGCGCCGCGCCGGCATCGCGCCGCGCGGCAGCAGCGCCGCCCTGAAGCTGGTCACCCAGCTGCCGCTGGGCCCGCGCGAGCGCGTCGTGATCGTCGAGGCCGGCGAGCGCTGGTTCCTGCTGGGCGTGGGCGCTGGCGGCATCACCCGCCTGGGCACCCTGCCCCGGGGCGAGAGTGCCGCCGGCGATGCGCCGGCTCCCAACTTCGGCGCGCTGCTGGAAAAGCTGCGCGGAGGCGGCCGGTGAGACGCGGCGGACGCGCGGCGCTGGCGCTGGCCGCGGGGCTGCTGCTGAGCACGCCGCTGCTGGCGCAGACCATTGCCCCCACCGGGCCGATCACGCTGACCGCGGTGCCGGGGGCCGGCGGCAGCACCCAGTATTCGGTGCCGGTGCAGACGCTGCTGTTTCTCACCGCGCTGGGCTTCCTGCCGGCGCTGCTGCTGCTCACGACCGCATTCACGCGCATCGTGATCGTGCTGTCGCTGCTGCGCATGGCGCTGGGCACGCAGACGGCGCCGCCCAACCAGGTGATCATCGGCCTGTCGCTGTTCCTGACGTTCTTCGTCATGGGACCGACCTTCGACCGCATGTACGAGCAGGCCTACGTGCCGTTCAGCCAGCAGAAAATCGGCTTCGAGCAGGCCGCCGAGACCGCCGCGGTACCGATGAAGGAATTCATGCTCAAGCACACGCGCGCCAACGACCTGGCGCTGTTCGTGCGGATGGCCCGGCTCGACACCGCGGCCGCCGCGGCCGCCGCGCCGGCCAGCCTGCCGATCCGCGTGATCATCCCGGCCTTCGCCACCAGCGAGCTCAAGACGGCGTTCCAGATCGGCTTCATGGT
>JBBISD010000116.1:0-4111 GCA_037441485.1 Burkholderiales bacterium
GGCGGCCTGGTCCAGGGCGCGGGTCCGCGCATAGGCGGCCGCAGCCTCCTGCTTGGCGCGGTATTCGCGCTCGGCCGCGGCCTGCGCCTCCGGCCGCAGTGCATCGGCACGCGCGCCCCCGGCAGCCTGTTCCTGGGCGCGCGCCACGCCCGCGGCACCCTCCTGCGCCGCGCGCGCGCGCTCGCGCTCCTGGTCCTCGATCCGGGCCGCGGCATTTTGCTCGCGCAACCGGGAGGCCTGCAGCGCCTGGCGTTCGCGTTCGGGTCGCTGCAGGTCTTCGGCGGCCTGGCGCCGCAGGTCCTCGGCACGCTGGTCGGCATGCCGCTGCGCATCGAGCCGGCGCTGCAGGTCGTGCGCCTCCAGGGTCACGCGGTGCACTTCGTGTTCGCCGTCGCGCTGGCTGCGGCGGGCCGCATCCATGCAGCGATTGACGAAGAACGACTGTTCACACTGGCGGTTCTGGCGTTCGGCATCGCGCTGCAGCGCCTGGCGCACCGCCGCGGCGTCGGTCAGCGCCTGTTCGGCCTGTTCCCGGGTCGTGATGCTGCCCGGCGCGTAGCGTGCCGCGAACGCCTGCGCCGCGGCCGGCATGTCGCCCGCGGCGCACGCCGTGGCACCGGCCAGGCACAGCACCAGGCACGCGATCCGGCAGGCACGAGCGGCACCGCCCCGAACGTTCCTCACCACCAATTCCCCCCGCTGCGGACCTGCTGGACCGGGGGACTATACCGCCGCCGCGGAACGGCGCGGCAGCGCCGCGTACTGGCGCGACTGCATTTCGATCAGGCGCGACGCCGTGCGCTCGAACTCCGTCAACAGCGATCCGGCGACGTACAGCAGCGCCGGCGCCGCCGCCGCCGAGACGATGAGCTTGACGCGGCGGTCGTAGAGGATGTCGACCAGCCAGGTGAAGCGGCGCGCCTCCGAGGACTGCCCGGCCGACAGCCGCGGCACGTTCGACAGCAGCACCGTATGGAACTGCGCGGCGATTTCCAGGTAATCGCTGTGCGATCGCGGGCCGCCGCACAGTTCGGCAAAGTCGAACCAGACGACGCCGCCGGCTCGGCGCCGCGCGTGGATGACGCGGGCCTCGATGCGCAGCACCGGGTCCTCGTCGGCGCCCTCGGCGAGCTGGCGGAAGCTGCTCTCCATGTGCGCATCGGCAATGCTGCCCACCCCGACGAAATACGTTTCGATGCGCTCCAGCGCCTGCAGCCGGTAGTCGGTGCCGGCATCCACCTCGACCACGTCCAGCTGCTCCTGCAGCAGCGCGATCGCGGGCAGCACCCGGTCGCGGTGCAGCCCGCCGGCGTACAGACCCTCCGGCGGCTGGTTCGAGGTCATGACGAATCCCACCCGCAGGGCGAAGAGCCGTGCCAGCAGGCGGTGCAGGATCATCGCGTCGGCGATGTCGTTGACGTGGAACTCGTCGAAGCAGATCAGGCGGAAGCGCCGCGCGATGCGCAGCCCGACCGCATCGAGCGGATCGACATCGCCCTGGACGGCCTCGAGCTCGCGGTGCACGCCGCGCATGAATTCGTGGAAATGCACGCGGGTCTTGCGCACCACCGGCACGGTGGTGTACAGGCAGTCCATCAGCAGGCTCTTGCCGCGGCCGACCCCGCCCCACAGGTAGACGCCCCGCGGTATCGGCGGCCGCACCAGCAGCCGCGTCACGGCGTTGGAACGCTGCGCCTTGTAGGCGGTCCAGGCGCTGCGGTAACGGTCCAGGCGTTGCGCGGCGGCGCGCTGGGCCGCATCGGGCACATGGCCGCGTTCGGCCAGGACACCCTCGAACACCTGCAGGACGGTCTGCGTTTCAGGCACGGCCGGCCGTGCCGGTCACAGGTTGAGCGTGCGCCGGTCAACCGCCAGGGCGGCCTCCCGAACGGCCTCCGACAGCGTCGGGTGCGCATGGCAGATGCGGGCGATGTCCTCGGCGGAGGCCCGGAAGGACATCGCCACGACGGCCTCGGAGATCAGCTCCGATGCATTCGGGCCAATGATGTGGACGCCCAGGATCTCGTCGGTGGCGGCATCGGCCAGAATCTTCACCATGCCGATGGCATTGCCGGCTGCCCGGGCGCGGCCATTGGCCGAAAACGGGAATGTGCCGCTGCGATAGGCGCGGCCACTGGCCTTGAGCTGCGCCTCGTTCTGGCCAACCCAGGCGATCTCGGGTTCGGTGTAGACGACGCTCGGGATGGTCGCCAGGTCGACGTGGCCCGCGCCGCCGGCGATGCGCTCGGCGACCGCGACGCCCTCCTCCTCGGCCTTGTGCGCCAGCATCGGACCGCGCACGACATCGCCCACCGCCCAGACGCCGGGCAGGTTGGTGGCGCAATGCTCGTCGACGACGATGGCACCGCGCGCATCGAGCGCCAGGCCGACGCGCTGCGCCTCCAGGCCGTCGGTGTTGGGGACGCGGCCGATCGACACGATCAGCCGTTCGAATTCCAGTGCCTGCTGCGCGCCGCCCTTGGCATCGCGGTAGCGCACCAGTACCGCCTGGTCGCCGGAACGGACCTCGTCGATCTGCACGCCGAGCTGGATCGCCAGGCCCTGGCGCGTGAAAGCCTTGAGCGCCTCGCGCGCGATCTGTTCGTCGGCCACGCCGAGGAAGGCCGGCAGCGCCTCGAGCAGCGTGACCTGCGCACCCAGGCGCCGCCACACCGAGCCGAGCTCCAGCCCGATGACGCCGGCGCCGATCACGCCGAGGGTGCGCGGCACCGCGTCCAGCGCCAGCGCGCCGGTATTGGACAGCACCCGCTTCTCGTCGAACGGCACGCCGGGCAGCGCCCGCGGGTTGGAGCCGGTGGCGATCACCACGTGGCGCGCACGCACGGCCGCCGGCGCCGCGGTGCCATCGGCGGGCTGCACGGCCAGTTCCCAGCCGACCGTCGCCGGCCCGCGAAACGCCGCGTGCCCATGCAGGAAGGTCACCTTGTTCTTCTTGAAGAGGAACTGGATGCCCTCGTTGTTCTGGCGCACGACGGCATCCTTGCGCGCCTGCATGCGTTCGAGATCGAGGACCGGCGGCCCGCAGCGGACGCCATGGTCGGCCAGTCCGTGCTGCGCCATGGCGAAATGCTCGGACGACTGCAGCAGCGCCTTGGAGGGAATGCAGCCCACGTTGGTACAGGTGCCGCCCAGCGCCGGCGCGCCGCTGGCGGCGCGCCCGGCGTCGATGCACACCACGCCCAGGCCCAGCTGGGCGGCACGGATCGCGGCGATGTAGCCGCCGGGGCCGCCACCGACGACGGCTACGTCGAAATCCTGGCGCATGGCGTCGGGCTCCACCATCACAGGTCGAGCAGGAGCCGCGCCGGGTCCTCGAGCGCCTCCTTCATGGCCACCAGCGCCAGCACGGCCTCGCGCCCGTCGATGATGCGGTGGTCGTAGGACAGCGCCAGGTAGTTCATCGGGCGCACCACGACCTGGCCGTTCTCCACCACCGCGCGGTCGCGGGTGGCGTGCACGCCCAGGATCGCCGACTGCGGGGGGTTGATGATCGGGGTCGACAGCATCGAGCCGAACACGCCGCCGTTGGAGATGGAGAAGGTGCCGCCGGTGAGCTCCTCGATCGTCAGCTTGCCCTCGCCGGCGCGCTTGCCGAAATCCGCAATGGCCTTCTCGATGCCCGAGAAGCCCATGGTGTCGGCATCGCGCAGCACCGGCACCACCAGGCCGCGCGGCGATCCGACCGCCACGCCGATGTCGAAATACCCGTGATACACGATGTCGGTGCCATCGACCGAGGCATTGACCACCGGGTAGCGCTTGAGCGCGGCCACCGCGGCCTTGACGAAGAACGACATGAAGCCGAGCTTGACGCCATGCTCCTTCTCGAAGCGGTCCTTGTGGCGGTTGCGCAGCTCGATGATGGGCTGCATGTTCACTTCGTTGAACGTGGTCAGAATGGCAGCGGTCGACTGCGACTGCACCAGGCGTTCGGCCACGCGCTGGCGCAGCCGCGACATCGGCACGCGCTGCTCGGGACGGTTGTCCAGCACGCTGACGTCGATCGGCGGACGCACTTCCGGCAGGCGCGGCGCCGCCGGGGCCGCCGCTGGCGCCGTTGCGGGTGCCGCCGCCGGCCGCGCCGTCGCGC
>JBBISD010000117.1:0-4108 GCA_037441485.1 Burkholderiales bacterium
CGGCGCCGCGGTCCGACCGCCGGCCGCCGCCGCGCGACCGCACCGTCATCCGCCTGCCGTCGTACGAACAGGTGCGTGCCGACCCGGTGCTGTACGCGCACGCCAGCCGCATCCTGCACCTGGAGACCAACCCGGGAAATGCCCGCGCGCTGGTCCAGGCCCACGGCGAGGGCGCCACCGCGCGCGATGTCTGGATCAATCCGCCGCCGATTCCGCTGACCACCGCGGAGATGGACGCAGTCTTTGACCTGCCCTACGCACGGGCGCCCCATCCCTGCTACGGCGATGCCGACGGTCCGGGCAAGATCCCGGCGTGGGAGATGATTCGCTTCAGCGTGAACATCATGCGCGGCTGCTTCGGCGGCTGCACGTTCTGCTCGATCACCGAGCACGAGGGCCGCATCATCCAGAGCCGCAGCGAGGATTCGATCATCCGCGAGGTCGAGCAGATCCGCGACCGGGTCAAGGGCTTTACCGGCGTCATTTCGGACCTGGGCGGCCCAACCGCCAACATGTACCGCATCGGCTGCAAGTCGCCCGAGATCGAGGCGGCCTGCCGCAAGCCGTCGTGCGTGTACCCGAAGATCTGCCAGAACCTGCACACCGACCACGGCCCGCTGATCAGGCTGTACCGGCGCGCGCGGGCGCTGCCCGGCGTGAAGAAGATCCTCATCGGGTCGGGGCTGCGCTACGACCTCGCGCTCGAGTCTCCCGAGTACATCCGGGAGCTGGTCACCCACCACGTGGGCGGCTATCTCAAGATCGCGCCAGAGCATACCGAGGCCGGCCCGCTGGACAAGATGATGAAGCCCGGCATCGGCTCCTACGACCGCTTCCAGCAATTGTTCGACAAGTTCAGTGCCGAGGCCGGCAAGAAGCAGTATCTGATTCCGTACTTCATCGCCGCGCATCCCGGGACCTCGGACGAGGACATGATGCACCTGGCCATATGGCTCAAGCGCAACGGGTTTCGCGCCGACCAGGTGCAGACCTTCTATCCGGGCCCGATGGCCACCGCGACGGCCATGTACCACAGCGGCAAGGATCCGCTGCACAAGGTAACGCGCACCAGCCCGGGCGTGGACATCGTGCGCGGCGAGCGTCGCCGGCGCCTGCACAAGGCCTTCCTGCGGTATCACGATCCGAAGAACTGGCCGCTGCTGCGCGAGGCGCTGCAGGCCATGGGCCGGGCCGACCTGATCGGCAACGGCAAGCAGCACCTCGTGCCGCGCTACCAGCCCGCGCCAGGCACGGGCTACCAGAGCGCCCGGCGCAAGAACTCCACCGCGGCCGGCGCCAGCATCTCGCCGGTCACGCGCGGGCGCGTGCTCACCCAGCACACCGGCCTGCCGCCCCGCGCCGGCGCGGGCAAGCCGGCCGGCCCGACGGGCGGCGGGCGCCCCGTTCGCCGCGGCCGCGCCTGACGCGTACGATTGGCGTGCCGCCGCGCCGCCTGCCCCGCGGGCGATGCCCTAGACTGTCGCCGGAGGTCCTGCATGGATGAAAAGATTTCCCGTCCGATAGCACCGGAACCCGATACCGACTTCGTCATCACGCGCGTGCTGCGCGCGCCGCGCGAGCGCGTGTTCCAGGCGTTCACCGAACCCGCCGACCTGAAGCGCTGGTGGGGTCCCAAGGGTTTCAGCGTGGCGGGCGCCAGGATGGACCTGCGCCCCGGCGGCAGCTACCACTATGCGCTGCACGCCGCCGACGGCGCGGTGCTGTGGGGCAAGTTCCAGTACCGCGAGATCGTGCCGCCGCAGCTGCTGGTCTACACCAACGCCTTTTCCAATGCCGCCGGTGAACTCACCCGTCATCCGCTGAGCCCCACCTGGCCGCTGGAACTGCTCACGACGATGACCTTCGACGAACATGTCGAGGGCACCTTGTTCACCCTGCGCTGGTCGCTGCTGCCCGGCGCGACCGACGACGAACGCCAGACCTTCGACCGCTCGCACGACAGCATGGATGCGGGCTGGCGCGGCACGCTCGACCAGCTGGCTGCGCACGTCGAGACGTTCTAGTTCGCCGTGCGTGCCGGCGGCGGCCCGTGCATGATGCGAACGTCCGGCGGCGACGGGCGGGCGGACGTCGGTTGTGTCATCGACTTCTGGTTTGCCGAACTGCGGCCCGCGCAATGGTGGCGGGCGGATGCCGCGCTCGACGCGCAGATCGCGCGGCGTTTCGGCGACCTGCACGCTCGCGCGCTGCAGTGCGAACTCTTCGCCTGGCGCGGGCACCCGCAGGGCCGCCTGGCCGAGATCCTGCTGCTGGACCAGTTTTCGCGCAATATCCACCGCGGCAGTGCGCGCGCGTTCGCCGCCGATCCGCTGGCACTGGCGCTGGCGCAGGAGGCGGTCGCGCGCCAGGTGGCGCCGCTGCTGGAGCCGCCGCAGCGGGCGTTCCTGTACCTGCCCTACATGCACAGCGAGTCGCCGCGCATCCACGAGATCGCGCTCGCGCTTTTTGCCGAGCCAGGACTGGAAGCCAATCTCGAATCCGAACGCCAGCACAAGGCGGTCATCGACCGATTTGGACGCTATCCGCACCGCAATGTGGTGCTCGGGCGGGAGTCGAGCGCCGACGAACGGCAGTTTCTTGCCGGTCCCCACTCTGCCTTCTAGGGTCGCGCGCTGCAATACTGCAGCATCGGGCGGCGAGCGATGCGTCAATGCAGCAAGTGGCCGCGAATTCTCCCGGGTTGAATCAATAAGCTATTGAAAAATATCGAGTTGTCTTTGCGCATCGGCATGGCATAGGTCTTGCGGACCCGTGTCCAGCGAGTCCGAAGAGCGGGTTTCGGGCTCCGGACAGGCGGTCAACAAATCCATGAGGAGCCAGCCGTGGCACGCGATCCCAAATACGACATTCTTTTCCAGCCGATTGTCGGCGCCGATTTGAAACTGAGCCGCTGGCGGCCGGTACCGATATCGGCCCGGTGGTCGATCCGACCCAGCTCGAGCAGGACCTGCAATACATCGCCCTGGGCCGGCGCGAGGGTGCGACGCTGGCCTGCGGCGGGCAGACCGTGCAGCGCGCCACCCGGGGCTACTACCTGACGCCGGCATTCTTCGCCGACGCCCACGCCGGCATGCGCATCGCGCGCGAGGAGATCTTCGGCCCCGTGGCCTGCGCGATCCCGGTCGACTCCTATGAAGACGCGCTGGCCCAGGCCAACGACACGCCCTACGGGCTGTCGGCCGGCATCTGCACGACGTCCCTGCGGCACGCGACGCACTTCAAGCGGCACAGCGAGGCCGGCATGGTGATGGTGAACCTGCCGACGGCGGGGGTCGACTATCACGTGCCGTTCGGCGGACGCAAGGCGTCGAGCTACGGCTCGCGCGAGCAGGGCAGCTATGCGGCGGAGTTCTTCACGACGGTGAAGACGGCCTACACCCAGGCCTGAGGTCCGGCGTGCCCGCGCGCCGGGGTGCGCGCCGCTGCCGGCCGTGCGTCAGTGAAAATCGTGGCTGCGCGTCACCAGCCCGCCCAGCAGCCGCGAATGGTCGACCAGGCGTCCGGCGATCACGTGCAGCACCGCGCTGCCGTGCGTGTCCACGCGCTCCAGGTGTCCGTACACGGTGAGCAGCGAGGCGCCCAGCAGTTCCTGGCGGAAGCGTTCGGCCACGTCGCGCCAGACGACGATGTTGACGCAGCCGGTCTCGTCCTCCAGCGTGACGAAGGTCACGCCGCTGGCGGTGGCCGGGCGCTGCCGGCAGGTGACGATGCCGCAGGTGCGGACCAGCTGGCGGTGGCGCCCCTGCGAAACCTGCCGGGCGCTGGCCAGCCGCAGCGCCTGCAGGCGCGGACGCAGCAGCGCCACCGGGTGGCGGCGCAGGCTGAGACTGGTGCTGCGGTAGTCCGCGACGATGTCCTGGCCTTCGGTAGGCGCCAGCAGCTGCGCCGGCGGCTCGTGCCGCGGCGGCTCGGCCGCCAGCGGGGCCTGCTGCGCCGCCTGCACGTCCAGGCCCAGCACCGTCCATAGCGCCGTGCGCCGGTGCCCGGTGAGCGCGGCCAGCGCATCGGCATCGGCCAGCCGCGCGATGTCGGCGCGCGTCAGCTGCGCGCGGCGCCCCAGGTCGGCCACGCCGGCAAAGCCGCCCTG
>JBBISD010000118.1:0-3993 GCA_037441485.1 Burkholderiales bacterium
GCGCCGGCGCGGCGGCGGCGCCGCGTCGGTGCAGGCCAGCCAGGTCAGTCCCGCGTCCTGCACCAGGCCGAACTGCCCGAACGCGCGCGGCGCGTCGCTGCCGACGCTGGCCATGCCGGCGGCGCCCTCGGGCAGCGCCGCCAGCAGCGGGCGGCTCGCCGGGTCGTCGCGGTTGAGCACGCGCACGCTGGTCGGGCCGAAGATGCGCTGCTTGCTGGCGATGTAGTCGGCCATGTCGACGTGCCAGTCGAGGTGATCCTCGGTGACGTTGAGCAGCGCCGCGGCGCTGCAGTCCAGCGAGCGCGTGCTCGCCAGCTGGAAGCTGGAGAGCTCCAGCACCCACACCTGCGGCAGCGCGTCGGCGGCCAGCGCGGCCTGCAGCGCGGCCAGCGCACTGGGCGAGAGGTTGCCGGCGGCGCAGACCCGCCGGCCGGCCGCCGCGATCATGTGGGCCACCATGCGCACCGTCGTCGTCTTGCCGTTGGTGCCGGTCACGCCCAGCACCTGGGGCGCATAGCCGCGCTCCGCGTGCAGTTGCGCCAGCGCGCGGGCGAAGAGCTCGACCTCGCCGACGGCCGCGATACCGCGCGCGGCGGCGTCCGCCAGCAGGCTGCGCAGCGGCTCCTGGTGCGGCGACAGCCCCGGGCTCAGGGCCAGCAGGCCGACGCCCTCGGGCAGCGCGGCCGCTAGCGGCCCGCGGTCGACGACGGCCGCGGGCAGCGCGGCGCGCAGCTCGGCGAGCATCGGCGGTTCGGCGCGGGTATCGGCGACGCGCACCGACCAGCCGTGGCGGTCGAGCCAGCGTGCCATGGCCAGGCCGCTTTCGCCCAGCCCCACGACGAGCGCCGTGGCGGCACCGGGCACGGGGGCCGGCACGGCGGCGCTGCTGGCGGGAGTGTCGGCGGGCGGCGGCATCAGCGGATCTTCAGCGTCGAGAGCCCCACCAGCACGAGCATCATGCTGATGATCCAGAAGCGCACCACGACCTGGTTCTCCTTCCAGCCGGAGAGCTCGAAGTGGTGGTGCAGCGGCGCCATGCGGAAGATGCGCCGGCCGCCGCTCCAGCGGAAGTAGCCGACCTGCAGCATCACCGAGACCGTCTCGGCCACGAAGATGCCGCCCATGATGAAGAGCACGATCTCCTGGCGGGTGATGACGGCGATCGTGCCCAGCGCGCCGCCCAGCGCCAGCGCGCCGACATCGCCCATGAACACCTGCGCCGGATAGGCGTTGAACCACAGGAAGGCCAGGCCGGCGCCGGCCATCGCGCCGCAGAAGATGACCAGTTCACCGGCCCCGGGAATGTAGGGAAACAGCAGGTAGCGGGCGAAGTCGGCGCGGCCGACCACGTAGGCGAAGACGCCCAGCGCCGCACCGATCATGACGGTGGGCATGATGGCCAGGCCGTCGAGCCCGTCGGTCAGGTTCACCGCGTTGCTGGCGCCGACGATGACGAAATACGACAGCACGGCAAACCCGAGCACGCCCATCGGGTAGCCGATGTTCTTGAAGAACGGCACGATCAGGTCCGAGCGTGCCGGCAGGTCGAGGACGAAGTCGTTGGCGATCCATTGCTGCACCAGCGGCCAGACCTGACCGCTGCTGGGCGCGGCGATGGCGAACGCCAGCGTCAGCGAGGCGGTCACGCCGATCAGCGACTGCCACAGGTACTTTTCCCGGCTGGACATGCCCTTGGGATTGCGGTGCACGACCTTGCGGTAGTCGTCGACCCAGCCGACGGCGCCGAAGGCCAGCATGACCAGCAGCACGATCCAGATGAAGCGGTTCGACAGGTCGGCCCACAGCAGCGTGGTGGCGGCGATCGACAGCAGGATGAGCGCGCCGCCCATTGTCGGCGTGCCGGACTTCACCAGGTGCGACTGCGGGCCCTCGCTGCGGATCGCCTGGCCGATCTTGAGCGCCGCGAGCTTGCGGATCACGTAGGGTCCGGCCAGCAGGCCGATCGTCAGCGAGGTGGCCGCGGCCAGCACCGCACGCAGCGTCAGGTAGCCGAAGACATTGAAGCTGCGTATGTCCTGCGACAGCCACTGGAAGAGTTCCTTAAGCATGCGGCACTCCGCCCGGAGCCGCCGCGCCGGGTCCGGCCAGCGCCGCGACCACGCGCTCCAGGCGCATGAAGCGCGAGCCCTTGACGAGCACGCTGGCGGCGGCGCCGGCGGCGGCCGCGCGCACGCCGGCGACCACCTCGTCGATGCCGCGGCAATGGCGGGCGGCGGCGCCGAAGGCCTGGGCGGCCAGCGCCGCGAGCTCGCCCACGGTCAGCAGGTGCTCGATGCCGCGCTCGCGCGCATACGCCCCGACCTCCCGATGAAAGGCGGCGCCCTGCGATCCGACCTCGCCCATGTCGCCCAGCACCAGGATGCGCATCCCACCGTGTCCGGCCAGCAGGTCGATCGCCGCCCGTACCGAATCGGGATTGGCGTTGTACGTTTCGTCGATCAGCAGCAGGCCGTCGGGCAGGTGCCGGCGCGTGCCGCGGCCGCTGACCGGCCGGAACGCGGCCAGGCCCGCCGCGATGGCATCGGGAGCGATGCCGGCGGCCAGCGCGGCGGCGGCGGCGGCCGCGGCATTGCGCACGTTGTGGCGGCCGCCCAGCGCGAGCTCGGTGCTGATCGTGCCGGCCGCCCACTGCAGCCGCAGGCGACTCGCCTCGGGCGCCAGCGTCGCCTCGGCACGCAGCGCCGCCGGACCTTCGAGCGCGAAGTCCAGCACGCGGCGGTCGCCGGCCAGCGCGCGCCAGACCGGCGCGCAGGCATCGTCGGCCGGAAACACCGCGGTGCCCTGCGGCGGCAGCGCCGCGATCAGTGCCCCGTTCTCGCGCGCGGTGGCCTCGACCGAATCGAGGAACTCCTGGTGCTCGCGCTGCGCATTGGTGACCACGCCGATGGTCGGCCGGGCCCAGGCGCCCAGGCGCGCGATCTCGCCCGGATGGTTCATGCCCAGTTCGAGCACCGCGGCGCGGTGCCCGGCGCGCAATTCGAGCAGCATCAGCGGCACGCCGATCTCGTTGTTGCGGTTGCCGCGCGTCGCAAAGCCGCCGGTAGCGCCGGTGCGCGCCCCGAACGCCGCATCGAAGATCGCGCCGATCATCTGCGTGGTGGTGGTCTTGCCGTTGCTGCCGGCGACACCGATCAGCGGGATGTCGAAGCGGCGCCGCCAGGCCGATCCCAGCGCGCCGAGCGCGGCGCGGGTGTCGGGCACGACGATCTGCGGTATTGCCGGGACCGCGTTCCCCAGCGCCAGCAGCCGTTCGACCAGCAGGCCGCGCGCGCCGCCGCCGGCGGCGGCCGCGCCGAAGTCGTGGCCGTCGAAGCGTTCGCCGCGCAGCGCGACGTACAGCTCGCCGGGGCGCAGCGTGCGGCTGTCGATCGATACGCCGTCGTAGGCCGGCGCGCCGGCGCCGTGCAGGACGGCCGACGTGCCCTGCGTCGACAGCGCGGCCACCGTCTGGTCCAGCGTCATCATCATGCGGGCACCGTCATGCGCGGGCCGTCCGCTGGCCCAGGGCCGCCTGGGCGACGGCGACGTCCGAGAACGGCAGGCGCTGGCCGGCGATCTCCTGGTAATCCTCGTGGCCCTTGCCCGCGATCAGCACGACATCGGCCGCGGCCGCCGCGGCCAGCGCCTGCCCGATGGCCGCCGCCCGATCGGGCACGCGCTCGAACGGATAGCCCGCCGGGATGCCGGCCGCGACGTCGTCGAGGATGGCCTCGGCGCCTTCGCTGCGCGGGTTGTCGCTGGTGAGCACGATGCGGTCCGCCGCCGCGGCGGCCGCCGCCGCCATGGCCGGACGCTTGCCGCGATCGCGATCGCCGCCCGCACCGAAGACGATCCACAGCCGGCCGCCCGCCGCGCGGGCGATCGGCCGCAGCGCCTCGAGCGCCTGCGCGATCGCGTCCGGCGTATGCGCATAGTCGACCACGGCCAGCGGCGCCGGCGCGTCCCCGGACGGCGGCACCCGCTGCAGGCGGC
>JBBISD010000119.1:0-3980 GCA_037441485.1 Burkholderiales bacterium
AGGCCACGCTCGCGGCATTCGCCCACAGCTGCGGCGGCCGCCTGGCCGGTCCCGCCCGCGCAGCGCGGCGGCGTCGCGCAGCGGCGCCGCCGGCACCTGAGCCATCATCGGCACGCCCACCGCGATGTACACCTATCTTTACGACGCCAATGGCACGCCCGCCGGATTCATCCGCGGCGATTTCATCCACGACATGAACGGCACGGCCATCGGCCAGGTCCGTGGCACGCATGTATACAAGCTGAGCGGGCCCTACGTGGGCGAGCGCTACCGTGACATGGTGGTGGACAAGCACCTTGGCCGCCTGGCCGACATCGGCAACCCCGGCGACCCGGGCAATCCGGGGATGCCCGTGATGCCCCGCGGCCGCGGGGTGATCACGATTCCGTTCCGCGACGTCTTTGCCGAGCTGCACGAGCGCTGATCGCGCCGTGCCGACTCCTAGTACGCTGGCCGGGGCCGGCCCATGATGCGGTTGCTGAGGAAGACCGACTTGAACACGCGGCCCTCGGCCGCGTTCAGTGCCTGGCGTACGCCGGGCAGGGCGATTCCGGTGGCGGCGGGACAGGCGTTGCCGGCGCGGTAACCGAGGGCGGCCGCGAGCCGGCCCTCCGCCGGATCGCCCAGGGCGTGGCTGAAGTCGTCGGCCACCGAACAGCCCGGCAGGATGGCACCCGCGGCAATGCCGGTGGTCGCGCCGTTTTGGGGCACGAACCCGTCCGGGTAATCGCCAAAGCCGGCATTGTTGACGCCCTGGAACTGGATCGAAAAGTACGTCGTGCCGCAGTTGTCGGCCGGATAGAAGCCGTAGGGCTTGCCGCAGGTGGTCGAGCCGATCTGGATTACCGCGATGCCGGCGCCCAGCAGACCGTTGATCACCGCCTCGCTGGCCGAGCAGGTACCGGACCCCGTGAGCACGAAGACGCGCGGCAGGTCCAGGTGCGGCAGGCCCTGGCCCGCCGGCGGCGAGGCGGTGAAACCCTGGGTCTGCGACAGGAAGGGCGTCGGCGTGATCGGGCCAAGCGTGATCGGATCGATCGACGGATGCCTGGCGTTGAAGCGGATCTGGTCGAAGATCCTGCCCGCGGTGGTCGTGGGTGCGGGCCCGGCGATCATGAACGCCAATTCGCTCGCGATATCGAGGTACCCCCCGCCGTTGTAGCGGATATCGAGCACCAGGTCGGTGATGCCGGCGCCCTGCAGCGTGTTCACCGCGGCGATGAGCGCCGGCTCGGCCGTCGCCAGGTGGTCGTTGAAGAGCATGTATCCCACGGTATTGCCCGGCGTGCCGCCCGGCAGCGCCATGGCCGTCGGCACCGGATTTTCGGTGATGGCGGCTGAGGTCATCTGGATGGTGCGGGTGGTGGTCGCGCCGTAATCCTGCACGACGAAGGTATGGGTTTCGCCCACCGTTGCCGGGAACAGGCCGGCATTGAGGGCGTTCACGCCGGCCTGTGTGTTGTCGTTCACCAGGTCGACGTTATCGACTTTCAGCACCTGCGTGCCGCGCAGCAAGGCGACCGCGCTCGCGGTCGCCGGCGAGCCGGCCTCGGTGTACGCCACGACGGCCTGGCGCGGGGGCGCTACCGCCAGCAGGTCCCAGGTCGCGCCGTAGCCCGCCTGTACGCCGGAGCTGGCCAGCGCTTCCCATACGGCGGTCGCATACGTGAAATGGAACCGGTCCTTGGCCTTGCCGCTGGGCGTGCTCAGCGGGCTCTTGAGCACATCGAAGTAACCGACCGCGCTCGTGTAGCTGGACGGATCGGCGTAGGCGACGTCGCCGTACCAGAGGTACGTGTCATTGGTCCATGCGGCGAGCCAGCTTTGCTCGTCCAGCAGCGTACCGGGACGATCCGGATAGGGCATCTGCGTATAGGGGTCGGTGCCGCTGCGCGGCGCCGCGCACTGCGCTGCCAGCGACGGCCAGGAAGCCAGGTTGTTCACGCTCCAGGGCGGTGGCGGTGGCGGCGGCGGCGGCGGGCTGCCGCCACCACCGCCGCCGCAGGCGGCAACGAACAGCGCCAGCCAAAGCGGCAATACGGTGCGTACCCCGGCACCGAGCATCGGCTCGCTGATGCAAGCGTTCGGGCGTACCACGCGCATGGATCATCCCCCTCCAGGCCGGCCTTTTTTGGTTTGGTCGAGCATGACAGGATGGGTCACGACTGTCCATGCGCGTGCCGTTGCCGGGTTCGCGGTCACCGGCCGCCCGACCCCGCGCGGTCCGGGGACTCCCGCGACGCGCGGCTGTTACAGTCCCCGCCCCGTTCGCCCTCGCCCGCATGAGGCCTGCCGTGTCCGAGAATCGATCGTGCTGACCCTGCTCTGGTTCAACCGCGACCTGCGGCTGGACGACAATCCGGCGCTGGCGGCGGCCATTGCGCGCGGCGCGCCGGTACTGCCGGTCTATGTTCTGGACGACGACGACGCTGGCCAGTGGGCGCCGGGCGGTGCCGCGCGCTGGTGGCTGCACGGCTCGCTGGCGGCGCTGCACGGCGCGCTGCAGGAACGCGGCAATAGCCTGGTCCTGCGCCGCGGCGCTGCCGCGCAGGTACTGCCCGAACTCATCGCCGAGACGGGAGCCGACGCCGTGTTCTGGAACCGGCGCTACGAACCCTGGGCGCGCGCGCGCGGCGAGCGCGTCCGGGCAACGCTGGAGCGCCTGGGCGTGGCGGCACGCAGCTTCAATGCCGGCCTGCTGGCCGAGCCCGGCTCGCTGCAAACCCAAAAAGGCGAACCCTTTCGCGTGTTCACGCCGTTCTGGCGCGCGCTGCAGGCGCGCGGCGTTGCCGACGCCGCCTACGTCGCCCCGCGCCGCCTGGCGGCGCCGGCGACGATGCCGGCGAGCGACGCGCTGGACGACTGGCGCTTGCGCCCTGCCCGACCGGACTGGGCGGGCGGCCTGCGCGCGCGATGGGTGCCCGGGGAAGCCGCCGCCGGCGCGCGCATGGCAGAATTCGTGGGCGGCGCGGCCGACGCCTATGCGGCGCAGCGCGACCAGCCCGCCGCGGCCGGCACGTCGCGCCTGTCACCGCACCTGCATTTTGGCGAGATCGGCCCTCGCCAGGTCTGGCGTGCGGTGCATGCCGCCGGCGACCGGCGCGCCGGCACTGCCCTGCCGGACGGCCCACGGACCTACCTGTCGGAACTGGCCTGGCGCGAGTTCTCGTACCACCTGCTGTTTCATTTCCCGACCCTCCCCGAAGAACCCTTGCGCGCGGAGTTCGCCGCTTTTCCGTGGGACGACAATCCCGCGGCGCTGGCCGCCTGGCAGACCGGGCGCACCGGCTTCCCCATCGTCGATGCCGGCCTGCGCGAGCTCTGGCACACCGGGTGGATGCACAACCGCGTGCGCATGATCGCCGCATCGTTTCTCGTGAAGGATCTGCTGCTGCACTGGCGGCTGGGCGCGGCCTGGTTCTGGGACACGCTGGTCGACGCGGACCTGGCCAGCAATTCGGCAAGCTGGCAGTGGGTCACGGGCAGCGGCGCCGACGCGGCTCCGTACTTTCGCGTGTTCAACCCGGCGCTGCAAGGTGCCCGCTTCGACCCCGACGGCAGTTACGTCCGGCGCTGGATCCCGGAGCTGGCCGGCCTGCCTGCGCCCCTCGTGCATGCGCCCTGGGAGGCACGCCCGGTGGACCTGGCCGCCGCCGGCGTCACGCTCGGCGGCAGCTATCCGGCACCGCTGGTCGACCACGGCGCGGCACGCCTGCGTGCACTGCTCGCGTTCGAGCAGATCCGCCGATCCCCCCGATCCCTGTCCCTCTCGCCCGCTAGCGGGCGAGGGCCTGGGTGAGGGTTGCCAATACGTCAGGCGCGTTTTCAACGACGCCCGGCGTCCTCAATGCCCCAGACGATCGAACCAGCGATCGATGACGCCCAGGCGCTGCAGGATGAAGAACAGGGCCATGCCGCCCAGGATGCCCATTTCCAGTGCGTGAACGGTGCTCATGTCGTTGCTTCCCGGTGACGTTCCT
>JBBISD010000120.1:0-3802 GCA_037441485.1 Burkholderiales bacterium
GAGTGTTACCTATGTCTCCGGAATAATCCGTTACCAATGTGTCCGGTAAGGACCTGATTTGTATGGCGCGCCCGGCAGGATTCGAACCCACGACCCCTTGGTTCGTAGCCAAGTACTCTATCCAACTGAGCTACGGGCGCAAGGGTCGAGATTTTACACGAAGATGGCGCGCCGTCCCGCGCAATGGCGTAAATCGCGCCGGCCGCTGCAGGCCCGCCCGCGAAACCGGTATCCGGCCACCCGCCGCTTGACAATGGTTGACTAGGCAATAAATAATCATGCCTAGTCAACTATTGCCCATGCAATCTTTATGGCCAAAGATCCTGCAAGTCCCGGCGCCCGCCCTGCCCCCCGCAAGGCGGAATCCCCGGGCAAGTCCGCCAAATCCCCGGCCATGCCGGCGGTGCGTCCCGGCTACTACCGTGGCGACCAGTACCGGCCCGAAGAGAGCGTGGGCTTCCTGATCAAGCAGGTCACGGAACACCTGTCGCGGGCGCTGGACGCGCGCATGGTCGAGTACGGCCTCACCGATGCGCAGTGGCGCCCGCTGTTCCTGCTGTCCAAGCACGGCTCGGCGGGCACCGCCACGCAGGTTGCGCGGCTGGTCGGCTGCGATGCCGGCGCCACCACGCGCATGGTCGACCGCCTGGAAGACAAGGGCCTGCTGCGGCGCGTGCGCAGCGCCGACGACCGGCGCGTGCAACAACTCGAACTCACTGACGACGGGCACAAGGCCGCAGCCGTCGTGCCCTACGTCATCGCCGACGTCCTCAACGCGCACTTGGCCGACCTTTCGCACGCCGAGATCGAGCTGTTGCGCAGCCTGCTCGAACGCGTCGTGGCGGCCGCGCGGCGCGAAGCCGCGCTGCGCGACGGCGAGGAAGGAAACCCATGAACATCACCGTCATGCCGGGTCGCGCGGCACCGCCCGCCACGCGCCGGCACGCCCGCGCCCTGCTGGCCGCCGGCGCCACCGTCGTGCTCGCGGCCTGCGCTGCCGACCCCGCGCTGCGTCCGCAGGAGTCGATGCCGTCGGCCACCGACCTGGCCGGCCGGCTGCATCTGGCGGCAATGGTGCCTGCGCCCACGGCCGGCGCGCCGTGGTGGACCGGCTACCGCGATCCGGAGCTCACGCGCTGGATCACGCTGGGCCTGCGCGACAGCCCCGACCTGCGCGCCGCCGGCGCCCGCGTGGCCAGCGCCCAGGCCTTCCTGGCCGCCGCACGGGCCGCCCAGGGCCCCAACGTCGGGTTCGGCGCCAGTTCGGTGTCCGAGCGCGTCTCGGGCACCGGCATCTTTCCGCCACCGCTGGCCGGCATGGTCGGCACGATCAACGACATCGACCTGTCGGCCAGCTTCGAACTGGATTTCTTCGGCCGGCTGTCGTCGCGCACCGACGCGGCGCGCCTGTCGGCCGAGGCCGGCGCCATGGACCGCGAGGACGCCGGCGTGCGCCTGGCTGGCGCCATCGGCCATGCCTACCTCGAGCTGGCGCGCGCCCAGCGGGCGCGACGCATCGCGGTGCAGATTGAGACCGCGCGCACCCGCACGCTGGAGCTCGTGCGCGAGCGTGTGCGCGCGGGCCTCGATACCCAGGTGGAGCGGCGCCTGGCCGAAGTGACCGTACCGGAGGTGCGCGTCGAGATCGCCCGCGCCGACGAGCAGATTGCGCTGGCGCGCCACAGCTTGGCGGCGCTGGCCGGACAGGCACCCGATGCGGCCGATGCCGTCGAGGCCAGCCTGCCCGACGATGCGGCGCTCGCGCCGCCGCCGGCGCTGCCGCTGGACCTGCTGGCACGGCGCGCCGACATCGCCGCCGCCCAGCGGCGCGTGCGCGCCGCGCTGCGCGGCGTGGACGCCGCCCGGGCCGACTTCTACCCCAATGTCAGCGTCTTGGCGCTGGTGGGGCTGGACTCGCTCACCACGCAGCGGCTGCTCGAATACAACAGCCGCACCTGGCAGGTGGGGCCGGCCGTGCACCTGCCCATCTTCGATGGCGGCTCGCTGCGCGCGCGGCTGCGCTCGGCCAGCGCCGACACCGATGCGGCCATCGACGCCTACAACGCCCTCGTGCTGCAGGCCGCGCGCGAGGTGGCCGACACCGCCGGCTCGATCGCGGCCGTGCAGCGCCAGCGCAGCGAGCAGGCGCTGGCAACCAGCAACGCCCAGGCGGCCGCCGAACTGGCCGAGACACGCTATCGCGCCGGCCTGGGCAATTTCCTGACGGTGCTGACCGCCCAGTCGGGTGTGCTCGCCCAGCAGCGGGCCCAGGTCGACCTGGACGCGCGCGCCGCGGCGCTCGACGTGTCGCTGGCGCTGGCGCTCGGCGGCGGCTATCACGATCCGGAGGTGCTCGCCCAGGGCGGCCCGCCACCGGCGGCGGGTACCGGCGCGCCCGCCATCCATTGAACGCCGCGCGGCCCGGCCGCCGGCAGGTTTCGTTTTCCGACAGCAGCAGACATTGATCGAACGCGGAGCAGCTTCCATGACGCAGCAGAACCCCTCCCATGACGACCCGGACGTCGCCGCACCGGCGCTTTCCCCCGGCCGCGCGGCGCCCCGCCGGCAGCGCGGCTCGATCCGCCGCCCGGCCCTGATCCTCACCGCACTCGTGGTGCTCGTGGCCGCGGTCGGCACGCTGGCCTACTGGCTGATCGTGGCGCGCCACTACGAGGACACCGACGACGCCTACGTGGGCGGCCGCGTGGTGTCCATCACCCCGCAGACGGCGGGCACGGTGGTGGCGATCGGCGCCGACGAGACCGATACCGTCAAGGCCGGCCAGATGCTGGTGCGCCTCGATCCGGCCGATGCGCGCATCGACCTGCTCGGGCGCGAGGCGCAGCTGGCGCAGGCCGTGCGCGAGACCCGTGCGCTGTACGCCAACAACGACGTGCTGCAGGCCGGCGTCGCGCTGCGCGAGGCCGAGCTCGAGCGCGCCAACGACGACCTGCAGCGCCGCCTAAGCGTGCGCGACACCGGCGCCGTATCCGAGGAAGAAATCCGCCACGCCGAGCTGGCCGTGGCCACCGCCCGGGCGGCGCTGGCCAACGCGCGCGAGCAACTGCTGTCCAACCGCTCGTTCACCGCCGGCACCCAGGTGGCCAGCCATCCCAATGTGCTGGCCGCGGCGGCGCGCGTGCGCGAGGCCTACCTGGCCGTGCGCCGCGGCGAGATCGTCGCACCGGTGAGCGGCCAGATCGCCCGGCGCAATGTGCAGGTGGGGCAGCGCGTGGCCACCGGCACGTCATTGATGGCACTGGTGCCGATGGACAATCTCTGGGTCGACGCCAACTTCAAGGAAGTCCAGCTCGACCACATCCGCATCGGCCAGCCCGCCAAGGTGATCGCCGACGTCTACGGCAGCCGCATCGAGTACCACGGCCGCGTGATCGGGCTGGGTGCCGGCACCGGCGCCGCCTTTGCGCTGCTGCCGGCGCAGAACGCCACCGGCAACTGGATCAAGGTCGTGCAGCGCGTGCCGGTGCGCATCGCACTCGAATCCCGGGAACTGCGGGACCATCCGCTGCGCGTGGGGCTGTCGATCCGCGCCACCGTCGACGTGCACGACCAGGACGGCCCGCTCGTCTCCTCGCACAACGATGCGTCGCCCGACAACCGCACCAGCGTCTACGACAGCGACGAGGCCGCCGCCGACGCTCTGGTGGGCCGCATCATCGCCGGCAACGACACCGGCCGCGGCGCCGCAGCCGGCGCACCCGCGCTGCCGCGCGTCGCCTCGGCCGCCGCGCACTGACCGGGCAGCGGCACGATGGCTGACACCGCAGAACCGGGCGCCGCG
>JBBISD010000121.1:0-3727 GCA_037441485.1 Burkholderiales bacterium
AGGAGGATGCCGGCAAGTCGCTGCACGAGGACTACCGCGGCATGTCGGGCATCGACCTGAACCGTGCCGGCACGCCGCTGCTGGAGATCGTGACCGAGCCCGACATGCGCTCGAGCGCCGAGGCGGTCGCCTACGCGCGCACGCTGCACGCGCTGGTCGTCTGGCTGGACGTGTGCGACGGCAACATGCAGGAAGGCAGCTTCCGCTGCGATGCCAACGTCTCGGTGCGCCCGGCCGGCTCCGACACTTTCGGCACGCGCGTCGAGATCAAGAACCTCAACAGCTTTCGTTTCCTGCAGCAGGCCATCGAGCACGAGGTGCGCCGGCAGATCGAGCGCATCGAGGACGGCGGGCGCATCGTCCAGGAAACCCGCCTCTACGATCCGGACCGCGACGAAACGCGCTCGATGCGGTCGAAGGAAGATGCCGCCGACTACCGCTACTTCCCGGACCCCGACCTGCTGCCGCTGGAGATCACGCCGGCGATGGTCGACCGGGTCCGCGCCGCGCTGCCGGAGCTGCCCGCCGCGATGCGCGAGCGCTTCGCCCGCGACTACGGGCTGGCGGCGCCCGATGCGGCCGCGCTCACCGCCAGCCGCGCGCTGGCGACGTATTTCGAGCAGGTCGCCCGTGCCGTCACTGACCGCAAGGCCGCGGCCAACTGGGTGCTGGGCGAGGTCAGTGCCGCGCTCAATGCGGCCGACATCGGCGCCGAGCAGTGCCCGGTGCCGGCCGCCGAACTGGCGCGGCTCATCGCGCGGGTGAGCGACGGCACGATCAATCTCAAGACGGCCAAGGAGCTCTTTGCGCAGCTCTGGTCGGGGCAGGCCGGGTCGGTCGACGCCGTGATCGCGGACCGCGGGCTGCAGCAGATTTCCGACGCCGGCACCCTCGAGCGCATCGTCGATGAGGTGCTCGCGGCCCACCCGGCCGTGGTGGCCGAATACCGCGGCGGCAAGGAAAAGGCGTTCCAGTCGCTGGTCGGCCAGGCGATGAAGGCCACCCGCGGCAAGGCCAACCCGCAGCAGCTCAACGAGGTATTGCGCCGCAAGCTGGGGTAGGCGGGGGCCTCAGGTCTCGCGCAGCGACCGCCGGTACTGGATCGCCTCGGCGACGTGGCGGCTCTCGATGGTCTGGGCGCCTTCCAGGTCGGCGATGCTGCGCGCCACCTTGAGCACGCGGTGGTAGGCGCGCGCCGACCAGCCCAGTCGTGCGCTGGCCGCATGCAGCAGCTGGCGCACCGCGCCCTCGGGGCGGCACACGCGCTCGATTTCCGACGAACCCAGCTCGTCGTTCGCCTTGCCCTGGCGCGTCAGGGAGCGGTCGCGCGCCGTGGCCACGCGGGCCGCTGCATAGCGCGTCTGCTCGCCATCGGGCAGCGCGGTGAGCTGGTCCGGGCTCAGGGCGGAAACCTCGACCCGCATGTCGATGCGATCGAGCAGCGGCCCGCTGATCCGGTCCTGGTAGCGGGAGACCATTTCCGGCGTGCAGCGGCACGAAATGCTGGGGTGGCCGTGGTAGCCGCAGGGACACGGGTTCATGGCGGCGATGAGCTGGAACCGGGCCGGATACTCGACGTGCCGCGCGGCGCGCGACACCGTGATGCGGCCGGTCTCCAGCGGTTCGCGCAGCACCTCGAGTACCCGCCGGTCGAATTCCGGCAGTTCGTCGAGAAACAGCACCCCGCAATGGGCCAGCGAGATCTCGCCGGGGGCGGCATTGGCGCCGCCGCCGACCAGCGCCGGACCGCTGGCGCTATGGTGGGGGGCGCGAAATACGCGGGTGGCCCAGCGCTGCGGCGCGAACTTGCCCACGAGGCTGAGCACAGCGGCCGATTCGAGCGCGTCCTCGACGTTCATCGGCGGCAGCAGGCCGGGGAAGCGCTGCGCCAGCATCGTCTTGCCGCTGCCCGGCGGACCGACCATCAGCACGCTGTGGCCGCCGACCGCGGCGATCTCCAGCGCCCGCTTGGCCGCGCTCTGCCCCTTGACGTCGAACAGGTCCGGATAGGCCGGGGGCGACAGCCTTACCTGCGCGAAGTATTCGCGGATCGGTAGCGCCGCGGTATTGCCTGCCTGGAATTCAAGGTGCGATACCACCTGCCGCAGGTTCTTCGCCGGGAAGATCTGGACGCCGCCCACCAGCGCGGCCTCATCGGCGTTTTCCTCGGGCAGGAAAAAGGCCCGCGGCCGCTCGCGCACGTTGCGCGACACCGCCAGCGTCATGGCCAGTGCGCCCATGATGGGCCGCAGTTCGCCCGACAGCGAGAGCTCGCCGGCGAATTCGAAGCGCTCCAGGACCTGGGCGGGCACCTGGCCGCTGGCGGCCAGGATGCCAATGGCGATGGGCAGGTCGAAGCGGGCCGACTCCTTGGGCAGGTCGGCCGGCGCCATGTTGACCGTGATGCGCCGGGCGGGGAAGTCAAACTTGGCGTTCTGCAGGGCGGCGCGCACGCGCTCGCGCGCCTCCTTGACCTCGGCTTCCGGCAGGCCCACCAGGGCGAAGCCCGGCAGGCCGTTGGCCAAATGCACCTCGACGGTCACCTCGGGAGCGGACATTCCCGAGATCGCACGGCTGTGGACGACGGCGAGGGCCATCAGGAATGCTTCGCGGGCGGGAGTGGCGTCATGGACAGGGCGGATCTTGGCCGGTTGAGCCGGTATCGACAGTTTGCGACTATTTTAGCGATGGCGAGCAGCTAACCTGAATGGCCGAGCCGCCCACTGCCGCGTCCGGGAGCGAACTGGATCACAATCGGGCCTTATTGCCGGCTTAATGGATACTTATTCACGGCTTTTCCGCCCTGCCCGGCTGGCAAGCTCGCTTTTTTCGTCTGCGCCATGCAAAACAACGAATTGCTGCTCCTGGTCTCGCTGGCGGTGCTGATGCTGGGCGTAGCCCTGCTCGCGCAGCGCCGCGGCGCGGCCAGCCGCGCCCGGCGCGAACGCGCGCGCCGCGAGGCGCTGCGCGAGGACCTGGGCGGCGATTCGTACTTCCTGCCGCCGCCGCCGATCGAGCAGGCCGTCGAGCTCGACGACCCGGTGGAAATCGATTCGCTGCTCGAGGGCGAGTCCGACACGGTAGCGGCCCAGGCACGGGGCCTGCTCGAGCGCAACACCGATATCGGCATGACCACGGGCATGGCCAGCGGCCTGCGCGGCCTGTCGCTGTCGGTCGGCGGCTCGGTGCCGCCGGCCATGCCGGGCTTGCCCGGCCTGCCGGGTGCCGGAGCAAGCACCCGTGCGGCAGCGCCGCCGGCGCCCGCGCCGGCACCGCAGGACGACGGCCGGGTCCCCGTTCGCGACCTCGTGCTGGCCTGGTATGAGGCGCGCGGCTACCGCCCGTCGGCGCTGCCGGCGGCCAGCCGCCCCATCGAACTGCAGCTGAGCCACCGCAAGGAGCCGGGCCGCAGCTACGCCTTCACGGTGGCGCGGGAACGGCTGGGCACGCAGCAGGCCTCGAGCCTGTTCGCGCTGGCCCGCGCCTCCGGCGCCCAGCGGCTGCTGATCGCGGCCGAGGCCGGGGTCGAGGACGGACTGGCCAAGGCGGTGCAGCGCCAGGGCATTCGCGTATTCGACGAAGCCGCCATCAAGGCGGAACTGGCCAAGGTGGACATCCGCATCGCCGCCAAGATAATCGCCGTGGCGCGCGGTCGTGCCGTCACGCGGCGCGCCGCCGACGCCGTGCGCCAGGCCGCCGCGCACCGCAGCGCCGCCCGGCGCCAGCC
>JBBISD010000122.1:0-3646 GCA_037441485.1 Burkholderiales bacterium
CGCCGTCGCGCAGCTTGTCAGTGCCGTCGGTCACCACCGGGTCGCCCCGGGCCAGGCCCTCGAGCACCTGCACGCGGTCGCCGTCGGTGATGCCCAGCCGCGGCACGCGCATCGCCACCGTGTTGTCGGCCTGCACGACATAGACGTAGTTGCCCGGCGCGCCGCGCTGCACGGCGACCACCGGTATGGTGAGTGCATCGCGGATGGTTTCCAGGCGCAGCCGGACGTTGACGAACTGGTTCGGAAACAGCGTCAGCGCGCGGTTGGGAAACGCCGCCTTGAGCTTGACCGTGCCGGTGGTGGTGTCGATGAGATTGTCCACCGAGCTCAGCAGCCCCGTGCCGAGCAGCGTGCGGCCGTCGCGGCCGAAGGCCTCGACCGCCAGCCGCGGCCCTTTGCCGATGCGCTGCACGACGTCCTGCACCGCGTCCTGCGGAATGGGAAAGATCACGTCGATCGGCTGTACCTCGGTGAGCACCACCATGCCGGAGGTGTCGGAGGCGTGCACGATGTTGCCGGCATCGACCAGGCGCAGGCCCACGCGGCCGCTGACCGGCGCGGTCACGTGCGTGTACTGCAGGTTGAGCGCCGCCGTGTCGACCTGCGCGCGGTCGTTGTTCACCGTGCCCTTGTACTGGGCCACCAGTGCCACCTGGGTGTCGAGCTGCTGCCTGGGGATGGAATCCTCGGCGACCAGGTTGCGATAGCGCTCCAGGTCGACCAGCGCGCCCTGCAACTGCGCGTTGTCGCGCTCGAGCGCGGCCCGGGCGCTGGCCAGTGCCGCCTCGAAGGGCCGCGGATCGATCTGCGCCAGCAGGTCGCCGGCGTGCACGAACTGGCCCTCGGTGAACGCCACCTTGACCAGTTGCCCGTCCACCAGCGCCTTGACGGTGACCGTGCTGCGCGCGGTCGCGGTGCCCAGTGCCGTCAGCGTGTGGTCCAGCGCCTGGATGGTGGCCGGCGCGACCGCCACGGTCACGGGCCGCGCGCCCTCGCCCTTGCGGGCGGCCCCGCCGGTGCCGCCCGCGCCCCAGCCCAGCGGGTTCCGGTAGACCAGTACGGCTGCCAGCACGACCAATGCGGTGCCGGCGATCCACCAGCGGCGGCGGCGGGCAATACCGGGGCGATCGTCGGGTGACGTCAGGGGATTGGCAGGAGTCATGGAGGAGGGCGGATGAAGGGGGGTGGAGACGCCGCAGGGCCGTCGCGCCGGCTACGCGCGTCGGCACGATTGCCTTGATTGATTATCACCCCGCCGTGGCGGCAGACGCGGGCCGGCCGACGGCAGGTGTCGCCGGCGGCAGCCGCCGGCAGCTGCCCGGACCGGCTGGCGCGAAGCGGTCCGGGACGAGCGCGGCCAATGCCGGGTGGCCGCCGGGCTACTGTGGTGGCGGCGCGCCCGGCGGCGGCGTGGCCGGTACGGCACGCCAGCCGCTGGGGCAGGCGGGAACATTGGGGTAGTAGCCGCGCGCCGCATCGCAGTAGTACCAGCTCGGCGGCGGCGCCGGCAGGTTGCTGTTGTTCACCGTCGATTCGGGCGGGTACGAATACGTATACGCCGGCGGGTAGCCGTAGTACGGGTAGTAGGGGTAGTACGGATAGAAGTACGGATACATCGTCCAGACACCCCCATCGATGTACCACCAGCCGTAGTGGCCGCCGTGCCAGCTGTGCTCCCAGCGGCCGGCGCCCGCGTGCCATCCGGGGTGCGCGCCGCCGTGCCATTGGGTGCGAACGGCCACGCCCCGGCCGTGCGCGCCGGCTGCCAGCGGCAGCAGCGCGGCGCCCGCGATGAGCAGCCCCAGAGCCAGTGCCGCGCCGCGTGCCCGACGGCGCCCGGGCCCGTGCAAAGTCAACTGCGTGTCCATCTGCCTTCTCCCCAAGAATGCCGCCGGGCTCTCGCGGCTGGGTCGCATCAAGGGGATCGTTGCCACCGGCCCGGCAGTGGAATTTTGCTCCCCGGGTCTGCGCTTGCGTTGCAAAAGACGTTAAAGGTTGTGACAGATCGTATCGCCCCGATAAAGCGGGCCGGCAGTGGCCGGGCATGGCGCCGCGGTCGCGTGCGTCGCTGCCCGCGTCGATGCGCATGTCAATGTGCGTGTCAATGCGCATCACTCACCGCCGGCGCGGTGCCGCCGCGGCGCGGGTGGGCCACCCAGACGATCGCGATCATCAGCAGGAAGATGACGGCGGCGGCATAGAACAGCTCGTCGGCGGCCAGCGTATAGGCCTGCGCGTCGATCAGCCGGTTGACGACGCCCAGCGACTGCTGCTGGTCCATGCCCTGCGCCTGCAATTGCTCCAGGCTGCGCACCGCGGTCGGGCTGTACGGGCCGACCTGTTCGGCCAGCTGGGAATGGTGCAGCGTGGCGCGGCTGTCCCACAGCGTCGTGGTGACGGAGGTACCGATGGCGCCAGCGGCGATCCGCACGAAATTGGACAGGCCCGAGGCCGCCGCCAGCCGCTCCGGCCCCAGGCCCGACAGCAGGATGGTGTTGAGCGGGATGAACATGCAGGCCATCGCGATCCCCTGGAAGAGCGCCGGCAGCGCGATGGTGGCGAAGTCGGCCTCGGTGGTGAAGCGCGAGCGCATCCACAGCACCACCGCAAAGCACACGAAGGACACGCTGGCCAGCAGGCGGGCGTCCAGGCGGTTGATGTTGCGGCCGATGAGCGGCGACAGGATCATCGCCAGGAAGCCCACCGGTGCCAGTACCAGCCCGGCATCGGTGGCCGTGTAGCCCATGTATTGCTGCAGCCACAGCGGGATGAGCACCACGTTGCCGAAGAACAGCCCGTAGGCCAGCGCCAGCACGCCGGTGCCGATCGCGAAGTTGCGGATGCGAAACAGCGACAGGTCGACGACCGGGTGCTTGTCGGTGAGTTCCCAGATCAGGAATACCACCACGCCGACCACCGCCAGCACGCACAGCACCCAGATCTCCGGCGCGTTGAACCAGTCGAGCTCGCGCCCCTTGTCGAGCATGATCTGCATCGAGCCGACCCACACCACCAGCAGTGCCAGCCCGACGAAGTCCACCGGCAGGCGCTGGCGCGCTGTCTCGCGGCCGCGAAACACCGTCGCGGTCACCCAGGTGGCGACGATGCCCACCGGTATGTTGATGTAGAAGATCCACGGCCAGCTCAGGTTGTCGGAGATCCAGCCGCCCAGCGGCGGCCCGACGATCGGCGCCACCAGCGTGGTCATCACCCACAGCGCCATGGCCATGCCGGCGCGCGCCGGCGGATAGCTGCTGAGCAGCAGCGCCTGGGACATCGGGATCATCGGCCCGGCCACCAGGCCCTGCATCACGCGAAACGCGATCAGCGTCTGCAGGTTGGGCGCCAGACCGCACAGCATCGAAGCCAGCGTGAAGAGCACGGTGGCATAGAGGAACACGCGCACCTGGCCAAAGCGCTGCGCCAGCCAGCCCGTGAGCGGCACGGTGATGGCGGTGGACACCGCGAACGAGGTGATGACCCAGGTGCCCTGCGAGGGGCTTACCCCCGTGTCGCCGGCAATGGCTGGAATGGAGACGTTGGCGATGGACGTGTCGAGCACGTTCATGAACGTGGCCAGCGACAGCGCCACGGTGCCGGCGGCCAGCGCGCCGCCGCGCAGCGGCTGCAGCGGCGCACGTGGCGC
>JBBISD010000123.1:0-3493 GCA_037441485.1 Burkholderiales bacterium
CTGTGACCCCTGCCGTGTGAAGGCAGTGCTCTACCGCTGAGCTAACCGCCCCGGGGCACGCGAGGCGCGCATTTTAGCGCAGCTTTGGACCGGCCCTGTTTTCAGGCTGCCGGCGAGGCGGCCCCGCGGCGCCAGACCGCCGGGGCCTTGGCGTCCTTCTCGATGGCGTCGAGCAGTGCCTCGTGCGCCGCCAGTTCCTGCGGGTCGGCGGCCAGGACCAGCAGCTGCTCGGCGGCCACCGGGGCCGCGTCCTCCGCGCGCTGCTCGGCCGAAAGCTCCATCACCAGGCTGTCCTGCCCCCGGGTCATCGCCAGGTAGACCTCGCCCAGCAGCCCGGCATCCAGCAGCGCGCCGTGCAGTGTGCGGTGGCGGTTGGAGATGCCGTAGCGCTCGCACAGCGCGTCCAGGGAATTGCGCTTGCCCGGGTGCAGCTCGCGGGCCAGGCGCAGCGAATCGGTGACGGCGGCGCAGTGCTCGGCAAACGGCGGCCGCCCCAGGCGCGCGAACTCGGCGTCGAGGAACGAAAGGTCGAAGGCGGCGTTGTGGATGATGACCTCGGCGTCGGCGACGAACGCCACCAGCTCGTCGATGATCTCGGCGAACAGCGGCTTGTCGGACAGGAACTCGCGCGTGAGGCCGTGCACGTTGAGCGCGCCCGGGTCGCTGTCGCGCTCGGGGTTGACGTAGCGGTGCAGGCGCCGGTCGGTGATGCGCCGGCCCACGAGCTCCAGGGCGCCGACCTCGATGATGCGGTGGCCGTCCTTGGCGTCCAGCCCGGTGGTTTCGGTATCGAGCACGATCTGCCGCATGGCCGCGCTAGCCTCCCAGTACCTGTTCGACGCCGCGGTTGGCCAGGCCATCCGCGCGCTCGTTGCCTTCGTTGCCGGAGTGCCCGCGCACCCAGCGCCATTGCACCTGGTGGCGATGCACCTGCTCGTCCAGGCGCTGCCACAGGTCGACGTTCTTCACCGGCTTGCGGTCCGCGGTCTTCCAGCCGCGCCGCTCCCACTGCCGCAGCCATTCGGTGATGCCCAGCTTCACGTACTGCGAGTCGGTGTGCACGATGACGTGGCAGGCGCGCGTGAGCGTGCCCAGCGCCTCGATGACAGCCAGCAGCTCCATGCGGTTGTTGGTCGTCTGGCGCTCGCCGCCGAACAGCTCGCGCTCCTTGCCGCCGCTGCGCAGCAGCGCGCCCCAGCCGCCGGGCCCGGGATTGCCCTTGCAGGCGCCATCGGTCCAGATCTCGACCAGCGTGGCGGGCGCGGCGGCGTCCGCCGCCGGCGCGGGGGCGGACGGCGACGCCGCAAGCAGGTCGACCGATCGCGCGTGCTTCATCCGTGCGCCGCGTGCACGGCCGGTTCATTGGCGGCATCGCCCGGGACGCGCATGCGCACCGAAACCGCCTCGTCGCTGCGCTGCACGCTCTGGCTGCTCTGGGCCACCGGGGCCGGCGCCAGCGCCGGCCGCCGGTCCTCGCGACGCTTGCGCGCCAGGCCCACCAGGCGCATGCCGTGCACGCGCTTGACCGCCGTCAGCGCATACACGCCGCCGAGCACCGGCCACCAGCGGTCGCCGGCCTTTTCCAGGAAAGACCAGCGCGACAGCCATGCTTCGGACCGCACCGACGGCACGTAGCAGCCGAAGCGGCCGCGGTTGACCTCGAAGGAGAGCAGCTTGAGCCAGTCCTTCAGGCGCGGCAGTGCGATCAGCTGGCTCGAGGGGGGCAGGAAGGGCCGCGCGCCCAGGCGCCCCATCCAGTGGCGTGCGCCCCAGAGGCTGGCCGGATTGAAGCCGGTGATGACGATCTGCCCTTCGGGCACGAGCACCCGGTCGGCCTCGCGCAGCACGCGGTGCGGCTCCTGGGCGAACTCGAGCACGTGCGGCAGCACCAGAAGGTCGATCGACTGCGAGGCAAACGGCAGGTCGTCGAAGCGCGCCAGCAGCGCCACTTCGCCGCGCGCCTCCAGGATGGGACAGGCCCCGGTGCGCCCGGCGGGCCCGGCGGGCACCGCCGCGCTGCCGTCCAGGGCGATGCAGCGCAGCGGCATGCGGTTCTCGCGCAGCGCGTTTATCTGCGGCACGCCCAGCTGCATCGCGTGATAACCGAAGATGTCCGGCACGGCCTGGTCGAACAGGCGCTGCTCCCAGTCCAATACGTAGCGCCCGGCGGCGGAGGCCAGGAAGTCGGCAAGGTTCGATGCGGCAGGCTGCTCGCCCATGGCGCGGGTTCCGGTAGGCTATGGGCGGATTATGACGCCAATGCCCAGCCCCCACGCCGCCGCCATGCCGGCGCGCGCCCCGCAGATCGAGCCCATTGCCGCGTTCCGCGACAACTACATCTGGCTGTTGCACAGCGGCGACCGTGCCGCGGTGGTCGATCCGGGCGATGCCGCGCCCGTGCTGCGCACGCTCGACGCGCGCGGGCTGCGCCTCGAGACGGTGCTGCTCACCCACCACCATGCCGATCACGTCGGCGGCGTCGCCGCGCTCGTGCAGGCGCACGGCGCCCAGGTCTTCGGCCCGGCCAACACCCCCTACGCCCACGTCGACACGCGGCTGGACGCCGGCGACACCGTCACGGTGCTGGACCAGTCCTTCACAGTGCTGGCCGTTCCCGGGCATACGCTCGACCACATCGCCTACTGGTGCGCGCCGCTGGCCGCGCTGTTCTGCGGCGACACGCTGTTTGCCGGTGGCTGCGGGCGCATCTTCGAGGGCACGGCGCCGCAGATGTACGAGTCGCTGGCGCGGCTCGCGGCGCTGCCCGACGCCACCCGCGTGTACTGCGCGCACGAGTACACGTTGTCGAACCTGCGCTTTGCGGTGGGCGTCGAACCGGGCAATGCCGACCTGCTGCAGCGCCAGCGCCAATGCGCGGAGCTGCGCGCCCGGGGAGTACCGACGGTGCCCTCCACGCTGGCGGTCGAGCGCGCCAGCAACCCCTTCCTGCGTTGCGCGCAGGCGACGGTCCGCGAGGCTGTGCAGCGGCAGCACCCGGGCACGGCAGGCGACCCGGCGGCCATCTTTGCCGCCCTGCGTGCCTGGAAGGACGTTTCCTAGGGTCCGGGGCCGGCGCGCGGGCGGTGGCGGTCGGCGCAGCGCCCCTGCCGGCGCTGCGCAAGAACCTCCGGAAAGCGCTCCGAAGCATTGATTTTGCGGCGCTTTTGGGTCCTTGCGCGGCTTGCGTGGCGGGGGCCCAGCACCTACACTGGCAGCCTGCACATGTCATGTCCACGATGGCGGGGAATCCTTTGATCGATTTGCAGTTGCGTGCACCGCTGGTCCGCCTGGCCCTGTTCGCGGGCCTGTCGGGCCTCATCCCCAGCTCCGTGCTGGCCGCTTCTGCCGATTCCACAGCCGCCCCCACGACGCCGGCCGCTACCGCCGACACGGCCGCCGCCGTGGCGCCGGTCGTGGCGCCGGTCGTGGCGCCCGCGCCCGCTAGCGCGGCCCCCCCGCCGGCCGCACCGGAGCCCGTTGCGGTCGTTGCGCC
>JBBISD010000124.1:0-3388 GCA_037441485.1 Burkholderiales bacterium
TCGACCAGGCGGGCGCCGGTCGCGTCGAGGGCGTCGCGCAGCGCGCCGCTGGACTGGGTGTTCACGAAATCCCCCGGGGATGTCATTTAGCAGCCGCCGAGGGTACCGGGACCGCGTGGGCTTGGAAAGCGCCAGTTGGGGAGTCGGCGGGGAGCCGCGCGATGGCTTGGGACGGAGCCAGCGCCTCGTACGTCAGCCATGGCGGCTTGACTCAAACGATGGGGCCTCGGCAAATCCCAGCGATTCACGATCGTCGGCGATATCATCGAAAGTTAGCGCAAGAGCACGAAGCCTTGCGGCGCCTCGGCTTAGTCATGCCTGGCACGTTGCTACCGAGCGCGCGGCGCGCAAGCGGGACCGCCGCGCGCGGCACGGTACGATGGTTCCATCGGGCAGGCCGCTGGTTGCCGACCCTAGTCGGTGCGAGCGTATTTCCTAGGAAACCCCGGACGATGGAAGGCGTCGCCTCGCTGTTGATCCTGGCATCGGGGCTGGCCCATGCGGTGGTCAATGCGATCCTGAAAGCCGGCAAGGACAAGCTTTCGGGCCGCGCGCTGATCGACGGGTTCAGCGCGCTGCTGGTAGCGCCCGCGGCCGCACTCGTGCCGCTGCCGCATCACGCGTGGCACTGGCTGCTGGCGTCGTGGTTCGTGCATGGCCTGTATCTCATCGCGCTCATCCGGTCGTTCGAACACGCCGACATGACGGTGGCCTACCCGATCGCGCGCGGGCTGGCGCCGATGCTGGCCGCTTCCGGTGCCGTCGCACTGTTTCACGAGCCGCTCACACCGGCGGTTGCCATCGGCATCGGGCTCATCAGCGTGGGCGTGATGGCGATCGGCGCCAGCCACCGGCTGCACGGCCGGGCGCTTTTGTGGGCGGCACTGACGGGCTGCTGCGTCGCCGGCTATACCGTCATCGATGCGCAGGGCGTGCGGGCGGCGCCGAGCGCGGCCAGCTACATCGTCTGGGTCTTCCTGATGCTGGGCGTGGGCATCGCCGTCGCCTTTGCGCTTTGGCGCGGCCGCGGCTTCGCGGCGGCCGCGGTGCAACAGTGGAAGCCCGGCCTGGCCGCCGGCGCGCTGTCGATCGTCACTTATGGCCTGGCGCTGCTCGCGTTTCGTATCGGCGCGACGCCGCGCCTGGCCGCGCTGCGCGAGACGTCGATCCTGTTCGCGACAGTGATCGCCGTGTTCTTCCTGCGCGAGCGCCTCGACCGCACGCGCCTGCTTGGCGTTGGTGCGATCTTCGTCGGCGGCATCGTCCTGGTCGCGGGAGGCTAGCCCGGCAGTGGCGCACGCCTTTGACCTCGCATGCGCCGCACGGTGCATGCCCGCGGCATGAGCGCCGCCACGACCAAGCGCTCGTTCGCGCCCGTGGTGGACCGGCACACGCGCCTGCTCGTCATCGGCAGCCTGCCGGGCGACCGCTCGTTGCGCGACGGCCAGTACTACGCCCATCCGCGCAACCAGTTCTGGCGGCTGCTGGAGCCGGTCGTCGGCGCCGCGCTGGCAGACGCGGCATATCCGACGCGCCTGGCACGCTTGCAGGCGGCGGGGGTCGGGCTTTGGGACGTCATCGGCGCGGCGCGGCGCGAGGGCAGCCTGGACGCGGATATCCGCGACGGCCGGCACAACGACCTGCGCACACTGGTCGATTCGCTACCTGCGTTGCGGGCGGTCGCGTTCAACGGGGCGACGGCAGCGACCCTGGGGCGCCGGCAGCTCGGCGGCATCGTCGGCCTGGCGCTCGTCGCGCTGCCGTCGAGCAGCCCCGCGTACACGGCTGCGCTCGCGATCAAGCAGGCCCATTGGAGCCGGTTGCGCCGCTTCCTGGCCGATCCGCCGGGCGACTGAGCCGCCGGCGCGCCGCGTCGTCACGTTGCCTGGCGGTGCGACGTTCGCGCCTCAACGAGGCAAGGCCGCCGGCGGAATCTGCAGCGCGGGATGCGCGGCGCGCAGCAGGCCGAGCTCTTGGTCGGCCTCGCGATCGCGGTGCGCGCGGCGCAATTCGAGGATGCGGTCGAGCCAGGCCTGCGGCGCGGCCCGGTACGCCGGCGCCGGCGCCGCCCGCTGCGACGCCGCTGCACGCGCCGCGTCGGCAGGCGCGTTGCCATCGGCCAATGCGACGGCGGTGGGCTCGGATGCCGGCGGTAGCGGTGCGGCCGCCGGCCCGCTCGCGGGCGGCGCGGCCGCCGAATGGGCGCCCGGGGCGGCCATGGCGATGCGCGGCGCAACATTGGCCGAGGCCATCGTCGCGGCATCGGCCCCGCGCGCATCGCCGCTGGCGCGGTCGGCGGCAGCCGGCGGCGCCGCTTCGGCGGGCGCGGCATCGGCAGCTATCGCGGTCTTCGCCGTAGCGCGCGCCATTGTCGCGCGCGGCGGTGCGGCGGGCGCGGCACCCGCCACCGCCGCGCCACCTACCGGTGCCGCCGGGGGCGTGGATTCGGCAAGCGGCGGTATCGCCACCTCGCGGGGTGCCTGCAGGTGCACGGCAACCCCGACCGCGAGCACCGCCACCGTCGCGCTTGCCAGCCCGGCCAGCGGGAGCGGTATCCGCCACCACGGTCTCGCAGCGGATTCCTTTGGCGCGTCGGCCGGCGCGGTCACCGGGCGGGCGGCCGCGGCGCGCAGGACGGCGTCTCGCACCGCCGGTCCCGGCTGTTCGTCGAGCAGTTCGTGGGCGTGGCGCAGTTGCCGCGCTGCCGGATCGTCGGGCGTGTTCATGCGTCGTGCCACTCCTGCAGGTTGGCGCGCAGTCGGGCGCAGGCATAGCGAAAGCGGCTCTTGGCGGTCTCAGCAGGCACGCCGGTGACGCTGCCGACCTGCTCGATGGTCAGGCCGGAATCGGCGTGCAGCAGGAAGGCCTCGCGCTGCGCCGGCGGCAGCGCCTCGACCGCCAGGAGGAACGCCCGTGCCTGCGCACGGTCGAGCGCGATGGCCTGCGGTTCGAGGCGCGCATCGCCCGGCGGATCGGCAAACGCCTCGTCGAGGCCGTCGGCGGCCAGGCTCTGCCCGACGACCGGATCGTGCGCCCGCCAGTGATCGACCAGGCGCGTGCGCGCGATGCGGTACAGCCACGTCGTGAAACGCGCGCGTGTCTCGTAGCCGGCCGCGGTGCGCACCACCGACAGCCAGGTCTCCTGCAGCAGTTCGTCGGCCAGCGCCGGAATGCGGACCGAGCGCAGCAGAAAGCGGTACACCGGCCGCTCGTGCCGCGCGTACAGCCGCTCGAAGGCGGCGGTATCGCCTTTGGCGTAGGCCAGCATCAAGTGCTCGTCGCTCGGCTCCGCGGCCGCATCGGGGCCGGCCGCGGGCGAACTCGTGGGGGCCGGCGAGGCGCGCATGCCGGGATTATGCGGTCTGCCGTCGCCCGCCGTCGCCGGGCT
>JBBISD010000125.1:0-3375 GCA_037441485.1 Burkholderiales bacterium
CATGCGAGCATCGAGCAGCTTTCCGGAGTCCATCCAGGATCAGGAGACCCCACCGGAACCCGGCTGGGGGAGCGCCTCGTAGGGAGCGAGGCACTCGTGCCGCTTGAGCCGCGACCAAGCGGGTCGGCTCTGCCTGCAGGCACTTCGTGCCAGCCCGGCTTTCGTCGGGGGATGCGCGGCACATTTGCTCAAGACCTCACCGCGTGAGACCGCTTTGCCGCTGCGACGCGAGCGGCACTTACGGGTCGGGACCCCAAGATCAACGCTCGCTTCGCGGACACCTCTCCCGGAGAGACGCCGCGTTGTCGGCCCGCCCACGCGGCTCGCCTGATTGGCTGGTCGCCTCGGCGCTTGGGTCGAAAATGCGGGATCGGCGCCACGCTGGCGCGCACTGGGCACGAGCATGCTGGGCTGGATCTTCAAGAAGAAGGGCAACGCACCCCAAGTGGCACCCGCCGAGGCCGCGAAGAGCCAGCCATCGGTCGCGGCTCCGCCAGCGACAGCTGTGGACTGGACGGCCAAGCTGGCACAGTCGCGCGGCGATGACGACGCCATGCTGGCCCTGGCGCGAACCGCGGGCGTGCCGATACAGTTCAAGTTAGCCGCTGTCGAGGCCCTGGACGGCGAAGCCGCGCTGAGACTGGCCGAGCGCGAATTCCGCAGCCACGACCGCCGCGTCCACCGACTCGCCAAGCAACGCCTGCAGGCGTTGGTAGCACAGCGCCAGACCCGCGAGCAGGCCGCGCGCCTGATCGAGACCGCGCGCAGCCTGGCCGGCGAAGCCAACGTGCCAGTGAATCGCGTCGTCGAACTCGACCACGCCTGGCAGGCGCTGGGCGCGGCCGCCATCGAACCCGCCCGGCGCGACGAGTTCGCGGCGCTGACGGCGCAACTGGCGGCGCAGGTGCGCAAGCGCGGCGATATCGAGCTGCAGCGCGACCGCTGGCACGCCGACGCCGTGCAGGCCCTGCGGCAATTGCAGGCAACCTGCGCCGAGGCCGCCGCGGGCACGCAGAACCGCGAGTCGCTCGCCGGTGCGGTCGATGCAGCCCGCGGCGTGATGCAAGGCCTGCCCCCTGACAACATCGCCGTCCCGGCCACCGAACGCGCGCTGACGGACCTGCGGCACGCGCTCCAGATCGCGGCGGCCCTCGACGCTCGCTTGGCGGTGCTCGATCGTCTGCTGACCGGACCGGCCGAGGTAGCGCCGGAGGCTGCCGACGATGCGGCAGCCGGCCCATGCGCATTCGACCATCCGAAGACGGAAGCCGCCGACGAAGCCGGCGACGAAACCGACAAGGAACCTGCAGTCCCGTACGATTTCGCCGCCAAAGCGCAGCGGGAATGGCTGGCGCTTGCGCCGCTGCCCGACACGCAGCTGGCGGCGCTGCTGCAGGCCCGCCATGCGGGTTGGCAGCAGGCCCGCGACCAAGCGCGGCGCGACCGGCAGTCGCAACGGCGCGAGCAGGCTCGCCAGCGGCAGCGCATGCGCAAAGGCGACCAGGGCGCGGCCCTGGCTGACGCCGTCGCGCGAGCTGAGACGGCGCTCGACGCCGGGCAGTTGGCCGATACGCAGCGCCACCTGAGCGACATCGGCGATGAACTGCAAGGTTCCGATCCGCCCGATGCGCTGCGCGCCCGCATCGCGGCGGCGCAGGCGCGGGTGGCGCAGTTGCGCGGCTGGCAGCACTGGGCTGGCGGGCGCGCGCGCGACGAACTCGTGCTGCAGGCCGAGGCACTGGCAGCGGCCACCGTCGCCGGCGGCCAGGGCCAGGACGGCGACGGGCTCGAGGGCGCGCGCTCGAACGAGGCCGACGCCGAAGTCGCCCGGCTGTCGATCCGCCAGCGTGCCGAGCTCATCGACACGCTGCGCGCACGCTGGAAGGACATCGACCGTCTGGGCGGCGCCGGCGGTCGCGCGCTGTGGCGGCGCTTCGACGAAGCCTTGAAGGCAGCCCACGAGCCGGTGGCCGCGCATGCCGCGGCGCAGCGCGGGGCGCGCGAGACCAATCTATCGGCGCGCCGCCAGCTGCTCGACGCCCTCGAAGCGGTGGGCGTTGCGGCGACCACTCGGACACCGCAATCGGCCGAGCCAGTGGTCGCTGCGGTAGACGTCGCGCAGCCGAAGACGAAGAACGAGGAAGTTGCCGAAGCACCGGGCGACGCGCGCGGGCTGGCCACCGCGCTCGACCGCTTCCGCGTCGAATGGCGCAAGCTTGGTCCGCTGGAGCACACGGTGCCGCGCGCGGCTCGCGAGGCCCTTGTCGCGCGCATGGAGGCCGCGGTACGCCGCGTCGAGGCGCCGCTTCAGGCCGCGCGCGACCAGGCCCGCGCGGAGCGCCAGGCGCTGGTGGCCAGCGCTCGCACCCTCGCCGGGGAAGGGCCTGGCAGCGGCCGCGACCTGGTGGGCGAAGTACGTGCGCTGCAGGCCGAGTGGCGGCAGCATGCGAAGGCGCTGCCGCTGGCGCGCGCCGACGAGCGGGCGCTGTGGACCGATTTCAAGCAATCGATCGACGCTGTCTTCGCCGCTCGCGCGGCGGTCCTCATGGCGCGCGAAGCCGAGCTCGAGGCGCATGCGGCAGAGCGGGCGGCGCTGATCGAGCGCCTGCAGGTGCGCCCCGAGGACAGTCCGACGGCGCAGCGTCGCACGCTGGCCGAGGTCGACGCCGCCTGGCAGCGTTGCGGGTCCGCGCCGCGCGCCCGCGCCGCCTCGCTCGAGGCTGAATTTCGGGCCGCACGCGATGCGTTGCGGCAATCGCTGGACGCCAGCGCGCAGCGCGTCTGGCAGGCCACCTGCGATGCTCTCGACGCAAAGCTGGCGCTGTGCCTGGCACGCGAGCAGGGGGCCGTCGCCGCTGTCGGCGCTGCGGCGCCGGCCGCGTCGTGGCAGGCCCTGCCTGTGCTGCCGGCGCCCCTGGAGGACGCGCTGCGCCGGCGCGCCGGACTTGCGCCTGCAGACGGCACCGACACGGTGCCGGCCGTCGACGACTTGCTCCTGCAGATCGAGGCCGAGTGGGACATGCCGACGCCGGCGGCATTCGAGTCCGCGCGCCGCGAGCGCAAGCTGCTGGCCATGAAGGCGGCCCTCGAAGGCCGCCGCCCGGCTGCGCCTGAGAGCCTGCTTCCTGATGCCGCCCTGGCCCTCCTGTTGGGCCACAGCGGCCTGGACGCCGGCCAGCGCGCCAGGCTGGCCGCCGTGCTCGCAGCTTGGCGCCGGCGCGGCCCACAACAGCGCTTCGTTCCGAGCAACGCTCAGTCGCAAAGCGCTCGTTGACTTTCGGCCCATGAACTGCCGCTCGCCAGGAGAAGCTTCCGGGCGTGCCGCCGCTCGGCAGGGCGGCGTGCATCTGGAACTCGGTGGTCCTGCGACGTAGG
>JBBISD010000126.1:0-3162 GCA_037441485.1 Burkholderiales bacterium
TCGGCGACTGGCAGCTGGCGCTGGCGGCCTACAACTGCGGCGAAGCCGGCGTGGAACGCGCGCTGGCGCGGGCCCGCGCGCAGCACCGCTCGGTGCAGTACAAGGACCTGCGCCTGCCCAAGGAAACGCAGTTCTACGTGCCCAAGCTGCAGGCCATCAAGAACATCGTGGCCGATCCGGAGCACTACGGCATCGCGCTGCCCCAGATCCGCAACGAGCCGTACTTCGTGGCCGTGAGCAAGACCCCGGACATGGACGTCACCACGGCCGCGCGCCTGGCCGACATGCCGCTGGACGATTTCCGCGCGCTCAACCCGGCCTTCAACCGCCCGGTCATCGTCGGCGCGTCCTCGCCCACCATCCTGCTGCCGGCCGACCGCGCCGACGCCTTCAACGCCAACCTGGCGGCGTGGAAGACCACGGGCCAGCCGCTGGCGAGCTGGTCGGCCTATACGCTGCAGCCGGGCGAGACCCTGGCCAAGGTGGCCGAGCGCGTCGGGCTGACCGAAGCGCAGCTGCGCGAAGCCAACCGCATTCCGCCGCGCTACCGCCCCTCGGCCGGCTCGACGCTGCTCGTGCCGCGCGACGAGGCCAGCGGCGACGACATCGCGCCGGGCTACATCTCGGCGTCGTTCTCGCTGGTGCCCGAGAGCGGCAACCTGCGCCAGATCACCTACCGCGTGCGCCGCGGCGATACGCTGGCCTCGGTGGCGCGCCGCTGGCACGTCAGTGCCGACGACATCATTGCCTGGAACCAGCTGCACTCCAATGGCCTGTTCGCGGGCCAGCGGCTGAACCTCACGGTGGCCCGCGCCGCGGCACCCAGCGTGCACAAGGTCGCCAGCAAGAAAGGGGCCCCCGCGGCCGGCGCGGCACCCCATCCGGCCAGCGCCGGCAGCGGTACCTCCGCCAGCGCCGCGGCGCGCACGCCGGCGGCCGTCACGGCCAACGCCTCGCGCATGTAGGTCATGCGCGCTCCGCCGCACGGCGTGCGGGGAAGCGCGCGCGGCGCCACACCGGCATAATTGCGCCCGGCGGCGTCCGCGCCAGCGGGCGGCGCGCCGCGCGTTTCATTCCTTCGGAGCAGGTCCCCTTCATGGCATTCCTTACCGGCAAGCGCATCCTCATTACCGGCGTGATCTCCAATCGCTCCATCGCCTACGGCATCGCCAAGGCATGCCGGCGCGAGGGCGCGGACCTGGCCTTCACCTACGTGGGCGACCGCTTCAAGGACCGCGTCATCGACATCGCGCGCGAGTTCGGCTCCACCCTGGTGTTCCCCTGCGACGTGGCCGAGGACGCCCAGATCGACGGCGTGTTCGCCGAACTGGCCAAATCCTGGGACGGGCTCGACGGCGTGGTGCACGCGATCGGCTTTGCCCCGCGCGAGGCCATCGCCGGGGACTTCCTCGACGGCCTGTCGCGCGAGGCCTTCCGCATCGCCCACGACATCTCGGTGTACAGCTTTCCGGCGCTGGCCAAGGCGGCCGCGCCGCTGATGCAGGGGCGCGCCGGCGCGCTGCTCACGCTCACCTACCTGGGCGCCGAGCGCGTGGTCCCCAACTACAACACCATGGGCCTGGCCAAGGCCTCGCTCGAGGCCTCGGTACGCTACCTGGCCGCCTCGCTGGGCCCGCGCGGCATCCGCGTCAACGGCATCTCGGCCGGCCCCATCCGCACGCTGGCCTCGGCGGGCATCAAGGACTTCGGCAAGATCCTCGACTTCGTCGAGCAAAACGCGCCGCTGCGGCGCAACGTCTCGATCGACGACGTGGGCAACGCCGCCGCCTTCCTGTTGTCCGACCTCGCCGCCGGCATCACCGGCGAGATCACGTACGTCGACTCCGGCTTCAACCGGGTTGTCGCCGGCATGAGCGAGTAGGCCGGCAGCGCGCCGCGAGCCCTTGAGTTCCCCTCCCGACAGCCCGGATCCCGCCCCGCCGCCGCGTCCGGCTCCGGCGCGCTCGCTGTTTCGCCAGGAGGCGATCGACGCCCAGCGCGAGCGCCTGCTGGGCGAAGTCTCGCGCGCCCGGCCGGTGCCCACCTGGATATTCACGCTGCTGGTGGCCTTCATCGCCGGCTCGCTGGTGGCCTTTTCGTTCCTGGGCGAATACACCCGGCGCGAGCGCGTCGACGGCTACCTCGAACTCGACATCGGCGCGGCGCGCGTGAGCGCGCCCGAGGCCAGCGTGGTGGCCGAGCTGATGGTCAAGGAAGGCGACGAGATCGCCGCCGGCCAGCCCATCGCCCGCCTGTCGCAGGAGCGCACCACGGCCACCGGCGCCAACGCCTCGGAACTGGTGCGCGGCGAGCTCAGCGGGCGGCTGCGCTCGCTCGACGCCGAACAGACCCAGGCGGCACTGCTGGGCGAGCAGCAGCTGGCCCAGGCGCGCAAGCGCGTCGACGACCTGAAGATCGAGCTCGCACAGGCCGGCGCCCAGGTGCGCGCGCAGCAGCAGCGCCTGGCCTCGGCGCAGCAGGAGGCGCAGCGCTTTGCCCAGCTGGTCAAGGAGGGTTTCGCCTCCGAGGCCATGGCGCGCGACCGCCGCAACGACCTGCTCGACCAGACCACCAAGCTCGAGAGCCTGCGCGGCAGCAAGGCGGCCATCGAGCGCGACCTGCGCGCCGCCCAGGCCGAGCTGCCGCTGATCGAGACGCGCTCCCGCACCCAGCAGCAGCAGATCGCCGAGCGCAAGAGCGAACTGCAGCAGAGCCTGGTGCAGGAGGAGGCGCACAGCGATTCGGCGGTGCGCGCGCCGATCTCGGGCATCGTCACCAATATCGCCGCGGCGCGCGGCGATTCGGTGGCCGCCGACGCGACGCTGGCCACGATCCTGCCCAAGGGCAGCGGCCTGCACGCCCAGCTGCTGGTGCCGACGCGGGCCATCGGCTTCATCGAACCGGGCAACCGCGTGGTGCTGCGCTACGACGCCTTCCCGTTCCAGCGCTTCGGCCAGTACCAGGGCAGGGTAACGCGGGTGGGCCGCACCGTGTGGTCGGCCGGCGAGAAGGTCGGCACCCTGCCGGCGCGCGAGCCGGTCTACCGCATCGAGGTGGCGCTGGACAGCCAGACGGTGCGCAGCGGCGCCCAGGAGTTCCCGCTGCGGCCCGGCATGCTGGTCAACGCCGACATCCTGCTCGAGAAGCGCACCGTCTTCGAAT
>JBBISD010000127.1:0-3117 GCA_037441485.1 Burkholderiales bacterium
GGGCCCCGGCCGCGCCGCCCGCGGCGGCACGCCGGCCGCTGACAGATGGCGCCACCGCGGCACCCGGGTCGGCCGAAGCACCGGCGCCGGCGCCGACACCATTGGCAACATCGGCACCATCGACCGGCGCCCCCGCCGAATGGCCGTCGGTCGCGGCGGCGCTCAGGCTCAACGGACTGGCGCGCGAGCTGGCGCTGCGCAGCGAGCTCGTCTCCTGCGCCGACGATCATTACGTGCTGCGCGTTCCGGTCAAGGCGCTGCTGGAGGCCGGCAGCGAGGCGCGGCTGCGCGCAGCGCTGGCCAAGCATGTCGGCCGTCCGGTTCGCCTGAGCACCCAGGTGGGCGCCACCCAGGGCGATACCGCCGCGGGGCGCAGCGAGCAGGCGCGCGCACTGCGCCAGCGCCAGGCCGAAGACGCCATCTACGCCGATCCATTCGTGCGAGAATTGATCGAGAACTTCGGCGCCACGGTCGATCCGCGCTCGATCCGGCCGGCGACGCCCGAGACCTGAGCGGCGCCGCCGCAGCGCGCCCGGTCGCGGACCGCGCCGCTGTCCGGCGGCCCATCGCGCAACCCGACCCAGCGAGCATTGCCATGATGAAGAACCAGTTGGCCGGCCTCATGCAGCAGGCCCAGAAGATGCAGGAGAACGTCAAGCGCGTGCAGGACGAGCTCGCGGCCCTCGAGATCGAGGGCCAGGCCGGCGCCGGCCTGGTCAAGGTCACGCTGACCGGCAAGTTCCGCGCGCGCCGCGTCAGCATCGATCCGAGCCTCGTGGGCGAGGACCGCGACATGCTCGAGGACCTGGTCGCCGCCGCGTTCAACGACGCGGTGCGCCGCGTCGAGGAGACCTCGCAGGAGCGCATGGCGGCGGTCACCGCCGGCCTGCCGCTGCCGCCCGGCTTCAAGATGCCGTTCTAGCCCGCACCGTGGCGATCGCGCAACGGCTTGCGGGACGACGTGCGCCGGGGGACGCCCCGCAATGAAGCTCGGCCGCACGCTCGACGGCCTCATCGAGGCGCTGAAGCGGCTGCCGGGCATCGGGCCGCGCTCGGCGCAGCGCATCGCCTTTCACCTGCTGCAGCACGATCGCGACCTGGCCGTGGTGCTGGGCCAGGCGCTGCTGGCCGCGGCCGAACGCGTCGGGCGCTGTGCGCGCTGCAATACCCTGACGGAACTGGAAATCTGCGAGACCTGCGCCGATCCGCGGCGCGATCCGGGCCTGCTGTGCGTCGTCGAGTCGCCCGCCGACCAGATGGTGATCGAGCAGTCGCTGGCCTTCGGCGGCATGTACTTCGTGCTGCTCGGACGCCTTTCGCCGCTGGACGGCGTCGGTCCGCGCGAGATCGACCTCGCCCAGCTGGCCGCGCGCGCAGCCGACGGCGTGGTGCGCGAGCTCATCGTCGCCACCTCGTTCACGCCCGAGGGCGACGCCACCGCGCACGTCATCGCCGAACTGGTCCGGGCCCGCGAGCCCGGGCTCAAGGTAACGCGCCTGGCGCGCGGCGTGCCGGCCGGCGCCGAGCTCGAATACACCGACGTCAACACGATCGCCCAGGCGATGCTCGACCGGCGCGCGGAATAGGCGGCACGCGCCCGCCGGCGATTCCCCAAAGCGCGTTTTGCCGCCATACTGCTCGGCGATGAACGACACCCCACCACCCACCCTGCCGGCGGCGGAGCCGGTGTCGGTCACGCCGTTCTGGCAGCGCATGCCGCAGCTGTTCCTGTTCCCGCTGCAGCGGCCGGCGCTGGTGACGATCCTGATCGCCACGGCGGTCTTCGCCGTCGGATCGTGGGTCGCGCTGGCATCCATCCCCGGCGCGCCATTGCGCGCCGTGCTGGTCCTGCTGCTGGCCTGGGCGGGCAGTTCGCTCTATGCCGCGCGCTTCGGCTTCCTGGTCATCGAGCGCAGCGCGGCCGGCTACCTGGACACGCGGCGCTATCCCAGGGGCGAGGCCGGGCCCGACTGGCGGCGCCCGCTGAAGATGTTGGCCATCGCGGCCGTGGTCCCCGTGCTGATCATCGTGCTGGGCGTGATCCTGCTGCCGCACTGGCTCGTGCTGCTGGCGCTGCTGCTGTTTGCGCTGCTGCTGCCGGCCTCGGTGATGGTGCTCACCCGCACCGACAGCCTGGCCGACGCGGTCAGCCCGCGGCAGTGCCTGCAGACGGCGCTGGGCATCGGGCCGCCCTACCTGTTGCTGTGCCTGTTCCTGCTGATGCTGTGGATCAGCTCGCGCGAGGCCATCGCCTTCCTGCACGGCGCCGCCACGCCCCCGCCGCCTGTGCCCGCGGACGGGGCCGGCGCCGCGCCCGTGGGCCGGGCGACGCTGGCGGCCTCGCTGTTCGTGTTCACGCTGGTGGGCAACTATTTCATGGTGCTGACCTGCGCGCTGATCGGCTACGTCATGTACCAGTACAGCGCGGCGCTGGGCCTTGACGTGGTGGGACCGGGTGAGGTGCGCCGCGGCGCGTCGGCCGGCAGCGCGGCGGCGCACGAGCGGCGCGTGCGCGAGTCGCTGATCGGCAAGCTGATCGCCGCGGGCGACTTCCAGGACGCCATCGGCCTGCTCAACGATGACCTGCGCTTGCGGCCCAATGACCTGTCGCTGCACGTGCGCCTGCATACGCTGCTGCTGCACGAGGGATCGCGGCCGCGCATCCACGACCACGCCGAGCGCTACCTGGACCTGCTGCTGGCCGCGGGCAACCTGCCGGGCGCGCTGGCCCTGTACGAGGAAACCCGGGCCATGTTCCCCGAATTTGCCCCACGCGACGCCGCCCGCGTGCCGCTGCTGGCGCGTGCGGCGCTCGAGGCGCAAAAGCCCGCGCTGGCGGCGCAGCTGGTGCGCGGCTTCGACCGCAAATTCCCCGGCCACCCGAGCATTCCCGACGTCTATCTCGTCGGCGGCCGCATCCTGCTGCAGACGCAGCAACCGGACGAGGCGCAGCGCCTGTTCGGCTACGTGGCGACGACCTTCGCCGGTTCGCCGGCAGCCGCCGAGGCCCGGCGCTACATGGCCCGCTTCACGGTCGGACCGGAGGCCGGACCGCGGCCGGCGGCCGCACCGGCTGGCGACGGCGCGATCCGTGCGGCGCCGCCGGCCGGCGGCGCC
>JBBISD010000128.1:0-3114 GCA_037441485.1 Burkholderiales bacterium
AGGACGTGGCGCAGGAGGCCTTCATCAAGGCCTACCGGGCACTGCCCAACTTCCGTGGCGAGAGCGCCTTCTACACATGGCTGTACCGGATCGCGATCAATACCGCGAAGAACCATTTTGCGGCGCAGGGCCGGCGGGCGCCGACGGTCGTGGCCAACGATATCGAGGACCAGGAAAGCGGCGAGGACGCGCTGCGCCTGAGCGATACCGCGACGCCCGATTCGCTGTACCAGTCCAAGCAGGTCGGCCTGGCGGTCAATCGCGCCATCGACCAGCTGCCCCCCGACCTGCGCACGGCGATCGTGCTGCGCGAACTCGAGGGCCTGAGCTATGACGAAATCGCCGCGGCAATGAATTGCCCGGTCGGAACGGTGCGGTCGCGGATCTTCCGCGCCCGCGAGGCGATTGCCCAGGAGCTGCGGCCGCTGCTGGGCACGAGCGAGGATGAACGATGGTAGCGCCCGCCGACCGCACGATGGCGCGGGCGCCGGCAGCAGCGGCACGTCAGGGAGCGATGCAATGAATTCCGGATCCATGCCCCAGCGGGCGGCGGACACCCCCGCCGACGGTTCATCCGCCGGCCAGGCCGGCCAGGCCGAGCGGCTGTCGGCCTGGCTCGATGGCGAACTCGACGCGCCGGCCGCCGATCCCGTGCTCGCGGAGCTGCTGCGCCGGCCGGATCTGCAGCACCGCTTCCAGGGCTGGTGCATGGTGAGCGACGCGCTGCGCTCCGACGAGGTGCTGGCGGGTCATTCGCCGCGCCTGTGCGCGCGCATTTCGCAGGCGCTCGAGCACGAACCCGCGCTGCTGGCACCGTCGGCATTGCGCCCGCAGTTGCGCCGGCACCTGGCCAGCGGCTTTGCGGTGGTGGCGGCGGCGGTCGTGCTGGTGCTGGTGGCGGTTCCCCAGTTGCGCGGCGGCAGCGCCCCCGACAGCCCGGCCCTGATCACCAGCGCGGGTCCGGCCGACGCCGGCCTGGCCACGGTGGCGGCGACGCCGGTGGCGCGCAATCCGCGGCTCGACCCCTATTTCCAGGCCCACCACGACTTCGTGAGCGCCGGCGTGATGCCCGCGGCCGCGGTGTACCTGCGCTCCGGCGTCGAAGGCGAACGGTGATCGGGATACGCGTCGCCCGCAGCGGCCGTTACGTGCGCGTCGCGGCGCGCCGCACGCGTGCCGGGCTGGCGCGATCGGGCTGCGCCGCCATGGTGCCGTTGCTGCTGCTGCTGCCGCTGGCCGGCCGCACCGCCGAAAATTCACCCGCGCACGATGCGCATACCGACGCCGCCTGGCTGCAGGCCGTGCAGGACGCCGCGCGCCGCCAGAGCTTCAGCGGCACCGTCATCTACCAGCGCGGCGAGGAGGTGCACGCCTCGCGCGTGGTGCAGCTGTTCGATGGCGTCGAGTCGCGCGAACGCGTGCTCACGCTCGATGGCCAGCAGCGCGAGTTCATCCGCAACGGCGATGAGGTCCAGTGCCTGTACCCGCAGATCAAGCACGTGGTGATCGAACACGGCGGCGCGCGTTCGTTTCCGTCGTTTGCCCAGCCGCTGCCCACCGACGTGCTCAGCCACTACGAGCTGCGCCGGCGGGGCACCGAGCGCGTGGCCAACCGCCAGTGCGACGTGGCCGAACTGGTGCCGCGCGATCACCTGCGCTACGGCTACCGGCTGTGCGTGGAGCCGACCAGCGGCCTGCTGTTCAAGGCACAGACGCTCAATGAACACGGTGCGATCCTCGAACAGATCGCCTTCACCGACGTGCACGTCGGCGAGCCCGTCGATCCGGCGCAGCTGCGGCCCTCGTGGCCGACGACCGGCTGGACGGTCGACCGCCAGCAGTCCCAGGCGACCGAACTGCGCCAGCAGGGCTGGAGCGTCACGCCGCCCGACGGTTTTCACCGCCTGGCCGAAGTCATGCGCCGACTGATCGGCGCCGGCGATCCGGCGCCGCGGTCCGCGCTGCAGGCGGTCTACTCCGACGGACTGGCGACGGTCTCGGTCTTCATCGAGCCCGCGGCACCGCTGCTGGCCGAGCCGGCCGAGGCGCAGCGCCGCGGTCCGGTCACGGCCATCTCGCGCAAGGTGGGCGATGCGCGCGTCACGGTCGTGGGCGAGGTGCCGCCGGCCACCGCGCAGTCCTTCGCCGAGTCCGTCGTCCATTCCCCGCCCGCGCACTGAGGGCTTGCGGAACCGGCGGCCGCCCCCATTTTCCTGCTCCTCCACCTTTACCACCAGAAGACGAAAACCATGACTGTCTCCCTTCCGCAAGGCCTGGCTCGTGGGCTCGTGCACTGCCTGACCGTGACGCTGCTGCTCGGTGCGGCGCCGCTGGTGCGGGCGCAGCCGGCCACGATGCCGGATTTCGCCGACCTGGTCGAACGCACCGGGCCCGCCGTGGTGAACATCCGCACCGCGGCCAAGATCAGCGTGGCGCAGCAGGCGCCGCAGGGCCAGATGCCGCCCGACATGGACGAGAACGATCCGTTCTACGACTTTTTCCACCGCTTCTTCCCGCAGCCCGGCCCGGGGCAGCCGGGACAGCCCGGGCAGCGGCCCGGTCCCGGCCCGCGTTCGCCGCACGGCGGCGTCGACCGGGAGATTCCCCGCGGCGTGGGTTCCGGTTTCCTCATCTCTCCGGACGGCTACCTGCTCACCAACCATCACGTCGTGGAAGGTTCCGACGAGATCACCGTGACGCTGCAGGACAAGCGCGAGTTCAAGGGCAAGCTGGTGGGGTCCGACCCCAAGAGCGACGTGGCCCTGGTCAAGATCGACGGCACCGACCTGCCGACGCTGAAGCTCGGCGATCCCGCCAAGCTGCGCGTGGGCGAGTGGGTGATCGCCATCGGGTCGCCCTTCAACCTGTCGAACACGGTCACGGCCGGCATCGTCAGCGCCAAGGGGCGCGAGACGGGCGAACTGCTGCCGTTCATCCAGACCGACGCGGCGGTCAATCCGGGCAACTCGGGTGGACCGCTGATCAACGTGCGCGGCGAGGTGGTCGGCATCAATTCGCAGATCTTTACCACGTCAGGTTCCTATGCGGGCATCTCGTTTGCCATCCCGATCGACGAGGCGCAGAAGATCGCCAAGCTGCTGCGCACGCAGGGCA
>JBBISD010000129.1:0-2873 GCA_037441485.1 Burkholderiales bacterium
GAGCGCCGCGCCGCGCACCGCGCAAGGCCGACGCCGCGCCCGCCGCAGCCGCCGATGCCGCGCCGGCGTCCGTCGCAGCTGCCCCCGAGGCGGGCAGCGAGGGCGCGAAGCCCGCGGTCAAGCGCGTGCGCAAGGTGGCTTCCAAGGCGGCCGCCGACAAGCCCGCCGAAAAGCCCGCGGACAAGGGCGAGGCCAGCTAGCCGTTTTACCGGTGCCGCCGGACCGGCCGGTCCGCGGCGCCGCAAACCCATCGGGTCGCGCGCCCTGGCGCGCGACGTTGTAAGCGTAGAGCAAGGGGTCGACTCCTTTCGACCCGCCGGAGAATCACGATGCTGCAACCCGCACGACGCAAGTATCGCAAGGACCACAAGGGCCGCAACCGCGGCCTGGCCACTCGCGGTGCCAAGGTTTCGTTCGGTGAATTCGGTCTGAAGGCCACCGAACGGGGCCGGCTGACCGCGCGCCAGATCGAGGCCGCGCGCCGCGCCATCTCGCGCCATATCAAGCGCGGCGGCCGCGTGTGGATCCGCATCTTCCCGGACAAGCCCATCTCGCAGAAGCCGGCGGAAGTCCGCATGGGCAACGGCAAGGGCAATCCGGAGTATTACGTCGCCCAGATCCAGCCCGGCAAGGTGCTGTACGAGATGGACGGCGTCGCCGAATCGATCGCCCGCGAGGCGTTCACGCTGGCGGCTGCCAAGCTGCCGCTGAAGACGGTGTTCGTGTCGCGCCAGCTGGGCGCCTGACCGCGCCGCGAAGGGGAACCCCATGGAAGCAAAAGAACTGCGCGCCAAGAACGATGCGGCGCTCGAAACCGAGCTCAAGGAACTGCTCAAGGCCCAGTTTTCGGCGCGCATGGCGCGGGCCACGCAGCAGCTGCAGAATCACACGCAATTGCGCAAACTGCGCCGCGACATCGCGCGCGTGCGCACCGTGATGACCGAAAAGGCGAACGCAAAATGATGTCAACCGCTCAGGCCGCCGCGCCCGCATCGCTCCAGCGCACCCTGGTGGGTCGCGTCATCAGCAACAAGATGGACAAGACCGTGACGGTCCTGGTCGAACGCCGCGTCAAGCACCCGGTGTACGGCAAGTACGTCGTGCGCTCGACCAAGCTGCACGCCCACGACGACACCAACCAGATCAACGAGGGCGACCTCGTCGAGATCGCCGAGACGCGCCCGCTCTCGCGCACCAAGTTCTGGACCGTCAAGCGCGTCATCGAAGCCGCCCGCGGCTGACCGCGCCCCCACACCGGCCCCTCTTCCGCTCGCGCGGGCGAGGGGAGCGGCACCCCCGCCGCCTGCAGGACCGGGCGGGGCGAGGGATCAACCAGGAATTTCCGCCGACATCACCCACTCCCGCCTGCGGGTGAGGGCCGGGGTGAGGACGTGAAATTCTCCCAAAAGTCGCTCGTCGACTGCCGGAACCCCCGCAGGTAATCGCGATGCGCGGCGGCCGAGCGCCGAATGTGCTCGTGGTCGGCGGCGCTGAGCGGCGCCAGCGCACGGGCCGGGCGACCGCCCCAGTGCCAGCCCCCCTCGAGCACCTGCCGGGGCAACGTCACGCTGCCGGGCGCCAGCAGCACCTCGGCGCCGACGGTCGTCCCCGCGGCCACGAAAGCGGCCGCGCCGATCATCGATCCGTCGCCGATGCGGCAGTCCTGCAGGCAGGCATTGTGTCCGACGGTAACCCCGGCACCCACCCACAGCGGCGAGGACATCGCGTACGCGCGACAGTTGTCCTGCAGGTTCGAGCCTTCCCCCACGACGACGCCATGGCGCCCGCCGTCGACGCGCGCGCCGAACCAGACGCTTGCGTCATGGGCCAGCTCCAGCTGCCCGTCCACCTCGGCGGTCAGCGCCACGAATCCGGCCCAGCGGGCCCGCTGTTCCAGGTCGACGTGCCGCGGTCCGTGGATTGCCAGGTCGGGGTTGACCGGGGCGTGGCGCAGGCGACCGCGCAGCAGCGCCAGCTCGCCCGGATCCAGCGCACGCACCGCCGCCGCCGGATTGCCGCGGTACAGCTGCCCGCCCGCCAAGCGTGCGCCCGCCGGCACCAGTGCTCCCTTCTCGAGTGCCAGGCCCGCCTCGAGCACCGCGCCTTCCAGCACCACCACCCCGTCCTCGAGCACGCAGCGGTCGCCGACCTGACAGGAGCGCAGCACCGCATTGGCGCCGACCGTCACGCCGGCGCCGATGACGGCGCCGGCATCGGCGTGCAGGGCGTGCACCGTGGCGCGCTCGCCCAGGAAGAAGTCGTCGCCGATGCGGATGTCGTGCCCGTCGCCGCGGATCACGCAGCCGGGACCCAGTTGTGCCGCCGAGCCCAGACGCACCCGGCCGCAGACCGTCGCCACCGCGACCGCCCGGCGCGGCGCCGCGGCGAACTCCGGCGCACGGTCGCCGTAGCCCAGGCACAACAGGTCCGGCAGGGGTCGCAAAGCCACGTTTCCTCGCTTCGATGTCGGTAGTTGGCGCGGACCCTTGGAATTTCCCCGGCCATACCGGGTTTCCGGTATCTACTTATAAGCCCCATTTTCGCCCTCAAACCCCTCTGTGGGAAGGGCCGGCGGCGGATTTGCCAAAACACCCAAAGGCACGCTAGAATCCAAAGCTCACTTGGTGAAAGCCAGTGAGGTTTCCAGTACCCGGCCCGCCGGGACGACGCCCCGCCTCCGCAACCCGACGCACCGCGCCGGGCCGCACGGCAACCCCGGCGACGTCGCGCGCGGACCGCCCACCCGAACGGGACCAAGACTGACCGATATTGCCGCCGGCAGGCTCCGGGCAAAGGCCTGGCAGCGCGGCGGCAATGCCGGGAAAAGTTGGGAAGAACGATGATTCAGATGCAGTCGATGCTCGACGTCGCCG
>JBBISD010000130.1:0-2795 GCA_037441485.1 Burkholderiales bacterium
TCCCGCGCGGCCGCTGCACGGGCCGTAGGGCGCTGGGCCATCCCGACTACGGAAAGGTACGCAATGAACCAAAAACAAAAGCTAACCCTCGCGCTCGCGGCGCTGCTTGGCGCGAGCGCCGGCGTCGCCAACGCCGAGACCCAGACCACCATCAAGGGCCGCCTGCCCTCCGGCTACGTGCTCGATTCGAGCGGCAACGTGGTGCGCAACAGCAACGGCCTGTGCTGGCATACCGGCTATTTTGAGAAGAGCCTGGCCATCGCGGAGTGCGACAAGGACCTGGTGCCGCCGCCCCCGCCGCCCCCGCCGCCCCCGCCCCCGCCGCCCCCGCCGGTGAAGGCGCCGCCGCCCCCGCCGCCGCCCCCGCCCCCGCCGCCCCCGGCGCCGGTGCGCAAGGCCATCGAGCAGAAGGTCACCTTCGGGTCGGACGCGCTTTTCGATTTCGACAAGGCCAACCTCAAGCCCGGAGCGGTCGGTGCGCTCGACGACCTCGTCGCCAAGCTCAAGGGTGCGACGGTGCTCAACTCGGTCACCGTTACCGGCTACACCGACAGCAAGGGTTCGGCCGCGTACAACGAGAAGCTGTCGATGCGGCGCGCACAGGCCGTTCGCGACTATCTCGTGGCGCACGGCGTGGACGCAGGCAAGATCAAGACCGTCGGCAAGGGTGAAACCGCGCCGGTCGCCGACAACAAGACCGACGCCGGCCGCGCGCAGAACCGCCGGGTCGACGTCGAGGTCGACGGCTACAAGGAAGTGATGCAGTAATCGGCGGGGCCTGCCCCACCGGAAAAAACCCCGCCACGGCGGGGTTTTTTCTTGCCGGCGGCCCGCACGCTGGCCGCCGGCCGCGGCGCGGTAGGATGCGCGCAGGCGTCGGCCTGCGGCCGCGGCCGGCGTCGCCCCTGCAACCCAAGAGTCTCCATGAACGACACCCTTGCCAATGCCGATCCGGCAGAACTGAAGAAGTTCAGCGACCTGGCGCATCGCTGGTGGGATCCGAAGGGCGCGTTTCGCCCCCTGCACGAAATCAATCCGCTGCGGCTGCAATGGATCGAGACCCACCTGACGCTGGCCGGCCGCAGCGTGCTCGACGTGGGCTGCGGCGGCGGCATCCTCGCCGAAGCGATGAGCGCCCGCGGCGCGCGCGTGCTTGGCATCGACCTGGCGGGCAAGTCGCTGCAGGTGGCGCGCCTGCATGCGCTGGAGAGCGGCGCCCAGGTGGAATACCGCGCGGTGCCGGCCGAGACGCTGGCGCAGGAGCAGCCGGGGCGCTTCGACCTGGTCACGTGCATGGAGATGCTCGAGCACGTGCCCGATCCGGCGCAGACCATCGCGGCCTGCGCCCGGCTGGTCCGGCCGGGCGGCCTGGTGATGTTCTCGACCATCAACCGCAATCCCAAGTCCTTCCTGTTCGCGATCGTCGGCGCCGAGTACCTGCTGCGCCTGCTGCCGCGCGGCACGCACGATTACGCGCGCTTCCTGCGGCCCAGCGAACTGGCGCGCGGTGCGCGCGCCACCGGACTGGAGGTGACCGACCTGACCGGCATGCACTTCAATCCGCTGACGCGCCGTTTCTGGCTCGATGCCGACACCAGCGTGAACTACTTCATGGCCTGCCGGCGCCCGGACTGAACGGCACCGATGGCCGCGATCCCCGCGCCCGACGGCGGCACCGACCTGGCCCTGGTGCTGTTCGACCTCGACGGCACGCTGGCCGATACGGCTCCGGACCTGGTCGGCGCAATCAACGATTGCCTGGTGGCCCACGGCCGGGCGCCGCGGCCGCTGGCCCAGCTGCGCCCCTGGGCCAGCCACGGCGCGCGCGGGCTGATCGGTCAGGCCTTCGGCAGCGCACCGGGCGATCCGGGCTACGAAGCGCTGCGCGCGGAGTTCATCGAGCGCTATGAAGCCCGCCTGTGCCGGGAGACCACGCTGTTCCCCGGCGTCGATGCGATGCTGCAGCGCCTGGAGTCGGCCGGCGTGCGCTGGGGCATCGTCACCAACAAGGTCGCCCGGCTCACCGATCCGCTGGTGACGCTGCTGCGCCTGCACGGGCGGGCCAGCTGCGTGGTCAGCGGCGACACGGCGGCCCGGCCCAAGCCGGACCCCGCGCCGATCCTGCACGCGCTGGCGCAATGCGGCCACGCGGCGGCGGCCAGCGCCTACGTGGGCGACGACCGCCGCGACATCGATGCCGGACGCGCCGCCGGCGTGCGCACCGTCGCCGTGGCCTACGGCTATTCGGCCGGCATGGACGACATCCGCGCCTGGCGGGCCGATCACGTCATCGCCCGGCCCGGCGACCTGCTCGACTGGGCAGTGCTGCGCGCCGCGCTCGCCCGCGGCTGACGGCGCCATGGCGGGCACCGCCCCACCGCCCGGCCGGCGCCCGCGCCGCAGGACCCGGCACGTGCGCCTGGCCAATCGCACGGTGGTCACGCACGGGCTGCCGCGCCGGATCTGGCTCGACCTGTACCACTACGCGATGACCATCTCGTGGCCCGCGCTGTTCGGCTCCTTTGCCGGCTTCTTCATCCTGTTCAACCTCGGATTTGCGCTGCTGTACGCCGCGGTGCCGGGCTGCGTCGCGAACCTCAATCCGGCGGGCTTCTGGGGCAATTTCTTCTTCAGCGTGGAGACGCTGGCGACGGTGGGCTACGGCGACATGCACCCGCAGACGCTCTATGGACACGCGGTTGCCAGCGCCGAGATCTTCGTCGGCATGATGAGCATCGCGCTGATGACGGGCGCGATGTTCGCGCGCTTCTCGCGGCCGCAGGCGCGCTTCCTGT
>JBBISD010000131.1:0-2789 GCA_037441485.1 Burkholderiales bacterium
CGCCTGAGCGCGCAGAACATCGCCTTCAACGACGTGGCGCGCACGGCGATCCGCAGCGACCCCGACTTCCATGGCGGCGACTACTACGCCCACGGCGTGGTGCCGCGGCGCGGCTTGAGCGTCGCGCGCATGATCGGGCACATCACCTACCTGTCGGGCGACGACATGACGGAGCGCTTCGGCCGCAGCCTGCGCAATGCCGACTACGCGTTCGGCTACGGCGCCGAGTTCGAGGTCGAGTCGTACCTGCGCTACCAGGGCGACAAGTTCTCCGAGTACTTCGACGCCAATACCTACCTGCTGATCACCCGCGCGCTCGACTACTTCGATCCGGCGCGCAGCGTCGACGGCGACCTGGTACGCGCGCTGGCGCCGGCGCTGGCGCGCTTCCTGCTCGTCTCGTTCACCACCGACTGGCGCTTCGCCCCGGCGCGTACCCGCGAGATCGTGGCCGCGCTGATCGCCAACCGGCGCCAGGTGAGCTACGCCGAGATCGACGCGCCGCACGGCCACGACGCCTTCCTGCTCGACGATCCGCGCTACCACCAGCTGGTGGCTGCCTATTTCGACCGCATCGCGGCGGAGCTGGCCTGATGCTGCGCCAGGACCTCGTCCAGATCGCCGGGTGGATCGCGCCGGAGTCGCGCGTGCTGGACCTGGGCTGCGGCGACGGCACCCTGCTGGCGCACCTGCGCGACGCCCATCGCTGCAGCGGCTATGGCATCGAGATCGCCGACGCCTCGGTGCTCGAATGCGTGCGGCGCAGCGTCGGCGTGATCCAGGCCGACCTCGAGTCGGGCCTGCGCATGTTCGCCGACGCCATGTTCGACACCGTCGTGCTGTCGCAGACACTGCAGGCGATGCACAACGTCGAGGCGGTGCTGCGCGAGATGGTGCGCGTCGGGCGCAACGGCATCGTCAGCTTCCCGAACTTCGGCCACTGGAGCCACGCGATGGCGCTGCTGGCCGGCCACATGCCGGTGACGCCCGACATTCCGTACCAGTGGTACGACACGCCCAATATCCACCTGTGCACGCCCAAGGATTTCGAGCTGCTGGCGGCACGTCTGGGGCTGCGGATCACCGACCGGGCGCTGCTGGCGCGCGGCCAGCCGGTACGCTGGCTGCACAACCTGCGCGCCACCGTGGCCGTCTACCGCTTCGAGAAGCGCTGACACCGATGGACACGCCGGCCGAGGCGGACACTGCGCCGGCGCCGCCCGCGCGCAAGCCCGGCATCCGCGAGGTGCTGCGGCGCCCGCGGATGCTGATCCTGGTGGTGCTGGGGGCGGCGTCGGGCTTTCCCAACCAGGTGACCGAGAGCGCGCTGCAGGCATGGCTCAAGGACCTGCACATCAGCAATACCGACATCGGCATGCTGTCCTACGTGGCACTGCCCTACCTGCTCAAGTTCCTCTGGGCGCCGCTGCTCGACCGCTTTCCGCTGCCGGGGCTGGGTCGCCGCCGCGGCTGGATCCTCGCCACCCAGGTGGCACTGACCGCGGCCATTGCGGTCCTGGCCTTCCAGGACCCGTCCCGCTCGCTGCTGGCCGTCACGGTCTGCGCCACTGCCATCGTGTTCTTCTCGGCCAGCCAGGACATCGTCATCGACGCCTACCGCGCCGACCTGGCCGAGCCGGCCGAGCGCGGCCTGGCCGCGGCCAGCGCCAACCTGGGCTACCGCGCCGCCTCGTGGATCGCCTTTGCCATCGCCCTGGTGGTGGCCGATCGCTACGGCTGGCCGCCGGCACTGCTGGTGGTCGCCGGGGTCATGGCCGCGTTCACGATCGCCACGCTGCGCGCGCCCGAACCGGAGTACCGCGCGGCGCCGCCCGCCAGCCTGCGCGAGTCGATCGTCGAGCCGCTGCGCGAGCTTGCCGGCAGCCGCGGCGCGCTGGCATTGCTGGGCCTGGTGCTGATCTTCAAGCTGGGCGATGCGTTCGCGGTCAAGCTGTTCACGCCCTTCCTGATGGACATCGGCTTCTCCAAGACCGAGATCGGCCTGGTTGCCAAGGCGGTATTCACCACAAGCTCCATCGTGGGCGCGATCCTGGGCGGCATCTGGATGGTGCGCCTGGGACTGCTCAGCGCGATGCTGCTGTTCGGCATCCTGCAGGCGGTGTCCAACCTCGCGTATTACGTGCTGGCGCTCACCGGCAAGAGCTTCGCGGTCATGATCGCGGCCGTGGCGATCGAGAACCTGGCCCACGCCATGGGCAATGTGGCCCTGGTGGCGCTGATCATGGCGCTGTGCGACGTGCGCTTCAGCGCCTTCCAGTACGCACTGTTGTCGGTGCTGTCCCAGCTGCCGCGCTACGGCCTGGGCGGACCCGCCGGCTGGGTTGCCGACCACGGCGGCTGGCCCGTCTACTACGTCGTCAGCTTCCTGCTGGGCATTCCCGGACTGGTGGCCGTGTGGCTGCTGCGCGAGCGCATCCGCGCGCTGGACGTGCGGCACTGAGGCCGCGCCACTTTCCGGCCGGCACGTTCAAACGGGTTCGAACCCATTCGACACCAACGCCCCGTAGCGCTTGACAAAACGTAAGCATCGGCTTACCGTAAGTCATGACTTACGCTGTGGCATTGACCGCGCTCGCGGATCCCACCCGTCGCGCGGTATTTGAGCGCTTGCGCATCGGCCCCGCGTCGGTGGGGGAGATCGCGCTCGAGTTGCCCGTCAGCCGTCCCGCGGTCTCGCAACACCTCAAGGCCTTGAAGGCCGCCGGGCTGGTGCGCGACGAGCCATATGGCGCGCGGCGCGTTTACGAAATTGACCCGCGCGGCTTGGC
>JBBISD010000132.1:0-2777 GCA_037441485.1 Burkholderiales bacterium
CCGCCCGATCCGGGTGCCGCGCCCGACGCGGCGAGCCCGGCCCCCGAGGCGGCGCCGGCGCCCGATCCGGACGGCGCCGTGAGCTCGCAGGCGCTGCGCACCCCGGCGGCCCTGTTGCGGCCGGGCTGGATCGAGGACCCGCTGCTCGACTGTTCGCTGGAGCTGCGGTGTTCGCGCGCGGTCGATGGGGTCAGCGTCATCGACGCGGCCTCCCTGCTGGCGCACACGCCCTGGACGCTGCCGGTGCATTTCGTGGTATGGGACGGACGCCACCAGCAATGGGTGCTGCCGGACCGCTTCGGCTATTACACCGATGCGCTGGCATCGATCCAGCTGGCCGACCGGCGCCGGCGCATCGACGCCGGGCAGCTCGAGGCCTTCGTGCACGCGGTGCAACAGGTGGCAACCACGCTTGATGCCGATGTCGACGCCCCGGATACCGAGCGGCTGCTGGCCATGGCGCAGGACCTGGATCGATTGTGCGCCCGCTTCGACATACGGATCGGTCTCACCGTCGAGTCCACCGGCGGACCCTGGACCGGACCGCAACTGCGCAACGCGGCCCAGCAGGCGGGCTTCGTGGCGGTGAGCGCCCAGCGCTGGGTCTGCCTGGACGCGCGCGGCGATCCGCTCTTCACGCTGCAGGCCCGCCCGGAGGCGATGCATCAGCTCACGCTCGAGCTGGACATTCCGGCGACGCCGATGGCCGAACGCCCGTTCCGCGCCATGGCTGACAGCGCCGCGGCGCTGGCGCAGGCGCTGGGCGCCCGCGTGGTCGACGACAACGGCGCGCCGATCGTCGAGCGCTCGGTCGAGTCCATCGAGGCGCAGCTCCAGAAGGTGTACGCCGACATGCAGGCCACCGGCATCGAGCCCGGCAGCGCCCGGGCACGGCGGCTCTATACGTCGTCGTGATGACCCGGCCCTCGCTGGCGCAGCAGGCGGCGGCCTTGCGCGAACGCGTGGCCCGCTGGGATCACGCCTACTACGTGCTCGATGCACCCGAGGTCAGCGACGCCGTGTACGACCAGGCGCTGCGCGAGCTGCAGCGCCTGGAGGCCGAGCATCCGCAACTGCGTACGCCGGACTCGCCGACCCAGCGCGTGGGCGGTGCGCCGCGTGCCGACCTGCCGCCGGCGCCGCACGCGGTGCCGATGCTGTCGCTGAACAATGCGCTTACCGACGCGGAGGCCGAGGCCTTCGATGCGCGCGTGCAGGCCGCGCTGGCGCCGGCCACGCCGCGCTACTGCTGCGAGCTCAAGTTCGACGGGCTGGCCGTCAGCCTGCGCTACCGTGACGGCGTTCTCGAGCGCGGCGCCACCCGCGGCGACGGCGCCATCGGCGAGGACGTGACCGCCAATGTGCGCACGATCCGTACGGTGCCGCTGCGCCTGCAGGGCGCGGTTGCGCCATTGCTCGAGGTGCGCGGCGAAGTCCTGATGTTCCGGCGCGACTTCGAGCGGCTCAATGCCCGTCAGCGCGAGCAGGGTGCGCGGGAGTTCGCCAACCCGCGCAATGCCGCCGCCGGCAGCCTGCGCCAGCTCGATGCCGGCATCACCACGCAGCGCCGCCTGCGTTTCTTCGCCTACGGCGTGGCCGCGCTCGAGGACGTCGACGCAGGTCCGCCGCCCGCGCCTGCGGGAGAGGGCGGGGTGCCGGTCGGCACGGGGGCGCCGGCGGCCGAATCCGGCAGCCTGCTGACCGTGGGTTCGCAGTCCGCGCTGCTCGATGCGCTGCAGGCGCTGGGCCTGCCGGTGTGCGAGCATCGCGCGGTGGTCGAGGGCATCGGCGGCCTGCGCGGCTTCTTCGAGGCGATCGCGCAGCGGCGCGACCAGCTGCCCTACGAGATCGACGGCGTGGTGTTCAAGGTCGACGATTTCGCCCAGCAGCGGCGCCTGGGGGCGCTGGCGCGGGCGCCGCGCTGGGCCGTGGCGCGCAAGTTTGCGCCGCGCGAGGCGCGTACCCGGGTGCTGGGCATCGATGTGCAGGTGGGCCGCACCGGGGCGATCACGCCGGTAGCGCGGCTCGAACCGGTCGAGGTCGGCGGCGTCGTGGTCAGCAATGCCAGCCTGCACAACGAGGACGAGGTGCGGCGCAAGGACGTGCGCATCGGCGACACCGTGGTGGTGCGGCGCGCCGGCGACGTCATCCCCGAGGTGCTGGCGAGCGTGCCCGAACTGCGGCCGGGCGACGCGCGCGAATTCGTCATGCCGCGGCGCTGTCCGGTGTGCGGGTCGGCGATCGTGCGCGAGGAGGGCGAGGTCATCGCGCGCTGCAGCGGCGGCCTGGTATGCCCGGCGCAGCGCAAGCAGGCGCTGCTGCACTTTGCCGGGCGGCGGGCGCTCGATATCGACGGCCTGGGAGACAAGCTCGTCGACCAGCTGGTCGACAGCGGCATCGTGTCGCACCCGGCGGGGCTGTTCGCGCTCGATGCGGTCGTGCTGCAGGGGCTCGACCGCATGGGCGAGCGCTCGGCGCTGAACCTGCTGGCGGCCATCGCGGCGGCGCGCAGCACGAGCCTGGAGCGCTTCCTGTACGCGCTGGGCATCCGCCACGTGGGCGAGACCACCGCGCGCGACCTGGCGCGCCATTTTGGCAGCTACGCGGCCTTCGCGGCCGCCAGCGAGGACGACCTGCTCAAGGTGCCGGACGTCGGGCCGGTCGTGGCGCAGGCGATCCGCAAGTTCCTCGATGAGCCGCGCAACCGCGCCGAGATCGACGTGCTGCTCGCTACACTGCACCCCTTGAGTGCGCCGCCGCCACCGGCCCGCGCCCAG
>JBBISD010000133.1:0-2773 GCA_037441485.1 Burkholderiales bacterium
CGCGCGGCGCCGGCGCAGGGGTGCCCGTCGTGCCGGCGGCGGACGTTGCGCCGCCCGGGTCCGCTGCGGGCGCGCCGGACGGTGCCGCCGGCGGCGGCGTGGCGTGGCCGTTCATGCCGGCGGTTCCGACCCGGGTGCGCGCGGGGTTGCCGGGGCCGGCGCCTTATTCTTGTCGGCCGGCCCCTGCGCCGCCGCCGGCGCGGTGTGCAGCTGGGTCATGGCGCGCGCGAACTGCCCGGCAACGGCCAGCTCGACGATGCCGCGCCCGCGGTCGATGGCCTCGCCGATGGCGCTTTCCTCGTCGCGCCGCGGCGGATGCAGGACGAAGTCGGCCACGTCCTGGCGCAGTTCGAGCGTGCGCGGATGGCCCACGCCGATGCGCAGGCGCCAGAAGCCGGCGGTGGACAGGCGCGCGCGGATGTCCTTGAGTCCGTTATGTCCGGCAATGCCGCCCCCGAGCTTCAGGCGCACGTCGCCTGGCGCGAGGTCGAGCTCGTCGTGGGCGACCAGGATCTGGTCGGGCAGCACGCGATAGAACATGGCCACCGCGAGCACGCATTGTCCGGAGAGATTCATGAAGGTGCCGGGCTTGACCAGCCAGACGTCCTGGCCGCCAATGCTGGCACGGGCGAGCGCGCCCGAGAACTTGCGCTCCGCGCGAAAGCTAGCGCCATACTGGTCCGCCAGACGGTCGACAAGCCAGAAGCCGGCGTTGTGACGCGTGCGGGCGAACTCGGCCCCGACATTGCCGAGACCGACGATCATGCGGATGCCGGCCGGGGCCGGTGCGGTGGTGGCCACGCGTGACGCCTTCCAGGGCGCCACCCGGCGGCTGCGCGTCGCGCGCCCGGCGGGGGCCCGTGGCGGGACCACGGGTCCCCGCGCGGATCCTGGCGCGCGGGCGCAACGAGCGCGAGCGGCTTGCTAAGCGGCTTACTTCTTCTTGGCGGCCGGTGCCTTGGCCGCCGGGGCGGCGGCCGGAGCCGCCTTGCCCGCGGGGGCCGCCTTGGCGCCTGCCGCGGGGGCTGCCGCCTTCGCTCCGGCCGCGGGGGCGGCGGGTGCTTCGGCAGCCGGGGCGGCCTCTTCCTGCTGGGCGCTGGGCACGCTGACGGTGACGACCACCGGGTCTTCCTTGCCCTTGCGCACGACCGAGACGCCCTCGGGCAGCTTCAGGTCGGAGACGTGCAGGGTCTGCTGCGCGGTGAGCCCGGAGAGGTCGACCTCGATGAACTCGGGCAGGTTGCGCGGCAGGCAGGAGACTTCCACGTCGGAGACGACGTGGCCGATGATGGCGGCCGACACCTTCACGGCGGGCGAATTCTCGGCGCCGACGAAGTGCAGCGGCACCTTCATGTGCACCGGCTGGTCTTCGGCGACGCGCTGGAAGTCGACGTGCAGCACCAGCTGGCGATACGGGTGCACCTGGAAATCGCGCAGCAGGACGCGCTCGGCCGAACCGTCGAGCTCCAGGTCGAGGATGGACGCGTGGAATTTTTCCTTGCGCAGGGCGTGGAACAGCGGGTTGTGGTCGAGCTCGATGTTCACCGGCTCGGCGCCGGCGCCGTAGATGATGCCGGGGACCTTGCCCTGATGGCGCAGGCGGCGGCTCGCACCAGTGCCTTGCGCGGTACGTTTGTTGGCGATGACCTTCATGGATGCTCCGATCGTGCGTTCTGGCTGCGGCATGGAGACCGCGGAATGTTCGCTTGCAAAACCCCTGGTGCGGCTGCGGCACGGATCGCGACCAATCGCGTGCCTCGGCCTCCTGCGGCGCACCGTCCCGGACCGCGGCCCGGGAACGCTGCCGCTATTCGATGAACAGGGAACTCACCGAATCTCCGCGCGCAATGCGCGAAATCGTTTCACCCAGCAGCGCCGCGCAGGACAGCTGGCGGATCTTGGGACAGGCTGCCGCGGCGGGGCTCAGCGGGATGGTGTCGGTGACGACGACCTCGTCGAGCACCGATTCCATGATCCGCTCCACCGCCCGGCCGGACAGCACCGGGTGCGTGCAATAGGCGATGACCTTGAGCGCGCCGGCGTCGCGCAGCGCCAGGCCGGCCTGGCACAGCGTGTTGGCGGTGTCGATCATGTCGTCCATGATGACGCAGGTGCGGCCCTGCACCTCGCCGATGATGTTCATGACCTCGGCCACGTTGGGCCGCGGCCGGCGCTTGTCGATGATGGCCAGCTCGGAGTCCATGCGCTTGGCCAGCGCGCGGGCCCGCACCACGCCGCCGATGTCCGGCGATACCACCACCAGCTTGTGGTGGTTGTGCTTCCACAGGTCGCCCAGCAGGATCGGGCTGGCGTAGACGTTGTCCACCGGGATGTCGAAGAAGCCCTGGATCTGGTCGGCGTGCAGGTCCATGACCAGCAGCCGGTTGACGCCGGCCACCTGCAGGATATTGGCCACCACCTTGGCGCTGATGGCCACGCGGGCCGAGCGCGGCCGCCGGTCCTGGCGCGCGTAGCCGTAGTACGGAATGGCCGCGGTGATGCGTCCGGCGGAGGCGCGCTTGAGCGCGTCCACCATGATGACCAGTTCCATGAGATTGTCGTTGGTCGGCGCGCAGGTGGGCTGCAGGACGAAGACATCCTTGCCGCGCACGTTCTCGTTGATCTCGGCGGAAATCTCGCCGTCGGAGAAGCGCGAGACCATCGCGCGGCCCAGCGGAATGCTCAGGTGCTGGACGACCGCATGCGCCAGCCGCGGGTTGGCATTGCCCGAGAACACCATCAGGTTGTCAGGCACCATCGCCGACATGCTCGA
>JBBISD010000134.1:0-2551 GCA_037441485.1 Burkholderiales bacterium
CCAGGTCCAGGCCGGTGATCATCTCCGTGACCGGATGCTCGACCTGCAGGCGGGTGTTCATTTCCATGAAGTAGAAGCCCGCGTCGGGCGCGCCTTCCGGCGGCGTGCGCGGCGCGATGAATTCCACCGTGCCGGCGCCGACATAGCCGACCGCGCGCGCCACCTGCACCGCCGCCTGGCCCATCGCGGCGCGGCGCTCGCCGGTCAGGCCGGGCGCGGGCGCCTCCTCCAGCACCTTCTGGTGGCGGCGCTGCACCGAACAGTCGCGCTCGAAAAGGTGCACGACATTGCCGTGCCGGTCGGCGAAGACCTGCACCTCGATATGGCGTGGCTGCAGGATGTACTTTTCGACCAGCACCTCGTCCGAGCCGAAGGCGGCGATCGCCTCGCGCCGGCAGGACGCGAGCGCCGCGGGAAAATCCTGCGCGCGGTCGACGCGGCGCATGCCCTTGCCGCCGCCGCCGGCGCTCGCCTTGATCAGCACCGGGTAGCCGATGCGCGCCGCCGCATCGGCCAGCGTGGCCGCATCCTGGTCGGCGCCGTGATACCCCGGCGTCAGCGGCACCCCGGCCTGCTGCAGCAGCGCCTTGGCGGCCGACTTCGATCCCATGGCGCGGATCGCCGCGGCCGGCGGGCCGACGAAGCAGATGCCCGCCGCGTCGCAGGCGTGCGCGAAGGGCGCGGACTCCGACAGGAAGCCGTAGCCCGGGTGGATGGCTTGCGCGGCGCTGTGGCGCGCGGCCGCCACGATGCGCTCGATGTGCAGATAGCTTTCGCGGGCACTGGCCGCGCCGATGCATATGGCCTCGTCGGCGCTGCGCACATGCAGCGCGCCGGCGTCGGCCTCCGAGTAGACGGCGATGGTGTGCATGCCCAGGCGCCGCGCCGTACGGATCACGCGGCAGGCGATCTCCCCACGATTGGCAATGAGCAGCCGGGAGAACATGGTGTGCGTTCGGGCGGTACCCGGCGCGCCGTTACATTCGGAACAGGCCGAACGTCGTCGGCACCACCGGCGCGTTGCGGGTCACCGCCAGCGACAGGCCCAGCACCCGCCGCGTCTGCGCGGGATCGATCACGCCGTCGTCCCACAGCCGCGCGGTGGCGTAGTACGGATTGCCCTGCTCCTCGTACTGGGCGCGGATCGGCGCCTTGAACGCTTCCTCGTCGGCCGGCGCGCAGGCCTGGCCTCGCGCCTCGAGGGCCTCGCGGCGCACGGTGGCCAGCACGCTTGCGGCCTGCTCGCCGCCCATCACGGAGATGCGGCTGTTGGGCCAGGTCCAGAGAAAGCGCGGCGCAAACGCGCGGCCGCACATGCCGTAATTGCCGGCACCGAACGAACCGCCGATCAGCACGGTGAGCTTGGGCACCTGCGCCGTGGCCACGGCCGTGACCATCTTGGCGCCGTCCTTGGCGATGCCGCCATGCTCCGCCTGGCGACCGACCATGAAGCCGGTGATGTTCTGCAGGAACACCAGCGGGATATTGCGCTGCGCGCACAGCTCGATGAAATGCGCGCCCTTCTGTGCCGATTCGCCGAACAGGATGCCGTTGTTGGCGAGGATGCCCACGCCATGGCCGTACAGCCGCGCGAACCCGGTCACCAGGGTGCTGCCGTAGCGCGCCTTGAATTCGTCGAGGCGCGAGCCGTCGACCACCCGGGCGATCACCTCGCGCACGTCGTAGGGCTGGCGCGGTTCGGCGGGCACGACGCCGTAGAGCTCCTCCGGGTCGTAGCGCGGCTCCTCGATCGGGCCCGGGGCGGCGGCCGCCGGCCGGTTCAGGTTGGCAACGATGCGCCGTGCGATGTCCAGCGCATGGGGGTCGTCGCGCGCCAGATGGTCGGCCACCCCCGAAATGCGCGTGTGCACGTCGGCGCCGCCGAGTTCCTCGGCGCTGACGATCTCGCCGGTGGCGGCCCGCACCAGCGGCGGGCCGCCGAGGAAGATGGTTCCCTGGCGTGCGACGATGACCGTCTCGTCGCTCATCGCCGGCACATACGCACCGCCCGCGGTGCACGAGCCCATGACGACGGCGATCTGCGGTATGCCCAGCGCCGACATCGCCGCCTGGTTGTAGAAGATGCGCCCGAAGTGATCGCGGTCGGGGAATACCTCGTCCTGCATCGGCAGGAACGCGCCGCCGGAGTCGACCAGGTACAGGCAGGGCAGGCGGTTCTGCCGGGCGATTTCCTGGGCCCGCAGGTGCTTCTTCACGGTGAGCGGGTAATACGTTCCGCCCTTGACCGTGGCGTCGTTGGCCACGATCATGCAATGGACGCCCTGGACCGCGCCGACACCCGCGACCAGCCCCGCGGCCGGCGCGTCGCCGCCGTACAGGCCCCAGGCGGCAAGCGCGCCGATCTCGAGAAAGGGCGTTCCGGGATCGATCAGCCGCTCGATGCGCTCGCGCGCCAGCAGCTTGCCCCGCGCGCGGTGCTTCTCGCTGGCCGCCGCACCACCGCCCTCGGCAACGGCGCGGGTATTGGCGCGCAATTGCTCCACCAGCGCGCGCATCGCAGTAGCATTCGCCTGGAAAGCGTCGGAGCGCA
>JBBISD010000135.1:0-2392 GCA_037441485.1 Burkholderiales bacterium
ATCGACGTCGATGCGCCCGAGATCCCCATCATGGACGGCAGCGCCGCGAGCTTCGTCTTCCTGATCCGCTCGGTCGGCCTGGTGCGCCAGGCCGCGGCGCGCCGCTTCGTGCGCGTGCGCAAGGCGGTCGAGGTGCGCGAGGGCGAGGGCGCGATGGCCAAGTGGGCGCGCCTGGAGCCGCATTTCGGCTTCAAGCTGCGGTTTTCCATCGACTTCAACCACCCGGCCATCGATTCGACCACGCAGGACGTCGAGGTCGATTTCGCGCGCGACAACTACGTCACGGCGGTGGCGCGCGCGCGCACCTTCGGCTTCGTCAACGAGGTCGAGGCGCTGCGCGCGGTCGGCCTGGCGCTGGGCGGCAGCTTCGAGAACGCCATCGTGATGGACGAGTACCGCGTGCTCAACACCGACGGCCTGCGCAGCGGCGACGAATTCGCCAAGCACAAGATCCTCGATGCCATGGGCGACCTGTACCTGCTGGGGCGCCCGCTGATCGCCGCCTACCGCGCGCACCGCTCCGGGCACGGGCTCAACAACCGCCTGCTGCGCGCGCTGCTGGCCGACGAGTCGGCCTACGAGATCGTGCGCTTCGAGGGCGACGCCGCCGCGCCGCAGGCGTTCCAGTTGCTGGCCACCGCCTGAGCGCCGGCGGATGTTTCGCGCGCTCTGGTTCGGGCTCGGTGCGGCGACCGTAGGGTGCGCGCTGGCCTACTTCGCCACCGGCAGGGAGCGCTACCTGCGCTGGGCCCGCCGGCTCTTCGTGGTCAGCCTAGCCGCGGGTGTCTTTTTTTTCACGGTCCTGCTGATAAAACGGCTGATTTGAATCCCTCATTCCGGCGAGACGCGTTTGCAGTGATTGCTGCAGCCGTACGACGGCGCGGCGCAGGTCAGAATCCGGCAATGTAAGTGCCAACTTATCAGCGAAGGCAAGCGGAACAAGGTAGTCGGAGTTCGGGCGGGATACCGGTGCGAAAAACTGCCGGCCTCTGAGGTCTTTTACGCCCGGATCGGCCCCGGGCTTTTCGCGTACCCTGCCAAGTTGAACGCCGACCTTGATTTCGCTAACTTGGAGGCCGTGACTTTCTAGTCGCGCTGCCATCCGGGGTATTGCCTGGCGCAGCTTGGTCGAGTGCGCGCTGGAACGCAGCCAGATTCGCAGTACCCGCTCGCGCAGGTCGCAGGCGCCGGGCCGGGTCGGATCGAAATCGGGCGCCAGTTCTGCGCAAATAGGGGCGATTATCCGGCCTGCCTGACGCGCTGCCGCAAGGCGGGCGAGCAGTCCGGCGGCCAGCGGAGCGTCGTTCAGGATGTGGTCGAGGCGACGGGCGGAGTGGTTCATCCGAAGGAATGGTTGTGCCGGGTATTCAGCGGCCGGCAGGGTGTGTCGATAGATAGTAACCGAGCGGGGTAGCCAGTGGCCGCGCCCGATTACACCAGGAGGCAGGTGTGCAGATCATCTTCGTGGACCGACGGCTCGCCAGGGCGCGCACCCTTACGGTGACGCGCCTGCGCATGGTCCTGATGGCCATGGGGCTGGCCGCGGCGGTCGTCGCGCTGGCCGGCGGCCTGTTCGCGGTCGTGTTCCGCCTGGCGGCCGAGGCCGACGTACCGGCGGTCCAGGGGCTGGTGTCCTACGTGATGCGCGCGCAGGCCGAGCGCAACGAGCAATACGTGCAGAACAACGTCTCGGCGATGGCCCGCATGCTCGGCGACATCCAGGCGCGGCTGCTGCGCCTGGATGCGCTGGGCGAGCGGGTTTCCAAGCTGGCCGGCATCCGTCCCGAGGAATTCAGCTTCCGCGACGTCCCCGGCCGCGGCGGCCCGCTGGCCACCGATGCGCGCAACCTGTCGATGCGCGACCTGCAGGACCAGGTGGCCCGGGTCGGACACAGCGTCGAACAGCGCGCCGACTTCATGAATGTCGTCGAGTCCGAACTGGCCGCCAGCGAGGCCCGCGACGCGCTGCTGCCGCACGGCACGCCGTTGAGCCAGGGCTTCGTCGGTTCGGGCTACGGCATGCGCAACGACCCATTCACCGGCCAGCTGTCGATGCATACCGGCGTCGATTTCGCCGCGCCTGTGGGCACCCCGATCTTCGCCGCCGCCGGTGGCGTCGTGGTCAGCGCCGAGCCGCATCCGGACTTCGGCAACATGCTCGAGATCGACCATGGCAAGGGCCTGTCGACGATGTACGCCCACACCAGCCGCATGCTGGTCAAGATCGGCGACTTCGTCCGCAAGGGCCAGAAGATCGCCGAGGTCGGCACCACCGGCCGGTCTACCGGCCCGCACCTGCATTTCGAGGTGCACGTCAACGGTTCCCCGCAGAACCCGTCCAAGTACCTCGCCACCCTGCATCCGCGCAGCCCGGCCCCCGCCCCGCTGGCCG
>JBBISD010000136.1:0-2363 GCA_037441485.1 Burkholderiales bacterium
AACAGCACGATGGTTTCGCCGCGCGCGCCATCGGCGGTGGATGATGCAGCGTGCATGTGCGGTGCGGCGCTGGCCTGCGCAGCGACCTTCTCGACCACCTCGAGCGAGACCATCTCGCCGGCGATCTTGGCAAAGCGCTTGAGCCGACCGACGATCGACACGAAGCCCTCGTCGTCGATGGCGACGATGTCGCCGGTCTCGTACCAGCCCGGGCCCGCCTCAGACGCCGGGGTCTCGAGGCGGCCGGGCGCGGCAAAGCGCAGGTAGCCGGACATCAGATTGGGGCCGCGCACGTGCAGCATGCCGCCGCGGTCTATTCCCGGCACCGGCACGAGGCGGTGCTCGACATTGGGCAGCAGCTGCCCGACCGTGCCGGTACGGTAGGCCATCGGCGTGTTGACCGCCAGCACCGGCGCGGTCTCGGTTGCGCCGTAGCCTTCGAGGATGCGGATGCCGAATTTCTCGAACCACAGGCTGCGCACCGACTCCGACAGCTTCTCCGCGCCGGCCACCACGTAGCGCAGGCGGAAGAAGTCGTAGGGGTGGGCAAACCTGGCGTAGTTGGCCAGGAACGTGCTGGTGCCGAACAGCACGCTGCAGTTGCGGTCGTAGGCCACCTCCGGGATCACGCGGTAGTGCAGGGGCGACGGGTAGAGGAAGAGATTCATCCCGGTGAGGATGGGCAGCAGCGCGCCGCCCGTGAGGCCGAAGGAGTGGAAGATCGGCAGCGCGTTGAGGAGCTTGTCCTCCACCGAGAAGTCGATGACCGAACGGATCTGGGCGATGTTGGACAGCAGCGCATGGTGCGACAGCACGACCCCCTTTGGCTTGCCCTCCGAGCCCGACGTGAACAGCACCACCGCCGGCCGGGCCGGATCGCGGTCGGCCTCGACGACGTCGGGCACCAGCATTGCGCCCAGCACCCACAGCCTGTCGAGCAGCCCGATGTTGGCGCGCAGGTCCTCGAGGTACAGCACCCGGATACCCTGGAGGCCGGCCACGTCGGCCTCGAGCCGGGCCTGGGCGACAAAGGCGCGCGAGGCGAACACGGTGCGGATCGCCGCCGCCGTGCACGCGTCGCGCAGGCCGGCGGCGCCGGCCTTGTAGTTGAGCATGGCCGGCACCCGGCCAAGCGCGCTGGTGCCGATCATCATGCAGACCGTGGCGGCCAGGTTGGGCATCAGTATGCCGACGCATTCGCCCGGCGCGCTGTGGCGCGCGACCATGCGCCCCAGGCCCAGGCACATGCGCAGCAGGTCGTTGTAGGAATACTCGATCTGCTGCAGGTCCTCGACGATGCGCCGGCGCCGGCCGTGGATGCGCATCGTGTCGAGCAGCTCGGAGAACAGCGTCTGCTTGGGCCGCGAATCGAAGATCATCTTCTGCATGATGCGGCGCATTGCCTCGCCCGCGGCCCGCCGGCGTGCCTTGGCGGTGGGCAGGTCCGGCATGGCGAGCGCCGTGGGCGGCTGGATGGAGATCGTCACGCGCGGGAACAGGCGCCGCGGATGCTTGCCCGAGATCCGCCCGAAGAACGAACGCGACGGCCCGTCCAGGCGCACCGGCAGGATGGTCGCGCCGGTCCTGGCAGCCACGAAGGCGGGGCCCTCGTAGACCTTCATCAGCGAGCCCGTGTCGGTGATGCGCCCTTCGGGGAAGATCACGACCGGACGCCCGCCGTCGAGCAGCTTGATGACCTTCTTCATCGCCATCGGACTGGTCGGGTCGACCGACAGGTAATCGACCAGGCTCAGCGCCAGGCGGAAGAAGGGCCGGCGCGTGATCCCGGTGTGGATGACGAACACCGGATCCACCGGCAGGAACAGGCCCAGCAGCAGGCCGTCCAGGAAGGACTCGTGGTTGGCGATGATGAGCAGCCGGCGCGTGTCGACACCCTGCATGGTGCCCGCGATGCGCACGCGGAACAGCACCGCGCAGATCGCGCGCAACACCCCCCGCATGGCGTCCCGCCCGTAGCGTCGCAACATGATTCCTCCGTCCCTGTCAGCAGGTGCCGGCACGATGCCGGCGCCAGCCGCGCTCGCCGCGGCCGCACACCGCCGCGGCCAGCAGCGCGGCGGCCAATGTAGCAAGCAGGTGCTTGAGCGTGTGGCCGCTCATCACGCCCAGGGCAGCGAAGATCGGCTGGTCGGCGCCTTCGGCGAACTTGGCCAGCACGTAGAAGCCCATCGCGCCGGCGACCGCGACCCGCTCGCGCATCGGCGCCGCGTGCTGCCATTGCAGCAGGGGCACGATCGCCAGCGGCAGGCCCTGCAACAGCAGGTAGGGGCGCAGGTCCCCCGCGCCATGCAGGTCGCCCAGGCGCCAGGCCGCCACGCTGGCCAGCGCCGCGGCCGCCAGCA
>JBBISD010000137.1:0-2142 GCA_037441485.1 Burkholderiales bacterium
CGGTCCTCAATGCCCGGCGCGCCAAGGGCCGCAAGCGCCTCGCCGTCTGACCCGGTGTTGCCGGGCCGGTGCGCCTGGGGCAAGCGGCAACGCTTGCGGCGTCCGCCCGAGTTTGCCGCCTTTGTGCCGCCGCGGCCCGGCTGGCGCGCATCGCGCCGCTGGCTAGCCATGAGCGCGCTCTTCCATCCTGCTGATTCCCTCGACCCGCGCGGACTGTCGCGGGCGGCGGGGGTTCGCTTCGGCATTACCGTATCGCGCCGCCAGGCGCGGCGTGCGGTCGCCCGCAACATGGTCAAGCGCGTGCTGCGCGAGGCCGCGCGCCACGCCGCCGCGCGCCTGAACGCCGCTGCCGCGTACGTCCCGGTCGACGTGCTGCTGCGCCTGAAGGCCAGTCTGCCGGAGCCGCCGGTGCTGGGCTGGTCGCCGCTGAAGGCCCAACTGCGCCAGGAAGCCGACAGCCTGCTCGACCAGTTGCACGCCCGGCTCGGCGCCGAACTGCGCGCGGTGCCAGCGCCAGCGCCAGCGGCCGTCGCCGCGCAGGCACCGCTTTCACTGGCACAATCGCGGCCTGCCCTGGCCGCAAGCACGCGCGGTCCGGCCGCGCCGGATTCCGAGGCCTAGTCGTGCGCCGCATCCTGCTCCTGGGCCTGCGCGGCTACCGGTATTTCCTCTCCCCGCTGCTCGGCAACCAGTGCCGGTTTGCACCGACATGCTCGTGCTACGCGACCGAGGCGATCGAGCGCTACGGGGCGTGGCGCGGAACCGGCCTGGCATTGCGGCGGCTGTCGCGCTGCCATCCGTGGAACGCGGGCGGCTGGGATCCGGTTCCGTAGGCGGGGGCCGCGTACAGGCGGGCGTGCCGCTGCCGGGACCCGCGAAGGCCCGGGCGGATTTCATTGGGGTGGCCGGCACGGATCGGGCGGGCACCGGCAGTTTCGTTGGAGATGGCTAGCATCATGGATTTTCAGCGCGCGTTCATCTGGATCGTCTTTTGCCTCTCGCTGGTCCTGCTCTGGGATCGCTGGGAGGTTTCGCAGGGCCGCAACGCCACGTTCTTCCCGGCGATGAGCGGGCAGGCGGCGCACCCGGCGCCCGCGGTCGCGCCCGGCAGCGCCAGTGCGTCGGCGCCGCCGCCGGCAGGCGCAGGGGCTGCGGCCATCGGTGCCGCCGTCGCGCCCGACGGCGCGCTGCCCGACGTCAAGGCGGGCGCCGCGCCGGCCGAACTCGTCCATGTCGAGACCGACCTGATGCGGGTCGACTTCGACGCACAGGGCGCGGTGCTGGTGCGTGCCGAACTGGTCCGCCAGCACGGCGCCACGCAATGGACCGCGCACGGCCTGGCCGGGTTCATCACGCGCAATACGCCGGCGCCCGAAGAACACGTGGTGCTGTTCGATCGCAGTGCCAGCCGCGAATACGTCGCGCAGTCGGGCCTGATCGGGGCGGGCGACCCGACGGCCCTGCCCAATCACCGCAGCACGCGCTTCAGCGTGCTGCCCGGGGCGCGTGCGCTGGCTGACGGACAGCAGGACCTCGAGGTGCGCTTCGAGGGCGAGTCGGGCGGCGTGCTGCTGCGCAAGACCTTCGTCTTTCATCGCGGACGCTACGACATCGGCGTGCGCCATGAAGTACAGAACACGGGCTCGGAGGCGGTGTCGCCGCGCCTGTACCTGCAGATCACGCGGGACAACGGCAAGACCGACGAGGAATCGTCGTTCTACAAGACGTACACCGGCCCGGCGGTCTATACCGACGCCGAGCACTTCCACAAGATCTCGTTCGAGGACATCGCCAAGAAGGACGCGTTCCAGCCCAAGCCGGCCGACAACGGCTGGCTGGCCATGGTGCAGCATTACTTCCTGAGCGCATGGATTCCGGCTGCTGGCGTGCAGCGCGAGTTCTATACCCGCGCCGCCAGCGACCGGCTGTTCTCGGTGGGCGCCATTGTGCCGCTGGGCACGCTCGCGCCCGGCGCCAAGGCCGCCCAGGACGCGGTGCTGTATGCCGGCCCGCAGAACCAGAAGACGCTCGACGCGCTGGCCCCGGGCCTGGACCGCGTGGCCGATTACGGCTGGCTCGACCCGATAGCCAAGCCGCTGTTCTGGCTGCTGATCTTCCTCGAGGGCATCGTCGGCAACTGGG
>JBBISD010000138.1:0-2117 GCA_037441485.1 Burkholderiales bacterium
GCAGCCTGCACGGCGTGCACATCTTCTTTCCCGACCCCTGGCCCAAGGCGCGGCATCACAAGCGCCGCCTCGTCGCCCAGCCCTTCATCGGCGAGCTGGCGCGGCGCCTGCGTCCCGGCGGGACCCTGCATTGCGCCACCGACTGGCAGAACTACGCCGAGCAGATGCTCGCCGTACTGTCGGCCGAGCCGCTGCTGCGCAACCTGCACGAGGGGTACGCACCGGGGCCGGGCAGCCCGTGGTGCGCGCGGCCGCAGACCAAGTTCCATGCGCGCGGTGCGCGGCTGGGGCATGGGGTGTGGGACCTGGTGTTCGAGCGGGTTTGACGCCCTCGCCGCGGCCCTCTCTGCCTCCGGGAGAGGCCCGCGGTGAGGGGCCCGAGTATCCTTGCCGCTGATATCTCCCGCCATGCCGCCATTTCTCATCTGTCCAGTGCACCGGCAATGATCCACATCGACTGGATCCTGGCGATCGTTGGCGGCTGGCTGCTGCTGGGCGGCGCCGCGCTGGCGGCGCTGCGCGCCACGGCCATCGTGGCGCGCTGGATCTTCCCGGCCGGCGCGGTGCTGGGCGCGGCGCTGGCGGTCATCGCGCTGCAGGCGGCCTTCGATGGCCCCGAAGTGGCCCAGCTGGTCATCGGCCTGCCGGGGCTGCCGATGCACCTGCGGCTCGATGCGCTCGCGTGCTACTTCCTCGTGGTGATCGGCGCCGGCGCCTGCGGCATTTCGCTCTTCAGCGCCGGCTATTTTCGCAGCGAGGAAGGCACCCCGCCCGGCCTGCTGGGCTTCGAATACCACGTGTTCCTGGCGGCCATGGCCCTGGTGGTGCTGGCCGACGACGCCTACACCTTCATGGTGATGTGGGAGTCGATGGCGCTGTCGTCCTACTTCCTGGTGATGGCCAACCACCGCGTGGCCAGCGTGCGCCAGGCCGGGTATCTGTACCTGCTGGTCGCGCATGTCGGCGCCATCGCCATCCTGCTGTGCTTCGGGGTGCTGCAGGCCAACACCGGCGACTACACGTTCGCCAACCTGCGCGCGCTGCACCTGGATCCATTCTGGTCGTCGATCGCCTTCGGCCTGGCCGTCTTCGGCTTCGGCGCCAAGGCGGGCCTGGTGCCGCTGCACGTCTGGCTGCCCGAGGCGCACCCGGCGGCGCCGTCGCCGGTATCGGCGTTGATGAGCGCGGTGATGCTCAAGACGGCGATCTACGGCCTGCTGCGCGTGTGCTTCGACCTGCTGCACGGCGGCTTCTGGTGGTGGGGCGTGGTGCTGCTGGCGCTGGGCCTGGCCAGTGCGCTGCTGGGCGTGGTCTTCAGCACCGTGCAGACCGAGATGAAGCGCCTGCTCGCCTACTCGTCGATCGAGAACATCGGCCTGATCGTCATCGGCCTGGGGCTGGCGGTCACTTTCCACGCCTACGGCATGACGGCGCTGGCGGCGCTGGCACTGAGCGCGGCGCTGGTGCACGTGCTGGCCCATGCCTGCTTCAAGAGCCTGCTGTTCCTGGGTACCGGCGCGGTGCTGCACGCCACCGGCGAGCGCAACCTGGGCAAGCTGGGCGGGCTGATCCGTCCGATGCCCTGGGCCGCCTGGCTGGTGCTGGTGGGCGCGCTGGCCGGGGCCGGCCTGCCGCCGCTGGCCGGCTTCGTCTCCGAATGGCTGCTGCTGCAGAGCTTTCTCTTCACCACCGCGCTGCCCGACACCTTCCTGGACATGCTGATCCCGCTGGTCACCGCCGCCGTCGCGCTGGTGGTCGCGCTGGCCGGCTATGCGATGGTCAAGTTCTACGGCGTGGTCTTCCTGGGCCAGCCGCGCGAGGAAAAACTGCTGCGCGCGCACGACGCCACCGGCTGGGAGCGGCTGGGCCTGGCGTGGTTTGCGCTGGCGACGCTGGCGCTGGGACTGTTCCCCCTGCTGCTCATCGACATCGTCGACCCGGTGACCCGCATCCTGGTCGGCGGCGGGCTGGCCGCCGAGGTGCGCGCCAACGGCTGGCTGCTGTTCGCGCCCAGCGGGCTGGCGCGCGCCAGCTACAGCCCGCTGGTGTTCCTGGGCGGCGTCGGGGCCGCCACGCTGCTGGGCCTGGCGATCGCCCGCGGCCTGTATCGCGGCACG
>JBBISD010000139.1:0-2111 GCA_037441485.1 Burkholderiales bacterium
CCCGCGGTGGACCGCATCGAGGGCGTGCCGCCGGCCATCGCCATCGACCAGACCAATCCGGTGCGCAGTTCGCGCAGCACGGTCGGCACGATGACGGAGATCAACGACCACCTGAAGCTGCTGTTCGCGCGCGCCAGCCGCCTGTATTGCCGCCAGTGCGCGCGGCCCGTGCGGCGCGACACGCCCGGCGCGATCGTCGACGAACTGCTGCGGCGCGGCCAGCCGCTGGACCGGCCGCGGCTGCTGATCACCTTCCCGATACGCGTGCCGGCCAACTTCACCGCCGACGAGGTGCGCGCCCACCTGCAGGCGCAGGGCTACACGCGCACGCACGGCCCGGCGGAGCGCGGCGCCAACCATCAGCAGGTGCTGCATGTCGTGCGCGACCGCCTGCGCCTGGACGCGGCCCAGTCGCAGCGCCTGCGCGAGTCGGTCGAGGAAGCACTGCGCCTGGGCGGCGGGCGGGTCGACGTGTGGCTCGACCCGGGTTCCGACCCCGCCGCCGACAGCACAGACCCGGCCGACGCCGCCGCCGAGGCGCCGCCCTGGGCGCGCTTCTCGTCCGAACTGCATTGCGCCCACTGCGACATCCGCTACAACGAGCCGACGCCGAGCACCTTCTCCTTCAACTCGCCGCTGGGCGCCTGCGAGCGCTGCCGCGGCTTCGGGCGCGTGATCGGCATCGACCACGCGCTGGTGATCCCGGACCCGCGCAAGAGCCTGCGCGACGGCGCGATCAAGCCCTGGCAGAGCCCCAGCTTCAAGGAATGCCAGGCCGACATGGAGAAGTACGCCCCGGCCGCCGGCATCGACCTGGACCGGCCGTGGGAGGCGCTCGACGCGGACGCGCGCCGCTGGGTGCTGGGCGGCGACGCCGGCTGGACCGGCAAATGGAAGACCCAGTGGTACGGCCTGGATCGCTTCTTCGAGTGGCTCGAGTCGCGCGCCTACAAGATGCACATCCGCGTGCTGCTGTCGCGCTACCGGTCATACACGACCTGTCCCGACTGCCGCGGCACGCGGCTCAAGCCCGATGCCCTGCTCTGGCACCTGGACCTGGACGAGCGCCGGCCAGGCTACACGGTGCACGACCTGATGCTGGTGCCGGCCCAGCGGCTGCGCACGCTGTTCGACGGCCTGCAGCAGGCGCTGGCGGACGGCGGCGCCCCGGCCGCCGGGGACGATGGCGGACGCAGCGGCGGCGAAGCCGCGGCCACGCAGATGCTGGCGGCAGAAATCGCCTCGCGGCTGCGCTTCCTGTGCGAGGTCGGGCTGGGCTACCTCACGCTGGATCGCCAGAGCCGCACGCTGTCGGGCGGCGAAGTGCAGCGCATCAACCTGACGACCGCGCTGGGCACCTCGCTGGTGAACACCCTGTTCGTGCTCGACGAACCGTCCATTGGCCTGCATCCGCGCGACATGCAGCGGGTGATCGGCGTGATGGAGCGCCTGCGCGATGCCGGCAACAGCCTGGTCGTGGTCGAGCACGATCCGCAGATCATGCTGGCGGCCGACCGCATCCTGGACATGGGTCCGGGGCCGGGCGACCGCGGCGGCCAGATCGTCTTCAACGGCACCCCGGCGCAGCTGCAGCAGGCCGACACCGCCACCGGCATCTACCTGGGTGGACGGCGCCGCATCGAATCGCCCGGCGGACAGCCGGTGGCGGCCGGTACGCCGCGCATCGTGCTGGAGGGCGTGCGCGAACACAACCTCAAGGATCTCTCGGTCGAGTTCCCGCTGCGGCGCCTGGTCACCGTCACCGGGGTATCGGGTTCGGGCAAGTCCACACTGATCCAGGACGTGCTCTATCCGGCGCTGCGCAAGCTGCTGCGCAAGCCCGGGCCCACCGCCGGCGAACACGCCCGCTGCCTGGGCGCCGACTGGATCGAGGACGTCGAACTGGTCGACCAGTCGCCGATCGGCAAGACCACGCGGTCCAATCCGGCCAGCGTGGTCGGCGCCTTCGATCCGATCCGCCGGCTGTTCGCGCTGGCGCCGCTCGCGCTGGAGCGCCGCTACTCGGCCGGCACGTTCAGCTTCAATACCGGGGACGGCCGCTGCCCGACCTGCGGCGGCAACGGCTTCGAGCACGTGGAGATGCAGTTCCT
>JBBISD010000140.1:0-2093 GCA_037441485.1 Burkholderiales bacterium
CCCTTCGTGGCGGCGGCGGCGCCCGCCGGCGCCGGGGCGCCGGCGGCTGCATCGCTTACCGTGCGCGATGCCAACGCGCTGGCGATCGCCGAGCTGCTGCGCAGTGCCCGACTGTGGCAGGCGCTGGGCCATCCCGAAGAGGAGCGCACCGTGCTGCGCAAGGTCCTGGCGATCGACGGCAGCGAGGCGCGCGCGCTTGTCATGCTGGTGGAACTCGAATTTCGCGCCGGCCATGCGCCGGAAGGGCGGCGCCTGCTCGAGGTGCTGCGGGCGCGCCGTCCGGGCGGTCGCGAGGCGCTCGAATTGCAGGCGCTGGCGCGCGTCTACGCGCGCCAGAAGGGCGGGCTGGCCGAACTGCGCCTGGCGCTGCGCGGCGGCAACGGCGCGCGGGCGCTGAGGCTGGCGCGATCCTTGTTCCCGGATGGCCGCCCGCCCGGCGACCTGGCCAACGAATTCGCGCCGCTGCTGGCCGGCACGCCGGACGGCTGGGAACGCCTGCGGGCGCTGTTCGCGGCCCGCGTTGCCGCCGATCCGAATCCGGTCGATCGGCTGAGTCTCTACGAACTGCTGGCCCAGCACGCGGACACGCGCGCCGAGGCGCTGCGCGGCTATGCCGAGCTGTCCCGTTCCCATGACGCGCCACCGGAGCGCGTTGCCCAGGCCTGGCGCCGCTCGCTGCTGGCGCTGGGCAATGGCGACGCGGACCAGGCCGAGCGCCGGCGCTTCCTGCAGCGCTATCCGGCCGATGCCGTGGTCCGTGCGGACCTGGCGCGCGCCGAGGCGGCGCGTGCGGCCACCGGTCCGCAACCCGATGATCCGGCGGTCCAGGCGCGGCGGGCGGCCGTGGTCGCGCTGGACGCCGGCGCGCTCGAGGACGCCGAGTCGCAATTGCGGCGCAGCCTGGCGCTGCGCGCCGATGACGGCGAGACGGTCGGCACGCTGGGACTGCTGCGCCTGCGCCAGGGGCGCGATGCCGAGGCCCTGCAGCAATTCGAGCAGGCACTGGCGCTGGAGCCGCCAGGAGCGCCGACGCGCGCGCGCTGGGCGGACCTGGCCGTCACGGCGCGCTACTGGTCCGCGCTGCAGCGCGCGCGGGCCTTGCGCGATGCCGGCGACCTGGACGGCGCGGTTGCGCTGGTGCAGTCGGTCCAGGCGACCCAGCCCGACCAGACCGAGGCAAGCCAGTTGCTGGCCGCGCTGCGCGCCCAGCAGGGCCGCACGGCCGATGCCGAGGCCCTGTACCGCGGCCTGATCGCCCGCGACCTGGGCGACGCGCGCGCCTGGCGCGGCCTGTTGACGCTGCAATTGCGGCAGGGGCAGGTCGATGCCGTGCTCGACCAGGCCCAGGAGCTGCCGCTGCGCGCCAACGTCGCGGCCGCCGATGCGCTGGACGCGGGCGCGCTGCGTGACGCCATCGCGCGCGACGCGGCTGCGCACCCCGACGCGGCGCTGCGGCAGCTGGAACGCGGCGTAAAACTCCTGCCGCGCGAAGCCTGGCTGCGCTATGACCTGGCGCAGCAGTACCGTCGCCTGCAACTGCCGGCCCTGGCACTCGAAGTCATGCGCGAAGGCGTGCAGCAGGCGCCCGGCGATCCGGCCATGCAATATGCCGCGGCGCTGGTCGACGCGGCCAGCGACCGGGAAGACGCGGCGCTGGCCGGCGTGAACGCCATCGCGCCCGCCCGGCAGACCGACGGGATGCGCGCACTGGCCCGGCGCCTGCGTTTCGAACGCGACCTGACCGAGGCCCGTCGCGCCCGCGCCGCCGGCGATGCGGCGGGCGATGCGCGCTGGCGCGCACAGGCCTTGCAGGAGGCCGGCGACGACCCCGACCGGCGCCTGCGGGTCGCGCGGGCGGCGCTATCGGCCGACGACCCCGAGGCCGCTGCGCCGCTGCTCGAGGCCCTGCAGCGTGATGCCGCCAGCCTCGCACCGGATACGCAGCGCAGCCTGGCGCGCGCGCTGATCGACGCCGGAGCGCCCCGCGCCGCGCTGGCGCAGCTCGACCGGATGGATGCCGCGGCGCCGTCCGACGACGCCGCCGGGCGCGCGGATGCGCGGGTGGTGCTCGCCGGGTCCAATCCCACCGCCGA
>JBBISD010000141.1:0-2043 GCA_037441485.1 Burkholderiales bacterium
GCCGGCGCGCCGGCGGCCGGCTCGGCAGGCTTGGCTGCCGGCTTGGCGTCGGCCTTGGCCGGGCCATTCTTGAAATCGGTGGCGTACCAGCCGCTGCCCTTGAGCTGGAAGCCGGCGGCCGTGAGCTGCTTGGCAAACGTGGCCGTGCCGCACGACGGGCAGACCGTCAGCGGCGGATCGGAAATCTTCTGCAGCACATCCTGCGCATGCTGGCAGGTGGTGCACTTGTAGGCGTAAATCGGCATCGCGGATCTCGCAGGAAAACGCAACCGTTTGAATTATAAAGGCCGCCCACGATACGCCCCGGACGGCGGCAGGGCGTGCCGACGCGCGGGGCGCTCAGCCCCTGGCGATCGTCGGCAGGAAGCGCGGCGGGCGGGGTGGCGGCGGCGCTGCGCAGCGACGCTACAGCTCAATGCGCGCCCCGAGCTCGACGATGCGGTTGCGCGGTATGTGGAAGAACTCGGTGGCGTCGGTCGCATTGCGATGCATCCAGGCGAACAGGCGGCGCGCCAGGCCGATGTGGCGCCGGCCCCGGGCCGCCTCGACGGTCTCGCGCGACAGGAAGAAGGTGGTGCGCATCATGTCGAAACCCTCGCCGTCGAGGCGGCAGCGCGCCAGGCAGGCCGGCAGGTCGGGCGACTCCATGAAGCCGTAGCGCAGGATGACGCGATAAAAGCCGGTGCCCAGCGGCACGGTCTCGATGCGGTTGCGCGCCGGCACGCGCGGCGTCTGCTCGGTGATGACGTTGAGGATGACATTGCGCTCGTGCAGCACCGCATAGTGCTTGAGGCTGTGCAGCAGCGCCAGCGGGACGATATCGAGGCGGCGCGCCAGGTAGACGGCCGTGCCGGGCACGCGCTGCACGTCGGCGATGGCGCCCAGGAATCCGGGCATCGGCAGAGTCTCGCGCTCGAGCTGGCGCAGCATCGCGCGGCGCCCGGAGCGCCACGACTGCATGACGGACCAGATGAGCGCGCCGGCCACCAGCGGCACCCAGCCGCCCTCGCGCACCTTGGTGAGGTTGGCCAGCGCGAAGGCGACGTCGACCAGCAGCAGCGGGCCTTCGATCGCCAGCACGAGCGGCAGGCTCCAGCCCCACTGCTCGTACATGACGCGCCAGAGCAGCAGCGAGGTCAGCAGCATCGTGATCGACACGGCGATGCCATAGGCCGCCGACAGGTTGTCGGAGGAGCCGAAGCCCAGGGCCAGGCCCACCGTGAACAGCATCAGGATCCAGTTGACCACGCCGATGTAGATCTGGCCGTAGCCCACCTCGGAGGTCTGGGTCACCGACAGGCGCGGGCACAGGTCGAGCTGGATGGCCTGGCGCGTCATCGAGAAGACGCCGCTGATGATGGCCTGGCTGGCGATGATGGTCGCCGCGGTGGCCAGCGCCACCAGCGGCACCTGGGCCCAGGCCGGCGCCAGCAGGAAGAACGGATTGTCGTCGCCGCGCAGGCCGTTATCGAGCACCAGCGCGGTCTGTCCGGCATAGCTCAGCACCAGGCTGGGGAAGACCAGGCTGTACCAGCCGACGCGGATCGGCCCCGCACCAAAGTGGCCCATGTCGGCATACAGCGCTTCGGCGCCGGTGGCGCACAGGAATACCGCGCCGAGCACCGTGAAGCCGGTCAGCCCGTGGGTGGCGAAGTACTGCGCCGCATAGCCGGGCCACAGCGCCCGCAGCACCCCGGGATGCTGCACGATCGAACCCAGCCCGAGCGCCGCGATCGTCAGGAACCACAGCACCATCACGGGGCCGAACAGCCGGCCGATTACCGCCGTGCCGCTGTGCTGGAAGGCGAAGAGCCCGACCAGCACGACCACCGCCATCGGCAGCACGTAGGGCGCCAGCGCCGGCACGGGCAGCTTCAGGCCCTCGAGGGCGCTGAGCACCGAGATGGCCGGCGTGATCGCGCCATCGCCGTACAGCAGCGCGGCACCCAGGATGCCGATGGTGATCACCAGCGGCCGTTCGCGGCCCTTGAGCGCCAGGTGCGCCATCAGCGCCAGGATCCCGCCCTCGCCGTCGTTGTCGGC
>JBBISD010000142.1:0-2042 GCA_037441485.1 Burkholderiales bacterium
AGCATCGCGGATGAGACCACGATCTGGCGGCTGGACGGCCCGCGCGTGCGGCGCTGGCCATCGGGTTCGCCGCCGGCATCGCCGGCCCCATCGGCATCGCCCGTGGCCGCCGCTGCTACCGGCGCCGGTGTTGCGGCGCTCGGGTCCGAGGTCGTGGCAGCCGCGTCGGCAAAGCCCGCGGCCGGGTGCGCCGACGACGGCTGGGGCTGTGCCGGTGTCGGCGCCAGCGGTGGCGCGGCGTCCTGCGCGGTGACGGCGGGCGGAGGGGTTTCGGTTATCGGCGCCGGAGCGTCGGGGGCAGCTGACGGGTTCATGGAGTGGCGGCGCTCATTTCGTTGTTCACGGACGGCAGGGGATCGGCGGGGGACGGGGACGGGTGATCGGCGGCGCCCGCGGCATCGGCCGCGGCGTGCACAGCGTCGGCGGCAGGGTCGGCCGCTGCCGGGACGGGGGTGCCGGCAATGCGGTCATCGGCGGGCGCGTCGGCGGGAGCGCCGACGGCAATGGCGGCCGGCGTGGGCAGGCCGGCGTCGGTGAACGGCAGCTCGATCGGCTGGTGCGGCGCGCCGGCATCGGCGCCCAGCGCGGGCAGTTCCTGGAGCGAGCGCAGCCCGAAGTCGTCGAGGAAGGCGCGCGTGGTGGCCAGCAGGCCGGGCCGGCCGGGCGCCTCGCGGTGGCCGATGGTTTCGATCCAGCCGCGCTCCTCCAGCGTCTTGATGACCGGCGCCGAGGTGGTAACGCCGCGGATTTCCTCGATGTCGCCGCGGGTGACCGGCTGGCGATAGGCGATGATGGCCAGCGTCTCGAGCACCGCGCGCGAATACCGGGGCGGCTTCTCGGGATTGAGGCGGTCGAGCACCGGCCGCATGGCCGCGGTGCTCTGGAAGCGCCAGCCCGAGGCGAGCACGACGAGCTCGACGCCGCGGCCGTGCCAGTCGCTGCGCAGTTCCTCGAGCAGCACGCGCACGGTGTCGTCGTCGATCTCGTCGGTGAACAGCCTGCGCAGCTGCTCGATGGGCAGCGGCTGCTGCGCCGTGAGCAGCGCGGTTTCCAGAACGATCTTGGCCTCTTGCGTATTCATGGTGTGCGTCGGTAGGTAACGGGCCGGCGGCAACGCCTGGCAGGTCGCAGCGTTGCCGCAATGGCTAACGCAGGGCGTTCGGGGATGCCGAACAAATGCATAAATTTCCGCTTGGCAAGGTCCGGGGCCCCCGCGCCGCCGGCAATCTGGCGTCCCGTGCGGGCGATGTCGCGGGCGGTTACGGACCGTTCGGCACGAACCGCGAGAGTGGACAGGCGCCACCGGGCGTTCCGGTCATACCGGCCCGAACCTCCGGGGTGGCTGCCGCCAGCCGGATCCGCCACGGCAACGAGAGGGTTCTTGACCCCTTTTTCAGCCGCTGCGCGCCGCGCATCCGTGCTGTCGATAGGTGCTTGGGCAGTGTATCACGCGTCCCCGCGGCCGCAAGCCTGCCGCGTGCCGGCAAGCGGCGGGTTGACAGCTGCTACTGTATGCAATTACAGTGGAAACATCTTCAGTCCTGGCAGACCCCCGCCATGAACATCGATCCCGCCACCGTCCTTACCGCCCGCCAGGGCGAAATCCTCGAATTCATCCGGGGTGCGCTCGCCGAGAGCGGCGCGCCGCCCACGCGCGAGGAAATCGCCCGCGCCTTCGGCTTCCGCTCGCTCAACGCCGCCGAGCAGCACCTGCAGGCGCTGCAGAAAAAGGGCCTCATCGAGCTTGTCTCGGGTACCTCGCGCGGCATCCGCCTGCGCGACGCCGTGCGCGCGCTGGGCGAGGCCGCGCGCGAGTTCGGCCTGCCCCTCATCGGCAAGGTGGCGGCCGGCAGTCCCATCCTGGCCCAGGAAAACGTCCTGCAGCGCCCGGCCGTCGATCCGGCCACCTTCAAGCCGCGCGCCGACTACCTGCTCGAAGTGCGCGGCATGAGCATGCGCGATGCCGGCATCCTCGACGGCGACTGGCTGGCGGTGCACCGCCAGAGCCAGGCCAACAACGGCCAGATCGTCGTGGCCCGCCT
>JBBISD010000143.1:0-1378 GCA_037441485.1 Burkholderiales bacterium
CCGACTTCTTCGCCCTGACGCTGGTCTTCTGGAACGTCCACCAGCCGCGCAAGGTCGGCATGGGCATCGCCTTCGTGTTCGGCCTGCTCATGGACGTCCACAACGGCGCGCTGTTCGGCGAACACGCGCTTGCCTATACGCTGCTTTCCTACGGGGCGATCACGCTGCACCGGCGCATTCAGTGGTTCCCGGTCGGCAGCCAGTCCATCTACGTGTGCGGACTGCTGCTGATCGCGCAGCTTGCCTCGGCGGCCATCCGCCTATGGGTCGGTTCCGCCGCCCCGTACTGGTGGTTGGGCCTGTTGTCGAGCGCCCTGGGCGCCGCCCTCTGGCCGTTCCTGGTCTCCCTGCTGCTGGCGCCCCAGCGCCGTCCGGCCAAGCGCGACGACACGCGCCCGCTTTGAGCGTCCGCGGCAAGCGTCAATAGCCGCCGTACAGCACGAAGGCCGCCCAGGTGGCCGGATCGGCACGCCGCGGGTCGCGCGACCGGCGAAACTCGCGCTGCGTGTCCGCCAGTGCCGCCACCGGCGCCGCGCCGCCTCGCAGGCGCGCATAGAAGCGCTCCATGAATGGCGCGGTCGTCGCATCCGCGATCGACCACAGCGACAGCACCGCGGCGCGGTTGCCCGCGGCCAGCGCCGCGTAGGCCAGGCCCAGCAGGCCCCGGCCGTGCTCGAAGCTCCCCGTGCCGGTTTCGCAGGCGGAGAGCACCAGCAGGTCGGCGTGCATTTGCAGTCCGGCCAGTTCGGCCGCGGTCAGCACGACCTGCAGCGGCAGCTCCGCGCCCGAACTGGCCAGCACCACGGCCGACCCTTCCGGGTGGTCGGCATCCACCCAGGCGTGCGTCGCCAGATGCACATAGCGGTAGCGCGCCAGTTCGCCGGAGCGGGACGCCTGCTGCAATGCCGCCTTGGTTGCGCCGGCGCCGGTGAGCAGGCGTCGCCGTTGCGGCGCAAACTGCCGCGCTATCGCCGCGACTTCCTGGCCAGCGCCCGGCAGCGGATGCGCCGCGGCGTATTCGAGCTGGATCGACGCCAGGTCGTCCGATTCCGGCCCGGTACGCGGCGGAAAATCGATGCCGCCGAGCGCCAGCAGGTCCAGCCCGCCCGCGGGCCTGGCCTGCCGCCCCTGCCAGCGCGCGTAGGTGCTCAGCGATGGCGCATAGCTGATGTCGTAGCGATCGAGGGCAATGCCCTGGCCCAGCGGCAGCGCCTGCAATGGGATACCCACGAGATCATCATCGCCGACGAACACCAGCTGCCGCGCCGCCGAGAACCAGGGGCTGCGGCCGTTGAACAGCGACGTGAGCATGCCCATGGCGCAAAGGATCACCCCGCTGGCCGCGGCGCTCGCACCGACCGCCCACGGCCCGTGCATC
>JBBISD010000143.1:1388-2001 GCA_037441485.1 Burkholderiales bacterium
CAATGGGATACCCACGAGATCATCATCGCCGACGAACACCAGCTGCCGCGCCGCACCGGCGGCGCGCGCCAGCGGCTCGAGCAGGGCGTGCCCCAGGCGTTGCGCCAGCGCCTCCGTGCCGAGCGGGCCGCCGACCGCGCCGGCCGGCCGCAACTCGTCCAGCGCCAGCCGCCCGCCCGCCAATGGCCATGCCCGGGCCGGTTCGCCTCGCAGCCGGCGCACCCAGGCCGAGGCCGCCAGGCCCAGGTCGGGATCGTCGAAAAGCAGGAAGCGCGCCGGCGCATCCCGCGAAATCACCAGCGCCCACCAGCGGTCGCCGGAATGCATCGAGGACACGAGCACCGCGTCCGGCGCAAGGTTCCGGCGCAGCGCGTCCAGCGTCGGCGGAGCGGCGTGCGGCGCGGCCAGGTGCAGGCGTTCACGCAGCGCCCGCTCCAGCCGTCCGCGCTCCGCCACGGCCAGCGTGCGCTCGGATTCGAGCTTTACCCGCTCGACGATATCGGCGGCGACGGCAAGCTGGACATCGAAACCCTGGATACGGTCACCCATGGCCTCCAGCCGCTTGCGCTCGACTGCCGGGATGGCAGTGCGAAGCCAGTCCTGCTGCGCAAAG